>CAZKPV010000088.1:0-7940 GCA_964554735.1 uncultured Clostridia bacterium
AAGGGTCGGAATGCATGTAAGTGCTGCCACCATTAACCTTTCGGGGGCCTTCAGGTTTGAGGCTACCCATGTTGGCACCGATACCACAATAGCTAAGATCATAGCCCTGGTGGAAGATGCCAATGCTACCAAGGCACCTATTTCCAGGCTGGCCGATCAAATCAGTGCAGTATTTGTTCCCATAGTAATAGCCATAGCACTCTTGGCCGCTACAGTTTGGCTTCTTGTTGGGGAGAGCTTCGAATTTGCTTTGTCCATGAGTATAACGGTACTTGTTATTTCTTGCCCGTGTGCCCTGGGCCTGGCCACGCCGGTTGCCATAATGGTTGGAACCGGAAAGGGGGCGGAGCAAGGCATACTGGTGAAATCGGCGGAGGCCTTGGAAGTATTCCATCGGGTGAAGACGGTTGTTATGGATAAAACGGGTACCTTGACGGAGGGAAAACCCCGGGTAACCGATCTTGTCCTTGGTTCCGCAAAGTCCGAAGGGGAATTGTTGGCCGTTGCTAAGGCCTTGGAGAAAAACTCCGAACACCCTTTGGCAACTGCAATCCTGGCCTATGCCGATGAAAAAAATATTGTTGCCGGGGAAGTAAAGGAATTTAAGGCCGTTGCCGGCCGGGGGATAGAGGGCTATCTTGATGGGGTCCAATATTCGGCCGGGAACGAAAAATTTCTCAGTAGCAAGGGCGTGGACACCGGGTCCGTGGCCGAGTTGTCGGAGCGTTTTTCCGCGGAGGGGAAAACCCCGCTGTATTTCGCCAGAGGGGATTCCCTTTTAGGGGTCATTGCCGTGGCGGATGTGCTCAAGGCAACCAGTAAACAGGCGGTGGATAAATTCAAGGAAATGGGCGTTAAGGTGGTCATGCTTACCGGTGACAACCGCAGGACCGCGGAGGCTGTCCGTGCACGTCTGGGGATTGATGAGGTTATAGCGGAGGTATTGCCCCAGGAAAAGGATCAAAAAATCCGCGAACTCCAAGGGGAGGGGCAAAAAGTTGCCATGATCGGTGACGGAGTTAATGATGCCCCGGCCTTGGCAAGGGCAGATGCCGGAATTGCCATCGGGGCCGGTACGGACGTGGCCATGGAGGCTGCGGACATCGTTTTGATTAAAAACGATTTGATGGACGCGGTCGGTGCCATGGAATTGTCCAAGGCTACCATAAGGAATATAAAACAAAACCTCTTTTGGGCATTCTTTTACAACATTCTGGGGATTCCGGTGGCCGCGGGCGTTTTATTCCCCGCCTTCGGTATAAAATTGTCGCCCATGATAGGTGCTGCGGCTATGAGTCTGAGTTCCTTCTTTGTTGTTTCCAATGCTCTTAGGTTGCGCAAGTTTAGGCCGACCGGGGGAAAAGCCTCTAAGGAGGAAGTGGAAGAAGTAACAGAACAAAAAGATAGCGAGGATGAGAAAATGGAAAAAGTTTTAAAGATTAAGGGCATGATGTGCAACCATTGCAAGGCCCATGTGGAAAAGGCCTTGAATGCCTTAGGCGATGTTGACGTTCAGGTGGATCTGGAAAATCATTCCGCTCGGGTATCGTCATCAAAGGATGTGGCGGATAATGTTTTAAAGCAGGCAGTGGAAGAGGCTGGATATGAGGTGGTTTCCATTTCGTAAGGAGATTGTTTAGGGTTGATTTAGGAGTGGATTTAAATAAAGGCAGACAGAGGAAAGACATTAAAAAAACTTAAAACAGTAAGAGGGCAGATTGAGGGTCTCATCAAAATGGTCGAGGATGATCGCTACTGTATAGATATTTCCAACCAGGTGATGGCATCCATTGGGATTCTAAAAAATATCAACAGGGATGTGTTGGATGCCCATTTGCGGAATTGCGTTACAGAGGCTTTCGACTCCGGTGACAGATCGGACAAAAAACAAAAAATTGACGAGATCATCAAGGTAATCGACAAGTTGGCGAAGTAGGACTAGAATTGCGTCCCTGTTTTTGCAAGATTTTTCCGTGAGGGGTTGACACAGCGTGCCAAAGGTGTCAACCTTTAATATTATAGGGGTTTATTCGAGGGGGGAGTTTCGTGTCACCGCGCTATTTGGTTTTGGCCGCTGTAATGCTTGGCGGTATTATGGGTCCCATTGATGCCAGCATTGTCAATGTTATCCTGCCGACCATAGCCGATTCCTTCGGTACCCCCATCGCAACGGCCCAGTGGGTGCCGCTAATCTATTTGTTGACTATCAGTAGCCTGCTTTTGTTTTACGGTCGTTTAGGGGATATCTTGGGATATAAAAAAGTATATCTCGTCGGTTTAGCCTGCTTTACGGCCACTTCCGGTTTTTGTGCCCTCTCTCCCACGATTTATTGGCTTGTCGCTTCACGTGCCGTTCAGGGAATAGGCGCGGGTATGATGATGTCCGTACCTTTCGCTATACTGACTGCTGTTTTTCCACCGGAGGAGCGGGGTCGTGCCCTTGGTATTAACGCAATAAGTGTTTCTATTGGCTTGGCCCTTGGTCCCACATTGGGCGGGCTTTTGACCGCGCTGTGGTCCTGGCGGCTAATTTTTTTGATCAATATTCCTATCGGTATTGTCGGGCTGCTGCTTTCGAGGAGGGTCATTCCGGATTTGAAGGGGAAACCGGGCCGGGTAGATGCTGCCGGTGCCGTATCTGCATTCGTGTGTCTTTTCTCTTTTCTCTATTTCGTCAATCAAATACAAAGTGCCGGATTAAACTTTACTACTGGTTCCGCGATAGTTATCGCCGCTATTGCCGGAGTGTACTTTTTATATATTGAAAATCGTCTCCCCCACCCAATGGTTGATCTGTCTTTATTTAAAAACCGTACCTTTACCTTGGGTACGGTAAGTGCCTTGCTAAATTTCGCCTCACAATACATTTTGGTCTTTTTGACCCCCTTCTATCTCCAGCGGGTGATCCAATTTTCCCCGGACAAAATAGGTTTACTGATGACCAGTTTTCCTTTGGCGGTTATGCTAGTGGCACCATTTAGTGGGAGCCTGTCGGACCGGGTGGGTACGAGGGGGCTAGCAGTTGCCGGTGCAACGCTGTGTGCCTTGGCATTGATGGCTATGGCCTTTTTGCCCGTGGCCGCACCCGCCTTGGCCATCGGGTGGCGTTTGGCTTTCTTCGGTCTGGGCACCGGTATATTCCAATCACCAAACAATAGCTCGGTGATGGGAAGTGTCCCCCGACCACATCTTGGGATAGCGTCCGGGATTTTAGCTACGGCACGCAATACGGGCATGGCTTTGGGAATCGCATCGGCCGGGCTTATTTTGTACACATTTGTGCCGGCGGCCATTGTGGCCCAAGAGCATTTAAGTGGGCCGGAGGCGGTTTATTTTCTCGGGGGTATGAAATATGCCTACCTTTTTGGGGCCGGGCTAACCACACTGGCGGCGGTGTTTTCCTTCATGCAGGCCGGGCGTGCCCGGGAATAGTTTTTGCGGTTATCGCTTTCAGCGCATAGAAAACCTACCATTGGCGCGCATAAAGGTGTGCCTTACCGGGTCTGAATTTTCGTGTCTAAATATGCCGTCTGTTCCTTTATCCCATCAACACTCACTATAGCCGCAATACTGGCACTTGGCGCAACCTTCCACAAAGATTAAAGCAGCCTGCCCGCACTCCGGGCATATTTCCATAGTGCCATGTTTATTGTTTTCTACTTCGAGCAGTTCGCAAAGGGCCTTGCCGATGGCGTCCGGTACACTGAGTACGCGGTTGGGGCCAAAGCCCACGGAACGTCCCCCTCCGATACCCTCCAGTTGGCCGATTATTTCATCGGCGCTGATTTCACATCTTAGGGCTAAGGAAATTAAACGTGCAATGGCCTCGGTGAAGGCGAGTATGTCGCTGCCGGCCTTACCTATTTGGGCAAATATTTCAAAGGGGCTGTCGTCCATTTTATTTAAGGTAACAAACAGATTCCCCATGGGTGTTTCTTTTCTGATGGTTACCCCGGTTAGTCTTTGCGGGCGTTTTAGCGGTTTTAACTGGGCGTGTCCGGATGTTTCCTTTTTTACACCCACATTTAATACCTGGACTGATCTGGAACCGTCCCGATAAACGGTAATACCTTTGCAACCGGCCTTCCATGATAGGATGTAGGCCTTTTTTACATCATCTTTGCTTGCATCTTTTTTCATGTTTATCGTTTTACTGACCGCATTGTCGGTGTGTTGCTGAAAGGCAGCCTGATGTTTCACATGCCAGGTGTAATCTATTTCCAATGCCGTTTTAAATAATCTCTTAATCTTCGTTGGTATTTCCGGAATGTTTTGTACGCTTCCCTCTTCTGATATTCTTTTGATCAGCTCCTCGCTGTAGAACCCTTCCTTTTTGGATATTTCAAGGAAGAGGGGGTTAACTTCGGGTAGGTCCACGCCACCCAGGACATTCTTCCTCATGAATGCAATACTAAAATAGGGTTCAATTCCACTGCTGGCCCCGGCTATGATGGATATGGTGCCCGTGGGGGCAATGGTTGTCCTGGTTGCATTTCGTAGGTATTCTTTTTTGTTTCCCTTGTCGTAAATGCTTCCTTCAAAACTAGGGAAGGGCCCGCGTTCACGAGCCAATTCCATGGATTTATTTTTTGCCTCATCGTTTATAAACTTCATGACTTTACCGGCAAGATCCAAGGCTTCCTCGCTGTCATAGGGGATTCCTAGCTGAACAAGCATGTCGTGCCAACCCATAATTCCGAGACCGATTTTTCGGTTTTTTTTCTTGTGTGTTTCCTCTATCTGTGGAATGACGTATTTAGTGGCATCAATAACATTGTCCTCGAAATGTACTGCCGTGTGTACCGTCTCTTTGAGGTCATCCCAAAGTATATTGCCCTTGTCGTCCACAAACAAATTTAAATTGATGGAGCCCAGGCAGCATGCCTCGTAGGGTAACAAAGGTTGTTCGCCGCAGTTGTGGACAACAATACCGTTGGCATCGAAGGCATTGACCCCGGGTACCTGAACATCGAAAACTTGTTCTGTGCCGTCGGGCACAATTGTGTCAATTTCTATGGTAAAATGCTCACGATTCATACTGTGACCGTATGATTTTCGCATTGACTCCAGACGTCTTTTTTTAGCCCCGTCGGAAAAACCAATCAGGTCGGCAAAGACCCTTATATTGTCCTTGGAAATTGTCAGTTCGTGCCGGGGCTGCGTTTCGTGTGAAAACCCCCCGGTGATGCCGTCGGTCGGCAATGCGGTTTCCTTCTTGTGCCCGTTGGTTTTGTGCCCACCGGTACAGATGGCACTGACGATACCTAGACGGGCAAGCATCCGCTGAACCGACTGGAGCTGCTTAAGGTCGCTATGGGCTAGCCTGATGGAAACACCCTTTTCTGGTGTGCCTTGTACAGATCCGTCAGCATCAAAGAGACCCCTAAGAAAACCTTTGATAAAATCAGAGGAGGTTCCGGTTTCGAGGTAGGTTGTTATCTTCCTTTCCTTTGGTTTAATACCAAGAGAAAATGCAATATTTCGTATGCCGGCCGGGCCCGGTCCGTGTTCTTTGCCGCTACCCGCCTTTTGCCATTCTGTAAAATCCAACCCATAGGTTAGCGACATGGTGGCCCCACAAGCCAGATCCATGATTTCCCCGGTAGCCCGTTGTTCCCAAAGGGACAGTACGGCTTCATCATCCTTTGCTGGCTTATCGCCCATAAGCAGGCCAATAAGGTAGCCTTCTTGTTTGCCGTACAGTCCGTTCCATCCAATGAAATCCCGATGATTGTGGAGCATGATTTTGTCCCCGGCTTTTAACTCTCCGGCCTTGATCCATTCCTGTTCAATAACATGCCCTGTTCTACTCTTGACCCGACGGATAGGGTGTTCCTTTGTGACCCGGACAGTGTAACCTTCCTTGGCCTTGATTGACAACAAGGGTTTGACACCCGTTGGGAAAAAACCCTTGTCAGTGGTTCGGTAGGGCTTCCCATTGATTACAAGGAGGCTACATTTACCCACAAGATCGGTAACCATACGCGGGCCGTCTGTAGTCAGTACAAAAGTATCCCCCGATACACAGGGGTTAGTAGTTTCATATTTCCCTATATGCGGTGTAGGGTTAAACTCATTCATTCTATCTATAAAAATCAAACCGGGGTCGCCGTTTTTCCAGGCCATGTCGGCGATTAAATCCAGCATCTCCACGGCATTGAGCTGTTTTGCTTCCCCCGTTTCCACGTCCACATACGGTTCCTTTGTACGGGGATTTATCAGGTAATACATGGGATCGGGGTCTTCGCCGATGGCTTTTTTCATAAACTCATCCGAAACAGGTACGGAAATATTAAAATTTGTAATGTCCGTTTCACTTGTTTTGCATTTGATGAAACTGATAATATCCGGGTGGTCATAACGGAGGGTACCCATATTCGCGCCCCGTCTTGTTCCCCCTTGCTTGACAGCTTCCGTTCCTGCATCATATATTTTTAAAAAAGATACAGGGCCGCTGGCAACACCGTTAGTAGACTTGACAAAGTCCCCGGCCGGGCGGAGGTGGTCAAAAGAAAAGCCGGTTCCCCCACCGGTTTTTTGGACCAAAGCCATATGTTTTAGGGTTTCAAATATTGACTCCATGCTGTCATTGATGGGTAAAACAAAGCAGGCGCTCAACTGTTGAAGTTCCCTACCTGCATTCATCAGGGTAGGGGAATTGGGTATAAATTTTTTTTCGTCCATTTGTCTATAAAAACTCTTCGCCAGTTCTTTTACTTCTTCTTTGGTTTTTCCGTAAACGTCACCGTCGACTTGTGCAATATTTGTGGCAACCCTATGTAACATATCCTCGGGGGTTTCAATCGTTTCTCCCCTTGAATTTTTCTGCAAATACCTCCGTTCAAGCGTAACCCGTGCATTATCCGTTAGTTCCATATCTCCCCCGATTGCCCCCTTAGATTTGCTATATTTTGTGGCCCGATCTTATATATTCTAGTCCACTATAGGCATGGCGTCAATCTAGATTTTACCCGTATAAACCCAAAAATTTTTGGCATGTACCCCTATCCAGGGATATGCGTTATTATTCAGATACCGACACGGATACCCGTGGTAATTCTAGTTTGTCGGATGCAATACGGTGAAGTTGCCACAAAGGCTATAGACTTAGTGTTAAGTGTATGTTAAAATTTAAGTAGCCTGAGAACATAATACAGTATACAAAGGAAGGTGAGATGTATATGTACACAAAAATTCTTGTGCCGGTCGACAGCAGTGACCATTCAAAAAAAGCCGTACAACATGCCGCCTTTTTAGCGAAAATTTATAACGCAGAAATTACTATATTTCATGTGGTACAACCTCTACCGGGGTATATTGAGCAAATAGATCATGAAGAGTTAATGGATAACCTAAAAAAATACGCATACAAGTTGGTTGACGATATTGCCGGTGAGGTTAAAAGGAATGGTGTAAAAGTAAAAACGGAGGTTAGGGTTGGGCACCCGGCGGACGAAATTTGCACGGAATCAGAGAGTGGCTATGATCTGATTGTTATTGGTAATAGGGGGCTGAACCCCGCCATGAGGCTTCTTTTAGGAAGTGTTACCAGTAGGGTTTGCCGGCATGCTCCCTGTCCGGTTTTGCTTATGCGCTAACACCCTGTATTTAAAAAAAAATTAGGAGGTTGACACCCGTTATGTATAAAAAAATTTTAGTGGCAATTGATGGATCCAAACAGTCCAAAAAGGCAAGTATATACGGCGCCTCCCTGGCCGAGAAATGCGGGGCCGAACTGACATTTTTGAATGTTATCCAGCCCCTACCCCTTTACTTGGAAATGGACCAGGAAAATATCCTGAAAAAGCAAAAAGAAAATGCGAACGATGTGCTAGAGGAAAGCATTATGGATGTGGAAAAGTTCGGCGTTCCCGTGAAGGCGGATATTATAATGGGGGATCCTTCCGAGGAAATTACCCGAAAATCCGGTGATTACGATT
>CAZKPV010000089.1:0-7762 GCA_964554735.1 uncultured Clostridia bacterium
TTATGCCTGTTGAAACTTCAGCGATGGCCAAGAAGGAGTGCTATATATATGGCGCCCAGACCTATATGGTCAAAGGTATAATCTCTGATGCCGGCAAAATTATCGCTCAAGGTGTAGAAAAACATGGTTGGTTTGATGCTTCTACACTTAAAGAACCCTACCGTATAGAAGGCAAGAAAACTATGGGTATAGAGCTAGCGGAACAGTTTAACTGGGAACTCCCGGACGCTGTTCTTTACCCAACCGGCGGCGGTGTGGGCATCATCGGTATTTGGAAGGCCTTGCAGGAATTGCAGACAATTGGTTGGGTTTCAGGTCCTATGCCGAAATTAATTTCTGTGCAGTCTGAGGGATGTGCGCCCATTGTCAAGGCCTTTGAAGAAGGCAAAAAAGAATCCGTATTCTTCGATGGGGCAGAAACTATTGCCGAAGGAATCAGAGTGCCTAAGGCTATAGGTGATTTTCTGGTGCTCGAGGCCATCTACGATACCGCGGGCACTGCTGTTAGCGTGTCGGATGATGAAATCCGGGAGGCAGTAAAGACTGTGGCCCAGACGGAGGGGTTGTTTATTTGCCCCGAAGGGGCGTCCACTATTGCAGGTGCACAAAAATTATTGCGTAACGGATTCCTCAAGCCAGATGAAAAGGTAGTTATCCTGAACACCGGTACCGGCATGAAATATCCGGGGATGGTGGATGAGGAACTGCCCGTGCTAGAAAAAGGTGCAAAACTATAAATTCAGTTATTGCTAATATTTGTAGAGGTGCAATACAGTAAAAATGTGGATGTTTATATTGCAGCTTTATTATACCAAAAATATAGGAAGGGAAGGTTTATACTATGGCTAAGTTTCTTAAGGAAAGGGTACCTAAAGAGGCCGAATCTAAACAAGAAATACAGCAAATTGTAGGGGAAATCATAGAAGATATCAGGTCTAATGGAGACGTTGCTGTGAGGAAGTATTCGCGGAAGTTTGACAACTGGGACCCCGTATCCTTCAGGGTGACCGAAGAGCAGTTAGTGGCTGCAACTCAGGAAGTTTCAAGCATTGACAGGCAGACAATAGGCTTTGCCCAGGATCAAATAAGGCGTTTTGCGGAGGCTCAGTTTAACGTAATTAGTGATTTCGAAAAGAAGATGTTTCCTGGGGTTACATTGGGTCAAAAGACTGTACCAGTTAACTCATCGGGCTCGTATGTTCCGGGCGGCAAGTATCCAATTACAGCCTCGGCAAATATGAGTATGATTCCCGCGGCCGTGGCGGGTGTAAAAAGGATAGTTGGCGTTACACCTCCCTTTAGATCCGCCTTGCCCAACAGTACTATTTATGCAATGGCTACCGCTGGGGCACATGAGATTTACTGTCTAGGTGGGGTGCAGGCCATTGCAGCAATGGCAATTGGTACGGAGTCAATAAAGCCGGTTGATATGGTGGTTGGGCCGGGTAATAAATACGTTGCTGAGGCAAAACGACAATTATTTGGGGAAGTTGGAATTGATCTTTTTGCCGGCCCATCTGAGGTGCTAATTATCGCCGATCATAGTGCGGATCCGGCCATAGTTGCGGCGGATTTACTCGCGCAATGTGAGCATGGCGTTGAGTCAGAGGCTGTTTTGATTACTCTATCAGAGGAGCTAGGAATCGAAGTAATTAGGGAAATCAAGGAACAGTTACAAAGCCTAGGAACAAAGAAAACGGCCTCAGTGTGTTGGGGGAATATGGGGGAAGTTGTGGTAGTAGAGAGCCATAATGAAGCATTGGAGCTGGCCGAATTTTACGCTAGCGAGCATGTAGAGGTTCAAACCGAAAACACCGACTGGTACCTTGATAACCTAACCAATTACGGGTCATTGTTTTTAGGTTCTTGCACGACTGTTGCCTTGGGTGATAAAGGTATTGGCACAAATCACATTCTCCCAACCATGAAGGCGGGGAAATATACAGGTGGGTTGTCAGTTGGTAAATTTTTAAAAACATTAACCTACCAGTATGTAGAACCCGTTGGGCTTAAATATGTTGCACCGTATTGTTCTATTTCTTGCGCTATGGAAGGGATGGTTGCACATAAAAAATCCATAGATATACGGCTTGAAAAACATGGCTTGCCCGTACCGGACTATAAGTAACAATATACACAGCAAATGCTAGTTAGCTTCATGGTACTACAGTTTGTATTCTGATGATCATGTAAAATTGTTAATATGTTATATCTGTAATATTACCATATAGTGGGCTTCAACTAGACCGGGTATTTCCGGTACTACTTAGCGGGTATGACCTTCGCTACAAAAATGTTCAGTTTGCTTTTAACTAGTTTAAATGAGCCGCCAAACCTATTTTTGGAATGTTGGGAAACAAAAGCTTTAGAGTTTAGAAAGCAACTAAAATAAAGTAAAGGGGCGGGGAAAATGAAAAGATTAAGTTGCAAATGGATCTCGATTTTTCTATCAGTATTATTTGTATTGATGATAGGGATGCTTGGTTTAATGGGTTGTGGAAGAACAACGGATGTTGGCGATAACGGGAAAGCGGGCAAGGAAGAGACAAAAATTGTATTTAAAATAACACACGGAGTTGGAGTTGACAGTGTTTACCAGCATTCATCGGAAAAATTCAAAGAGCTAGTTGAAGAGTATTCAAATGGAAGGGTAGATGTTCAAATTTATCCGGGTGCTCAAATCGGAAGCGGCAATAAATCTGTCCAGGACATACAAGCGGGGATAATCCAGGCTACAATTGAATCTGTAAATAACATGACACCTTTTGCTCCCACTTTTGGTGTTTTTGATTTGCCATATGTTGTAGAAAATGGCGAGGAATTTTACAGGATAATTGATGAAGTAGGTGATGAATTAAACGAACAAATTATGGATGAATCTGGACTTAGAGCTATAACATGGTTTGAGCAAGGACCTAGGGTGTTGGGGACAAAAAGGATTGCAGTCAAAACAATAGACGATCTCAAAGGTCTAAAAATTAGGGTGCCCCAAAACCCACTGATGTTAGGGGCTTTTAAATCTTGGGGTGTTAATGCAACCCCCATTGCATGGGATGAAACAATTAATGCGGTACAACAGGGTGTTGTTGACGGTTTGGAATTACCATATGGGGATATGTATAGCACAAATTTGTATGAAACTCTTGATTATATAACTGAAATTCATTACAAATATGATATCTGTGCGATTATAGTGAAGGATGAATGGTTGCAGAATCAACCAGAGGAAGTTAGGAATGCGATAATCAGGGCCGGGAATGAAACTACGGAGTGGATCAAGGGGTTTGCTACCGGGTTTATAGATGATGCAAAGAAGAAAATGGAAACCAATGTAACTTTAATCCCCACACCTGTAGATGAGAATATTTGGATAGAAAAAGCCAAAGCCAATTGGCCAAGTCATTATGATCAAATTGGTGGAAAAGAAATGGTTTTAAAAGTGGTAACGGTATTGGGTAGGGAATTACCCTAGTTAGATGCCTTAGGGATTGGAAATTAGGATGCTTTGCAGTACCTGTAATGTATTTGCGAGCATCCTTCCCCCTTGCTAATGGTGGCTCATTCTTGTTTTGGGAGGTTCATGTATGAAGAAAAGAGTGGTATGGTTAATTGATCATTTTGAAGAATTATTTTGTGCAATAACCATGTCTTTGATGGTGCTAAGTTTGGCATTGCAAATATTTTTCCGCTATGTGGTTGGAAAGTCGCTACCCTGGACTGAGGAGGTTTCAAGGTACAGTTTTGTATTTTTAGTGTATTTTGCAACAATATTGTCGGCTAAAAACAAAACACACATTCGAGTAACAGCACAATTTAAACCTTTCAAAGAGAATATACGTAAAAAAATTCTTTTGTTCAGTGATATTATTTGGTTGCTTTTTAATTGTGCTATAACAGTTATAGGTGTTGGCGTTTTTATAAGTATGGGGGAAAATAAACAGATTTCTGCCGTTCTAGGCTGGGATCTAAAATATGTATTTATCATTGTTCCTGCTGCGTTTTTAATGATGACACTAAGGATATTATATAATTATTATCAGGATTATGCGGTAACAAGGAATAAAGGAGAAAATTTATAATGGCAATTGAGATACTAATCTGGGTGGTTTTATTTGCCTGTTTATTACTTGGAGTGCCAATATTTGTTTCACTGGGTGTGTCTGCATTAATTGTGGTTCTCTTGACGGATATTCCTGTAGCCATTACCGCGCTAGATCTTTATAAGCTAGCTGAATTGTTTCCCCTGTTAGCAATACCGGCTTTCATTTTTGCGGGTGCCTTGATGGAAAGAAGCGGTATGGCTAACCAAATTGTAGAAACAATGCAAGCAATTGTTGGTAGGGTGCGTGGTGGGCTAGGTATAGTAACTATTTTAGGATGTATGTTTTTTGCCTCACTTATTGGCTCCGGGCCGGCAACGGCGGCTGCCATGGGGACGTTGATGATACCGGCCATGGTAAGGAATGGCTATGGAAAGGATTACGCGGCAGGTATTTGTGGCACGGGAGGCACCATTGGAATTTTAATACCTCCTAGCAACCCCATGATAGTGTATGGTGTTCTCGGTAATGTTTCCGTAGTGGGGTTATTTATGGCCGGGTTTATACCGGGGATATTAGTTGGGTTAATGCTGATTCTAACGGCATACCTAATAGCGAGGAAACGTGGGTACAGAGGCTCGGATAAGAGTTACTCGGTCCTAGATGTTTTGAGGATAAGTTGGAGAAACAAATGGTCACTAGGGGCACCAATAGTTATTTTGGGGGGTATCTATGGTGGAATATTTACCCCGGTGGAAGCATCAGTAGTTGCTGTGCTATATGCTTTTTTAGTAGGTATTTTTGTAACAAAAAAATTGAGAAATATGAGGTTGTTATGGGACTCTTTTATTAGTGCCTCGGAGACTTCGGGAATGGTTTTAATCGTTGTTGGGGTGACTCAATTGTTTGCCCGTATTTTAACTATGTATCAGGTCCCTCAAAGCATCGCTGAGCATTTAATATCAATAAGTACGAACCCCCAAGTTGTCTTGCTAATGATTCTTGGATTTTTGTTCATTTTGGGAATGTTTATGGAGGAATTAGCCACGACGGCCGTTTTGGCCCCCATCTTAGTTCCCATTGCTCGGCAGATAGGGATTGATCCAATACATTTGGGTATTCTCATGGTAATGTCAAACGAAGTTGCAATGTTAACACCACCTTTGGGTGTTAATCTTTTTGTTGTCATGAGCGTTGCAAAACTAAGTTTAGAGCAAGCCGCAATAGCTGTGTTGCCATTTTTAATTACTGTACTGATAGCAACACTGATTGTAGTTTTCTTTCCACAAATAGCCCTAATTTTACCTAAGATTCTTTTGGGCTATTAAAGCCCAAATTAGGGGGAAGGTGGATAATGCGATATCTGTTAGGCCTTTGTAGAAATGCGCTAGAAAAGTGTTCCCGAAACACCAAAGATGACTATTTTGTTAGAAAGGAAATTTTATATGAAAGGATATGATAGTGAATGACTGCTCAACCAAAAGAGGTTGTTAGATTTAAAAAGGCCTTTACCCAGCAAGAACCAATTCCAGATGCTGGTATCCAACGGGCCATTCAACTGATGAAATCTGGGCGTCTGCACAGGTATAACACTATTGGGGATGAGATTTCAGAGGTTGCTCTGCTTGAAAAAGAATATGCCAAATATGTTGGGTCAAAATATTGTGCCGCGTTATCATCATGTGGGAGCGCCATCTATGTAGCATTAAAAAGTGTTGGGGTAATGCCCGGGGATGAAGTATTGACTAACTCCTTTACTCTAGCTCCCGTGCCGGGTGCAATAGAAAATGCGGGCGCGTTACCTGTTTTCGTGGAGATTACAGATGATTATACTATTGATTTAGATGATTTGCAAAAAAAAGCAATCCAATCACGCGCTAGATATTTATTATTATCACATATGCGGGGACACATTGCTGATATGGATAAAATAGTTGAGTTTTGTACTAATTATGGGATAACGCTTATCGAGGATTGTGCTCATACAACAGGATCCCGGTGGGACGACAAATTTACCGGTACCTTCGGAAAGGTTGGGTGTTTCTCCACACAAACGTACAAGCATATTAATTCGGGAGAAGGAGGGCTTTTGGTTTCAAATGATGATGATGTTGTAGCAAAGGCTATATTGTATTCCGGATCATATATGCTTTTTGATCGTCATATTTCAAGACCGCCTTTAGAGGTATTTGAAAGGCACAAAAAAAATATACCTAACTATAGTTTGCGAATGTCCAATCTTGTTGCCGCATTGCTGAGGCCCCAGTTGGCTGATATCAATCGGCAATGTGAACGTTGGAATAAACGTTATAATCTTTTGGCATCAAAGCTAGCGGACATCCCCCATATTCGTATTCCCAATAGGCATGTAAAGGAAGGCTATGTTGGTTCATCCCTCCAGTTTGCCCTAAGGGGGGTAGATCTTGCCGCGGTTGATAGATTCATCAAGGTTTGTGCCGAACGAGGGGTCGAAATTAAATGGTTTGGCGCAAAGGAACCCTCGGGGTTTACTAGTACGTGGGAGAGCTGGCAATACATTGGGAAAATACAGCAACTGCCTGAATCAAGAAGGATTCTAGATTTTACGTGTGACTTTAGAATTCCGTTAACTTTTGGTTTGGATGATTGCAATATCATTGCGGCGGTTATACGGCAAGTTGCGGGGGAGGTCTTTTCGTAAGGTGAAGTACTGGAGGTTTCCAAATGCAGGATTGCCCTATTGTGGGCTGTAATTAACTGCAACCAATCGGAATGTACATTCAACGGGAAAGGGATGAAATGGCGTTGAATTAGAAATAGTTTGTTAAGGAACTGGGTAAAGATTTGGAGGAATAAGTATGTCTGAACAAGATGCACGAGTTGCCAAGAAAGGTTTAACAGAGTCGTTCAAAGGCGGGGTGATCATGGATGTCACCACCCCGGAACAAGCAAAAATCGCAGAAGAAGCCGGAGCATGCGCAGTAATGGCACTGGAAAGGGTGCCGGCAGATATACGTGCGGCGGGCGGAATAGCTAGAATGGCCGATCCCAATATAGTTCTTAGGATTATGGATGCGGTTACAATTCCTGTTATGGCTAAGGTACGTATAGGACATTTTGTTGAGGCCCAGATACTTGAGTCTTTAGGTGTGGACTACATTGACGAAAGTGAAGTTTTAACACCGGCGGATGAGGCCTATCATATTGACAAAAAATCATTCAAGGTACCGTTTGTATGCGGCGCACGGAATTTAGGGGAGGCACTCAGACGTCTCGCCGAAGGTGCGGCCATGATACGCACCAAGGGGGAGCCGGGTACCGGCAATGTTGTGGAAGCCGTGCGGCACATGCGGGTGGTAATGGGTGAGATAAGAAGATTGCAAAATTTACCCCGGGAGGAACTGATGACCGCGGCAAAGGAAATGGCCGCACCCTACGATTTGGTAGTACAAGTTGCCCGGGAGGGGAAATTACCGGTTGTTAATTTTGCCGCGGGTGGCATAGCCACCCCCGCCGATGCAGCCATGATGATGCAACTTGGCTGTGATGGTATATTCGTCGGCTCCGGGATATTTAAATCAACAAACCCGCCGCTTAGGGCGAAGGCAATTGTTGCAGCTACAACCCACTATAACGACGCTAATGTGTTGGCCGATATTTCCAAGGACCTCGGGGAGGCGATGCCGGGAATAGATATTGCCGACATTCCGGAGGAGCAACGTATGCAGGAACGTGGATGGTAA
>CAZKPV010000090.1:0-7678 GCA_964554735.1 uncultured Clostridia bacterium
GTCTGATTCCCGGCGTAATGACAACAAAATCCGGCCCACATGCCTCCCTGATGGCCTTCACTTCCCTGGGTGAAGCCACCACACCGTCAAGCCCCGCTTCCTGCGACATCTTTGCCCATTCGATGACCCTCTCCTCTACCTCACCCGGTATGCCAAGCTCGCTGTTGAGGGCATCCCGGTCCAGGCTGGTCAATACAGTCACGGCCACAACTAAAGGCGGCGCAATTCCTAGCACCGCGGCCTCATCACGTGAGGCTTCAAGGGCGGCACGCATCATCGCCCGCCCTCCCGCGGCATGTAGGTTAAATATATTCACACCGAGGCGGGTTAAAACCCTGGATGCTTTTGCTACCGTATTGGGTATGTCGTGGAGCTTTAAATCCAAAAAAATCCCACTACCGCCGCCGGCCAGCTTTTTTACTATTTCCGGGCCTACGCTGTTGAATAACTGCATACCAATCTTAAACATTCCCACCCTACCGGACAAATTTTTAACCAACGCCTTCGCCTCAGCAAGGGTATCCACATCCAGAGCAACAATTATGCGTTCATGTCCTGTTGGGGTTTTGAAGATACTTTCACTCATGCGCAACACCTACCAGATCACTTATTGTTTTTATTCCATTCACCGACAAATATTCATTAATGCCCGCCACTATTTCCATGGCCGTTCCCGGATTGACAAAGTTTGCCGTACCGACGGCTATCCCCGTAGCACCGGCCAGGATAAACTCAAGTGCATCCCCGGTGGTGGCTATTCCCCCCATACCGATAATTGGCAGGCCCACCTCCTTGTAAACCTCCCACACGGCTCGAACGGCCACCGGCCGGATAGCCGGCCCCGACAGCCCCCCAATTATATTGGCCAGTAGGGGTTTCCTTTTATGTATATCAATGGCCATGCCCGTCAAAGTATTTATGAGGGACAAGCCGTCCGCACCTGCTTCCCCACAGGCAAAGGCAATCTCGGATATCTTGGTGACATTTGGCGTTAGCTTGGCGATTACCGGCAAAGAGCTATTGGCCTTGACCTCTTTTATCACTGCCGCGGCCATTTTGGGATCACTTCCGAACAAGACGCCGCCCTTCCGAACGTTGGGGCAGGAAATGTTAACTTCAAGGCCGGCGACCCCTTCCGCCTCGCTTAATCTTTCTGCTAGGGCACCGTATTCCTCCAAAGTCTCACCGGCAATATTGACAACAATGGCAGTATCATAACCCTTTAATTTTGGCAGGGTATCGGATATTAGCCGATCCACCCCGGGATTCTGGAGGCCGATGGAATTCAGCATGCCCGCCGGAGTTTCAGCTATCCTCGGCGTTGGATTACCTAACCTAGGCTTCAAGGTTGTACCCTTGACGGTGATGCCCCCCAAGCTGTCGAGATCGACAAAACCCGCATACTCCAAACCGAAACCAAATGTCCCGGAAGCCGTTAGCACCGGATTTTTCATTTTAATGCCGCCTATATTCACACCCAAATCTGGCTTCATTGGAACAACACCTCCCTTGCCGGAAAAACGGGCCCTTCCGTGCAGGCCCTCTTGTAAGCAAAACCTTCCTCGGAATAGGGGTCCTTGACCTTGCATACACAAGACAGACATGCCCCCAAACCGCAGCCCATTCTCTCCTCTAAAGATATTTCACCGGGAATATTGTGTTTTTGCAGTACGGAAGAAACTTGTTTCAACATGGCCACAGGGCCGCAAGAGTAAACAAAACTGGTGGGCCGGCAAGCCAAACCCTTTTCAAAAAGGTCGGTCACTGGCCCTTTATATCCTAGGGAGCCGTCATCGGTTGCAATCCTCGGGACATAGCCCATTTCGGCTACCTCTTTTTGACCTGGCAAGGATCTACCGGTCCTGGCCCCCAAGAATACCGAAATACTGGAGGCCGATTCCCTTAATTCCTCCAACAGAAAATTCAAGGGTGCAATCCCCATACCACCGGCAACCACGGCCAGGAAAGTATCCGGTGAAGGTTGTTTAACTGTAAAACCCTTCCCCAGGGGACCGAGAACATCAACATCCTGTCCCCCTTTTTTTTTCGACAGTTTCAGGGTACCCTTTCCCGCCACCCGGTACAAGAGGAAAACCAAACCCCGCTTCCTGTCCACCTTGTTTATACTGATGGGACGCCGTAGCAAGGGGTCGAAAGAGCCATCTATCCTGATATGTAAAAACTGCCCCGGTCGGGCCGCGTGGGATACCTCGGGTGCATATAGGCACATTCGGTAAACTTCCGGCACAACTTCAATATTTTCCCTTACCTGTGCTTTAATTTGGTATGGCATGCATGGACCCTCCATTTTACAGGGAATATTCCTGTAGAGGGATCAGTTCCAAACCATCCTCTTCCGTAAAGCTGGACAAAACATTTACCAGGGCACTGGCCGTATCCAGCGATGTCAGACAGGGGATTCCGTATTCCACCGCCGCCCGACGGATTTTGAAACCGTCCCTTTGGGGCATCTTCCCTTTAGTTAAGGTATTTATAACCAGATGAATTTTACTATCCCGAATAAGATCGACAATATGTGGTGAGCCTTCACCGATTTTGTTTACCTTGGTAGCGGAAATACCCGCCGCATTTAATTCCTTGGCCGTCCCGGAGGTGGCCAAAATCTCGTATCCCAAATTTGCCAGACCCCTTATAATGGGCAGTGCCTCCTTTTTGTCTTTATCCGCAACGGTCACCAAAACAGTACCGTTTTTGGGGAAAACGCAACCGGAGGCAACAAGAGCCTTGTAAAGGGCAACCGGAAAGCTTTTGCTAACCCCCATTACCTCCCCTGTGGATTTCATTTCGGGGCCCAAGGATATGTCAACTTGTAGGAGTTTCTCAAAGGAAAATACTGGAGCCTTGACCCCTATTACCCGTGTTTCCTTGTGCATGCCTCCCTTGTAACCCATATCACGCAACTTTTTACCCAGGATAACCTTTGTGGCCAGGTTTACCAATGGGATTCCGGTAATCTTGCTTATATAGGGTACCGTCCGGCTAGAACGCGGGTTCACCTCTAAAACATAGATATTATCGTTGTGCAAAACATATTGGATATTGATCATACCTTTGACATTTAAAGCCATTGCCAACCTGGTGGTGTAGTCCACAATCTGTCGCTTGGCCTTGTCGCCAACCTTGCGGGGGGGGTAAACTGCAATGCTGTCCCCGGAATGGACCCCGGCACGCTCAATATGCTCCATAATTCCCGGTATCAAAACATCTTGACCATCACACACGGCATCGACTTCCAGTTCTTTACCGAAAAGGTATCTGTCGACCAAAACAGGGTGTTCGGGATTAATCTTTGCCGCCGTTTCCATATAGCTTACAAGCTCCTCCTGGTTGTAAACAATCTCCATGGCCCTTCCTCCTAAAACATAGGAAGGCCGGACGAGCACTGGAAAGCCGATACCTTCAGCTATTGCACTGGCCTCCTCCACTGAAAAAGCAGTGCTTCCGGCAGGTTTGGGTATGTCCAGTTCGATTAGGAGCCGATCAAACCTCTCCCTATCCTCGGCCCGGTCAATGTCAGTAACAGTTGTGCCTAAAATTTTAATACCGGCATCCTCTAGAGGTTTAGCTAAGTTTATGGCAGTTTGTCCCCCAAACTGAACAATTACCCCCTCAGGCTGTTCCGTTTCCAAAACATCCAGAACATCTTCAGCAACCAGGGGCTCAAAATACAATCTGTCGGAAGTGTCAAAATCCGTGCTTACCGTTTCCGGATTATTGTTGATAATTATTGACTCCATACCCTCCTCACGCAAGGCCCAAACGGAGTGAACAGAACAATAATCGAACTCGATGCCCTGGCCGATACGGATTGGACCCGCACCGAGGACAACAACCTTCCGCCTTTGGTTTCCCGCAACCGCCTCGTCTTCCTGCTCGTATGTTGAGTAGTAGTAGGGCGTTACGGCCTCAAATTCGGCCGCACAGGTGTCAACCAACTTGTATACTGGTTTTACGTTTTTCTCCAGTCGTCTATCGCGTATACCCTTTTCACTTACGCCAATCAGTCCGGCCAGATAGGAATCCGAAAAACCAAGCCTTTTGGCCCTTCTCAGGAGGGAAACCGGTAAGTTGGCGGTATCCTTATAGGTGGAAAACTCCTTTTCAAAGTCAATTATTCCCTTTATTTTTCCGAGGAAAAACCTATCTATATTGGTTAACTTAGAAGCCCTATCTACGGACATACCCCTTTTGAATGCTTCGGCCAGGTGAAACATCCTCAAATCCTCGGCATCCGTGAGTTTCCCTTCCAGTACTTCCAAAGAAAAACCCTTGTAATCTGTTGTCTCCAGGCCTCTCAGGCCTATCTCCAACGAGCGAATTGCCTTCTGGAATGCCCCCTCAAAGGTCCTATCTATGGCCATAATTTCACCCGTTGATTTCATCTGGGTGTCAACCGTTCTCTCGGCTAAGTTGAATTTGTCAAAAGGCCACCTGGGAAACTTTATCACAACATAATCCAAAGACGGCTCAAAACAAGCATAGGTTTTCCCGGTTATATCGTTTTTTATTTCATCTAGACTCAGGCCAAGGGCTATCTTTGTCGCCACCTTGGCTATGGGATATCCCGTGGCTTTAGACGCTAAAGCAGAAGAACGGGAAAGCCGCGGATTTACTTCTATGACATAATATTTAAGGCTTTCCGGGTCCAGGGCAAACTGTACGTTACACCCTCCCTCAATGCCGAGGGAATCGACAATCTTCAGGGCGGATCCCCTAAGCATGTGGTACTCCTGATCGGTTAAGGTCTGTGCCGGTGCCGTTACAATGCTGTCCCCGGTATGGATGCCTATAGGGTCTATGTTTTCCATACTGCAAACGGTAATAGCACTGCCGACACTGTCCCGGACAACTTCAAACTCTATCTCCTTCCACCCGGCAACGCAACGTTCAATAAGTACCTGGTGGATTACACTGTGAGCCAAACCACGAGAAACAACAGAGTTCAGCTCCTCCTCATTTTGGGCTATCCCCCCTCCGGTTCCGCCCAAGGTATAGGCCGGTCTTACTATCAAGGGCAGCCCCACCCGCCGGGCAAATTCTTGGGCATCCTTTAAGTTGGACACAATCACGCTTTCGGGTATGGGTTCTTTGATTTCCCGCATGGTATTCCTGAACAGTTCTCTGTCCTCGGCCCTCTTAATGGCATCCATGGGGGTGCCCAGTAAACGAACATTTTCCCTTTCCAATACCCCGGATTCGGCCAGTTGAAGAGCCAGATTCAAACCCACCTGGCCGCCTAAGGTCGGCAACAAGCCATCGGGTCTCTCCTGCCGGATTACCTTAGTGGCAAACTCGTGTGTCAGGGGTTCGATATACACCCTGTCGGCCATGTTGGCATCGGTCATAATTGTGGCCGGGTTGGAATTCATCAGTACTACTTCCAAGCCCTCCTCTTTCAGGGCCCGGCAAGCCTGTGTGCCAGCGTAGTCGAATTCAGCCGCCTGGCCAATTATTATAGGCCCCGAACCTATTACCATAACCTTTTTTATGTCATCTAACAAAGGCATATCTAATTATCCCCCTCCGGACCTAGTTTTTTCAAAAACCTTCCCAACAAATAATCCGCCCCACCCTCGGCGGGAAATGATCCGGTTTCAAACTGCATCCCGAAAAGGGGTAGTTCCCTGTGTCTGAATCCCTCAACCGTTCCGTCATTTACGTTTATATGGCTGACATCCAACCCCGTGTCTGCAAGGGAATCACCGTTAACCACAAACCCATGATTCTGGGAGGTTATATATACCCTATTTGTCCTTAAATCCTTCACGGGGTAGTTTTCCCCCCGGTGTCCGAACTTCATCTTTTCCACCTCTCCCCCCATGGCAAGGGCCAATAAATGACACCCCATACCAATGCCAAACAGGCCGGTACGATTGGCAACCAATTTTTTGGCCGTGGCGATTGAACCCGACAACTCCCTCGAATCAGCGGCCCCATCCGAAAAAACCACACCCACGGGGTCGAAGCCAATAACTGTATCCGCGCTTGCATTATACGGTACTACCACCGCTTCATGGCCTTTTGTATTTAGCAAGCGGGCAAAATCACGCCCGCCACCCAAATCGACTACTACCACCCTGGCCCCCTCGCCGGGAAATGTAAGCGGCTGTGCCACTGACAAGCGTTCAACCAAGGCCGCGGTGGTTGGCAATTTTATGTCACTGGCGGCTTCAACTACCGTTGCAAGATCATCCACGGTAGATATCAGACCGCCCATGGCACCGTGAACACGAAGGTGCCTCGTCAGTGCTCGGGTGTCAATTTCACTGATAGCTATTACGTTTTGTTCCGCCAAATATTCCGGAAGAGTCTTGAGCATTCCCCTGTGAGTGGGGTCGGGGCAAATTTCCCTGACAACAAGGCCGCCTACATGGCAGTCTCGCATTAGCCCCTCCGCCCCTACAATGCCGGTGTTGCCAACAAGGGGGCTGGTCATAACAATGATTTTACCCGGGGAATTTGGATGGGTAAAAAGCCTTTGATAGCCGACCATCCCCGTGTAAAAAACAACTTCCCCGGACGTCCTACCGGTTGCGCCAAAAGTTTTTCCGGTAAAAACAGTACCATCCTCTAAAGCCAAAATTCCGTCCATATTTTACGCACCCTCACCCTCTTCGGAAAAACTTGATCGCCTCATAACAATATCACCATCTACAATTGTAACCACTGGCAAGGCCTTAAGCCTCCAACCCAGGAAGGGTGTATTCTTACTTTTACTGACTATGTTCTCCACCCGGACCACTTCCTCGTAGTTAGGGTCAATAACAGTAATATCCGCACAACCCCCCACTTCAAGCGTCCCCACATTCAGACCGAGAATAGTGGCGGGTTCTACAGTCATTTTAGCCACCGCCTCCTCTATGGATAAAACCCCAGTAGCAACCAACTCCTTGTAAACCAAACCAAAGGCTGTCTCCAAACCCACCAAGCCAAAAGGCGCGTAGTCAAACTCGACATCCTTCTCCTCAAATGAATGAGGGGCATGATCGGTTGCGATAACATCTATGGTACCATCGGCTAGACCTCTTTTTAACTCCTGCACGTCATATTCCGTCCGCAATGGCGGGTTAACCTTGGCCATTGTATTATACTCCCTGACAGCATCATCGGTTAGGGAGAAATGGTGGGGCGTGGCCTCCGCCGTTACAGGCACCCCGCGAGCCTTGGCTTCCCTGATCAGGTTAACAGAACCGGCCGTGCTCACATGGGCAATGTGGGTTTTACATCCCGTATAGCCGGCCAAAATGAGATCCCGGGCAATCATGGCCTCCTCAGCGGGTGCGGGTATTCCCTTTAATCCCAGAACCGTTGAATTGTAACCTTCATTCATGACGCCGCCCCTACTCAATGCCAAATCTTCGCTGTGGGAGATAACAGGCATGGACAGCATAGAGGCATATTCCATCGCCCGACGCATAACCCCGGAATCACACACCGGATTACCATCATCGGAAAAAGCAACCGCACCGGACTCCTTCAAATCAGCCATTTCCACCAACTCCTGCCCAAGGGACCCTTTTGTGATGGCCGCAATCGGGTATATCTTTGCCGGGCTTTCACGCCGTGCCCGTTCCATAATGTAGCTGACAACTGCTTTATTGTCGGCAACAGGGTTGGTGTTTGGCATACAGGCGACACCTGTAAAACCACCTCTCAC
>CAZKPV010000091.1:0-3182 GCA_964554735.1 uncultured Clostridia bacterium
TGATATGGGGAACGGGGGAACCACCTTTGGGGTGAATCCAACTTCCTTGGTAAGGCAACCCTTAACCTGAACCCGTCAGCTAACCTCGTAGGCAATAGGGGGGAGAAATCAGATATGGCTTTAGCCGGATCTTCCCGGCTATTTTTTATTGTCTTTTTTAAGTAAATCTGTGCAAAGAGAAAGGTAGGAGATAATTAACATAATGAGTGTAAGTGCAAGTACGGGCGCAAGTATAAGGATTTTGTCAACCCAGTCCAAGGGAGATAAAAATTGGCGGGATTGGCGTTGGCAGTTGAGTAACAGGATAACATCTATTGATAGATTAATTAACTATACGGGCCTAGAGCTGGAGGAGCCGGAAATAGCCCAGAAGGCGGCTTCTGTTTTCCCCATGACCGTTACCCCCTATTACGCATCGCTGATTGATAAAAATAATCCCCAATGCCCTATAAGGTTACAGTGTGTGCCGAACCCACTGGAACTGGTGGAAAGCAGTTGTGACATGGATGATCCCCTAAACGAAGATGCCGATTCACCCGTAAAAGGGCTGACCCATCGTTACCCCGACCGGGTACTGTTTTTGGTAACCAATGAGTGTTCCATGTATTGCCGCCACTGCACCCGCAAGCGTAAAATTGGGGATAGGGAAAAAACAATCGGCAAGAGGCAAATTGAACAAGGATTGGCCTATATAAGGGCCCATCCCGAAATCAGGGATGTGCTGATCTCCGGAGGGGACCCCTTCATCCTGTCCGATTCAAAACTTGAAAACATTGTCCGAAGAATAAAAATTATACCACATGTGGAAGTGATCCGTATCGGGACTCGGACCCCCGTGGTATTGCCACAACGTATCACGGGAAGTTTAGTAAATATGCTAAAAAAGTACCAACCACTTTGGATCAATACCCACTTTAACCACCCGCGCGAGTTTACACCCGAATCCACAAAAGCCTTGAGGAAACTGGCGGATGCGGGGATACCCATAGGAAATCAATCAGTACTGTTGAAGGGAGTTAACGATTGTTCAGCTATAATGAGGAAACTTGTGCACCTACTGGTACAAAACCGGGTGCGCCCTTACTACCTCTACCAGTGTGATTTGTCTAGGGGAATAGACCATTTTAGAACCTCGATTGGCAAGGGAATAGAGATAATGGAGTCCCTTATAGGGCACACCTCCGGCTTTGCCATTCCCAGGTATGTGGTGGATGCCCCGGGCGGCGGGGGCAAAATACCACTATTACCAAACTACCTGCTCAGCATGACCGGGAAAAAGACGGTTTTGCGCAACTATGAAGGGGTAATTTGCGTGTACGAGGAACCGTCGGACACGGAGTTCAGATGCCCCGAAGGCTGCCATTACTGTAAAACAGAGAGGAATCAAAAGAGAAGTCCGGTGGGTCTTGAAAAACTGGTTGGCCCCTACTGTAACACAATCAGTATGGCACCGGAAGGGAGCGGGCGGTCCAGATGACACCTGATTTCTGGGAGAACATTGAGGGGGATAATTATAACTGCCGCATCCTTGTATCGCCTTACAACAAAAGGATAACTGTTTCGGACTATAGCTTAGATAATGGGAACCGCAAAAGTAACGCCCATAATAGTGCTAACAACGCTCATGATGGCGTTGCCAGAATGGTAAGTGCGCTAACCGTCAAGGCATTAAACCTCGGTTTAGACAAGATTTGGCTGAAAACGCCAACAAAGTGGGTTGAACATTTTAAAGAAGCGGGAATGACATTGGAGGCAATAATACCGGGCTTTTACAAAAACAGGGAGGCCGCACATTTTCTTTCGGCATTTTTATCCCCCGAAAGAAAAATCCCCTCCCTGAAAGAGAGGCCCAAACGGAATCTATCGCCTTTACCCGATAATGGTAAACCAGCCCGGAGGCTGGGGGAACTAAACTTGGCCTGGGGAAAACCGGAGCATTGCCAATCATTGGCGGGCCTGTATAGGCGGGTGTTTGCCACCTATCCCTTTCCCATTTTTGATCCCACTTACATCAAACACACAATGGCAGGGAATGTTCGTTATATAATGGCATGGCACAAGAAGAAAATAGTTGCCTCCGCGGCCGCGGAAACAGACCCGTTCAACAAAAATGCGGAGCTAACAGACTTTGCCACACTACCGGAATACAGGGCCCAAGGTCTGGCCAAAGCTTTGCTGGGAAAACTGGAGCAACACCTAAAGAGAAAGGAATACCACTGCCTGTACACTATTGCACGCAGTGGCTCTGTTGGCATGAATAAAACATTTCAGGACTCAGGTTACGCTTTTCGCGGTATATTAGTCAATAACTGCAACATATCGGGACGGTTGGAAGATATGAATGTCTGGTCCAAAATCATTTGATACCACCATATAATGCTATTGTCCATTTATGGCCGTGAAAAGACGTGGGCGGTATTTCTCAAACACCTTGCGGAAATGAAAGCCATAAATAGCGAAGGTAAAGGCATCCGGTAAAAAGCGTGGGTGTTTGGTGATTGTTTTTAACAAAAGGCCCCAGTAATGCCGTCGGCCTTTTCCCAAAATACCAAGATAAACAGTAGCCTTTATCAGGGCGGTCAGGTAGGATAGGCGAAACAAGCCCAACCTGCTCCTTCGCAAGGGCCTAAATTCCTTGAAAAACTCCAGTATCCTTTCGTAGTAGCGGGCCGGGTCATAAATGGTGGTAACTATTCTATTGTAACCGCGAACTAGCGTATCTAAATTCATTTTGGGCTTAAAATTTAAGGTGAAATCGGTGTTGTTACCGGTAAAATTACGGGGCAATAGCCGATTTTCTTTTTTCATCCTTTCGTACAGCCTCGTCCCTTTGGGTGCGTTTAATAGCCCGACCATAGCGGTGACAATGCCGCTCTTTTGGATAAATTTAATTTGGCGTTCAAATATTGAGGGGGTATCATTGTCAAAACCAACAATAAAACCGCCGCTAACCTGCATACCGTAATTTTGGATTTTTTTAACCGAATCAATCAGGTTTCTGTTTACGTTTGTATATTTGTTGCATTCCCTGAGACTTTCCTCGTCAGGAGTTTCAATCCCCACAAAAACGTGGACAAAACCCGCCTCCCTCATCAGGCCCATCAGCTCCTCGTCATCCGCTAGGTTTATTGATGCCTCTGTATTAAACCAAAAGGGATACTGATGCTCCTCCATCCATTCAA
>CAZKPV010000091.1:3192-7591 GCA_964554735.1 uncultured Clostridia bacterium
TGTTGCCGATAAAATTGTCATCAACAATAAAGACACTGCCCTTCCAGCCGCGGTCGTACAAGGCATCCAGTTCAGCAATCATACTATCCACTGATTTCAAGCGTTGGCGGCGGCCAAAAAGAGTGGTAATATCGCAAAACTCACAGTCATATGGACATCCCCTAGAATATTGCAAATTCATGGAGACATAATCGTGAATATTCACCAGATCCCAGGCGGGAACCGGTACAGTGTCGAGTTCCGGCTTTTCATCACTTTTATAGATATGTTTGGGGGCCCCTTTTTCCAGGTCATCTAGAAATTCCGGGAAAGTAATCTCGGCCTCCCCGAGAATCAGATGATCAACATCCAGGAACTCATTTGTTTCCATAGTAAACAGCGGTCCCCCGGCAATCGTCTTGACCCCAAGTTTTTTACACCGCTCAACGATTTCCTTCACGGATTCCCTTTGAATGATCATGGCGCTTATGAGGACATAATCAGCCCACCCTATATCCTTGTCACGCAATTTGTTTATGTTTAGGTCGACTAGCTTTTTCTCCCATTTTTCCGGTAGAAGTGCCCCAATAGTCAATAGACCCAGCGGAGGATAGACAGATTTTTTATCTATAAAATCGAGAGCATACTTGAAGCTCCAAAAACTATCAGGGCACTCTGGATAAACCAACAGCACCTTCATTCTTCACCCTCCTTAACATATTTACAATATTTTACCACACAATTGCATGTGCCGCAAAGGCCACAGCGACATATAGGTAGTATTTTGTCCACAAACAGACAGTTTATTTTGCCACAACTTTTATTTTAACCGAGTCGTTTTTTATGATAAGATTGTTGTATGTTTTAAAAGTCATCGGAAGGAAAGGGAGCTATGAAACTCATACTCAAGGGCAAAACAAAAGACGTTTACGAACTAAAAGATGGCAACTATTTACTTAAATTCAAAGATGATGTTACCGGGGAAAATGGGATCTTTGACCCGGGGGCGAATACGGTAGGGTTGAGTATCAAGGGAGTTGGCAAGGCAGGGCTACGGCTCACCATGTTTTTCTTTGAAATACTGAAGGACCACGGTATACCCACCCACTACATTGATGCAAATATAGATGAAGCCACCATGACGGTCAAGCCGGCGGCTTTTTTTGGTAAAGGTTTGGAAGTTATTTGTCGCTATCGGGCAATGGGCAGTTTTTTGCGTCGTTATGGTGCCTACGCCGAAGAAGGGCAACCCCTAGATGCCTTTGTTGAGGTAACCCTAAAGGACGACAAACGCCAGGATCCCCCAATTACGGAGGATGCCCTTGTAATGTTGGGCATTCTCACCGGGGAGGAATACAAAACCTTAAAGGAACGAACCCAACAAATAGCCGCAATTGTTAAGGAAGAGTTGGCCAAAAAGGGTTTGGAACTGTATGATATTAAACTGGAATTCGGCAGGATAGGGGAAAATGGACAGATTGCCTTAATCGATGAGATTTCCGGTGGGAATATGAGGGCCTACAAGAACGGCAGATATATCGAACCTCTACAACTAGAAAAAATAATGCTTGAGTGATCGGAGTGTGCCAAAACTATATGCCTTACAAATACAGATTAGATGACCGCCCGCCACTGGGGGAAATGCTTATTTACGGCCTTCAGTGGATGATTATTTCCATTCCTACCCTGCTCATAATCGGGAAGATACTGGCCATTATGCATTTCACCGGGGTGGCAGACCAAGTTATGTACCTGCAAAAACTCATCTTTGTCGGTGCTGTTTTATTTATTTTACAGGTAAACTGGGGTCACCGCCTACCCTTGGTAATCGGCCCGGCAACGGTCTTGTTGGTTGGCATAGTGGCAAGTCAGGGTAGTAGCATGGCTTCAATATACACCTCAATCTTCATCGGGGGAATAATACTTGCCGTAATAGCCTTCGGCGGCCTTTTTGCACATTTGCAAAAACTGTTTACCCCACGGGTGGTGGCAGTAATATTAATGCTTATAGCCTTTACCCTCTTACCCACGATCATGAACCTAATAGTGTCATCGGCTGTTACAGGATTTGTATTACACAATATTTTGTTTGCCGTATTATTGGCCTTGGCAATGCTTTACGCCAACAGCCTTTTCAGTGGGATCTGGAAGGCCACGGTAATTATCTGGGGGATAGTCCTCGGCAGTGCCGCCTGTATTTTTCTGTTTCCAACCGGCAATGTTGCCCCCGACTACTCGGAGTTGGCCTGGGTGGCATCGTTTTTTGGCAATATGAACTTGCAACCGGTAATTGAGCCGGGCGTACTGATATCATTTTTGTTTTGTTTCTTGGCCCTGTCCATCAATGATTTGGGGTCCATTCAATCCCTGGGAGGCATGTTGAAGGCAGACCAAATGGAAAGGCGCACCAGAAACGGAATCGGCTTTACCGGCCTCGGAAATATCCTCGCCGGTTTGTTTGGAGTTGTCGGGGTGGTCAACTTTTCCATGAGCCCCGGTATTATCGCCGCCACCGGATGTGCTTCCAGATACACACTGATCCCGGCGGGGATAGGATTGGGATTGCTAGCTTTTTCACCAATTATAGTGGCTTCCATTAGCACCATACCGGAATTGGTAATCGGTAGCATACTGCTTTATCTAATGAGCACTCAAATAGCGGCCGGCCTCGGCCTTCTCGCGGAAAACAAGGCTATCAAGGAGTTTAACGATGGAATTGTCGTGGGAATGCCAATTATGCTAGCCGTTATTATAGCCTTTTTGCCGGCGGATTTGCTGGCCACAATCCCCCCATTATAAGGCCAATCGCGGGGAATGGCTTTGTCATGGGAGTTATCCTGGTCATTGTAGTTGAGCATTTGCTGAACCGCACCTAATCATCGATTTTCAGTAATTCCCCGGTTTCAATGTTATAAGTGTGTTCAACCTCCCTTTGGTCCGCTGTTTTAACTTCGATTGTTATTTCACAATCCGTATTTTATATATTATCACATTAAGCGAATAAAAAATGCCGGAAGTCAAATAATAATGTTGAACATGATAACAGCCAAGTCAAAGGAGGAAAACAATGAAATCTAAACCCGATAATCGTAAGGACAATGTGAAAAAAATACAAAGAAATATTGACAACACGAACAAGAAGATAGAAGCCGCGGAAGAAATGATTTCCATCACTGAAGACCCATCAGTAAGGGAAGACATTAAGGATAAGAATGAGCGGCGTCGTGAAGCCCTTGACAGTATGATAACAGAAATTAAAGATGAGGCCAGGGATAAGAGAAAAGGCCTCGACTAGGTTTGTATTAACGCAATGGTGGCGGCGCGTTGGTGTCAGTACAAAGGATAATACAGTGTGGCAAAGGAAAAGCGGCCACGCTGTTTTATATTTGTAGCTGGTTTCAATCTATACTAAAATCTGGCAGGCTCTTAAATTTACTACAAGTATAATCGACATCGCTATGGCAAGTATTACAGCATCTGGCATATCATAATAAAATCCTCTAACCTATCCCTTAGTTCTGTGTAGATAGTGGGCATTTCTTCTATTAATTCCTCCATTTTGCCCCATTCTAGCTCGTAACCATACATATTCCTAAAACGGTGTCTAAAACTTAAATATTGCTGTATCTCAAAGGCAAACTCTTTGTCAATTACCGGGGGCCTTCTTGAGGGCATATCAAGTGTCATTTGCTCCAACAGCAATCTGTGCCACCCATTGCTTTTCGGCACATCCTGATCAATTTCACGTGCAACAGCAATAAATATCTTTTCAATGCCGGAATAGAAATCATGCAATATAGAAGCGTACGCCCTGAGCTTTACATTTTTTAAATTGTGTTCCGTTATTGTTGCCAAAGACTTTAACTCTTCACACAGTTTTTCCAATTGCAGCAATTCATTTTTTACCCTAGCTTCTAGCAAAACTATATTGGGTTTCACATTTTTTCACCCTCCTTGAGTATATGTTTTCTCAAGCCGGGCTCGATTTTTTCCAATTCTACAAGGTCGAAATCAAAAGGAGCTAAAATATCCATTACCTCTGAATACATCTTCCAAAAGTTTGCACCACGATCAAGCCCAGATACAGCTATATCTATATCCGAGCTGTCTGTAAAGGCTTCCTTTCTTGTTAGTGTGCCAAATAGATACACTCTACAATGATAATTACGTTTTAGATGTTCAACTGCCTTTTGGGCACACTTTCTCGCCCTATTGTAACGGGTTCTTAATTCCTGTTTTCTTTTTTTCCGGCTTTCTTCCCAACCGGCTTTGTATCCTGCCAATTGTTCAGGGATAACCATTTTTGCCACCTCATGTACATTATAACACCACATACCGGGAAAGAACTATACCTGTTTGCTCGATTAATGCAACATAACTGATTACACACAACAATTTGTGCAGGCAAAAGGAATTTTGG
>CAZKPV010000092.1:0-7540 GCA_964554735.1 uncultured Clostridia bacterium
TTTACCGCCAAGCTCCGGGATTTCAATCGGATCATCGAAAAAAATGAGCATATTTCAACTCACCGCGCGGGCGGGACACTCTTGGCCTACCTGAAGCCCGGACAAAACAGGCCCCATGGGGTAAGGAATATGTCCGATGACTTTTGGGATAATGAGGCCATTGCCTGCGTGTCCAGGGATGAGTTTGACAGGTATCTAAGACGCCGGCATTCTTGCTTTGGGTGCCCTGTTTTCTGTAGCGGCATTTATAAAATTAACGGATTGAAATGTGAAGGGGTTCAAGCCAACACCTTGCGTGCTTTTGGTACGAACCTCGATTTGCGTTCCCCGGAAAAGATTTTGACAGCCAACGCTTTGGCCAATATGTATGGGCTCGATGTTGACCAGACATCGGCGGCCATAGCCTGGGCTATGGAGTGCTACGATAACGACATATTAAGCAAAAACGACCTTGATGGGTTGGAGCTAACTTGGGGGAATGGTGACAACATACTGAAGATCATTGAGAAAATAGCATTCAGGAAGGGTTTTGGGGATGTTTTGGCAGAGGGTGTATATGAGGCGTCAAAAATTGTTGGCCGTGGCTCAGGGAAGTTTATCGCCCTAGTCAAGAAAAACAGTGTCATGGAAGCCGCCATGCGCACCGCCCGGGCCTGGGCTTTGGGAGTTGTGACCAGTACCAAAGGTACAGGCCATTTAAGAGGTGCGCCGGCAATAGAGATGAAAAGGATACTTCCGGAAACTAGCAAAAGGCTGTTTGGGATTGACGACATATCGGACCCAAGATCCTATCACAATAAGGGTAAATTGGTGGCTTGGCAGGAAGCATACAAGGCGGTTGTTGACTGTATGGGCATTTGTGCCCTCATTACAATTTGGATGGACACCGACCTATTTACACCTGACGACATTGCGGATTTTTACCGCCTGGTTACCGGCGAGGAGGCAAGGCCGGGGGAATTACTTGTAACAGGCGAAAAAATCCAAAACATTGAACGGGTTTTTAATTTGCTCCATGCCGGCTTTGATCGTAAGGACGATATGCCGCCGGACAAATTTGTGAGAATTCCCGTCAGTAATGGGCCGTTCAAGGGCGACAAAATAGATATAGCTGGTTGGAATGCCATGTTGGATGAGTACTACGCCTGCCATAACTGGGATATACAAACGGGTCGTCCAACCAGGAAGCATTTGGTGGATTTAGGTTTGGGGGATATTGCCGAGGCCATGGGTGAAGGACTGTGAGTATACATATAAGTAAGGATGAATGCGTAGGGTGTCGCATTTGTGAACTGGCCTGTTCATTCCAAAAGTACGGGCTGTTTAACCCTCGCAAATCAAATATCAGGGTTCATATCGACAGTGCCGGTGACATAGGGGTAAGTATTCGCGCCTCTTGTAATTGTGGTGCGGCCGCGAAGCCTCTATGTGTGGAGCTGTGCCCGGTGGGGGCCATTAAGGTTCCGGGAGGGGAGACACAATGAAATTCCTAATTAAAGTGCCATTTTTCAGTTTGATTTTTGTGTTTCTTTGTTTTGCTGTTTGCCTGTCGGCCCTCGGGAACGCCGGCCCTACATTCTGGCAAGGATACCCTGCCTTTCGACATATACATCGGTGATGCGTTACACGGCCACGGAAGACAGAGCCAAGGGGATATGGAGGCCGGTCTGGCCTTTGAAGAAGTGGTGGGCACAATCACCAGACTGTCCTATGCCCCCAAATCATTTACCGGGAACTTTAGCATTGAGTGAACCGTCAAATAAATAGAAGCAAAATAAACAAAACTTAATTGGAAAGGCAAGGCGATAAAATGCGTATGTCAAAATTTTTGTGTAACTTTCAACCGGTGCTTCTTTTGTTGCCGTTGCTGTTTTTTATGCTTTTAACGGTGCCGACCGGTGAGGCGGCCGGGGACATTAATTTGGTAATTGATGGCCAAAATATAGAATCCCCATTACCTCCGATGATTGTTAACGGACGCACATTGGTCCCGATCAGACTGGTTACGGAAACTATGGGGGCCGATGTCGGCTGGGATGGAGACACACGAACAGTGACGGTCACCAAGGGTAATCGTTCCGTAAAGTTGTGGATTGATAACAAACTAGTTGACTATAGCGGAAAAGGACTAAACTACGGAGTGTCCGATGTGGCCCCCCAAATTTTTGGGGAGGGGACAACCTTTGTGCCCATTAGGTTAGTCAGCAACGCATTGGGCGTGTCCGTAGGGTGGGATGATGCCACCAGAACCGTTTATATAAACTCCGATCTGCCCGCGGATTTTATCCCTTTCTATGATGCGACAATCACTGCAATCAAGCCCGGGCAGGTAATCAAGGGTACCACCGGGCTCAAAATTAACTCGGCAAGTGGGTTTCCAAAAGAGGCCAAGGAAGTGCGTTTCATGCTTTTAGACCCGATAACCGGAAAGGGCCCGGTGGTGGCAAGGGGCAATGACCCGGCCGGTACATATAATTGGATACCGGATCCCTTTTACAGTGGTTCCCGAATCTTAGCGGCTGGAATTTACGACAGGCAGGGTAACTTTTTGTCCGGCGATGCAGTTTCCGTTCGGGTGGCCCTTGAACCACAGGTTTATCTGAAAGGTGTGGCCCAAGGGGGGGTATTGAGGCAGGCGGCCTCCCTGGAAACTGATTTGAATTTCGTGGCGGAATACGTGAAATATGAAATCACCAATCTTGATACCGGCCAGACAACTATTTCCGGTGAGTCGGATCCCCTAGGCCCCTACCAGTGGGATCCCCAGCTATCGGAAAATGGGAGCTATTCCATAAGGGCTTTGGCCAGTGATTGTTTCGGTAAAACCTACTATAGCCCCGCTATCTCCGTCACGGTTGATATGGAAAAGAAATTTGAAATAAGAGGCGTTTCCCAAGGTTCGACAGTTGACAGGCCTGTAACGCTTTGGTTATCAACTAACTTCCCGATTAGCGCAACGGAATATTTTCTGCGTGATCCCCAAAGCAAGAGGGAATTTAAATTAGCGAGTTTTGAAGGCTATTCAAGCTATTGGTGGTTCCCCCCGCCGGAACAGGCCGGTAATTGGGAGCTGGCGGCAAAGGTTAAAGATAACGATGGGAATATCTGCACCAGTGAGCCGATTAAAGTTCAAGTACCCGACCGGGCAAAACTTCTTATAGAGACTGTGGGCCCAGGGCAGGTGTTGACCGGGGATACGAAGTTAAGATCGTCGGCTAATATACAACTAGAAAGCATTGAGTATAATCTTATAAATCCGAACACGGGTGAGAAGCGCATGATTGCCGGGGCAAGTAAGGCCTTGGCCGAATACGTCTGGACGCCGGGAGAGGGGGATGGCGGCTCCTGGCAAATACAGGCCACGGGATTCACGCCCTCGGGAGATAAAATACAAAGTGAGGCAATACCGGTTAAAATCTACTTGGGCACAATCCACAGTTCAAAGCCGGTAATAGAGAAGGATAAATTTATGGGGTTTGCATCCGGGCTTGCCGTACGGTCACAACAACAAACAGGCATGTCGGCGGCACTGCAAACGGCCCAGGCTATCCTGGAAACCGGGTGGGGACAATATGTTCCGGTTGACAAATACACGGGTAAATTCTCCAACAATCTCTTTGGTATTAAAGGAAGCGGTTCGGCGGGTTCGGTAACGTCCAATACCTGGGAAGAGTACAAGGGGGTCGTGTATTACATTGATGACAACTTCCGTGCCTATAAGGATCCCGGCGAAAGCTGGAATGACCATAAGGACCTACTTCTCACCGGAAGCAGGTATGCACCCTTTAGGGAGGTCATGCACAACGATGTTTTAGGTGCGTGGGCATTGAAAAGAGCCGGTTATGCTACCGACTCCCAGTACCCACTAAAACTAATCGAAATCATTAAATGCTACGACTTACACCTCCTGGACGAGGTCAGGCTTTAATAGATTGTCAATAAAGTTCGTACCGATTTTACCGGAAATAAACTGTCCATTTGTTATAACTTTACGGTGAAAGGGAATTGTAGTGGGAATCCCACTGATAATAAATTCGCCAAGAGCCCTTTCAGCGGTTTTAATTGCTTTCTCGCGGGTGGGGCCCCACACTATAAGTTTGGCCAGCAGGGAGTCGTAGTGGGGGCTTACCCTGCAACCCTCGTAAAGGGCTGTGTCAACCCTCACCCCGGGGCCCCCGGGAAGGAGAAAATTACTTACAATTCCTGAGCAAGGTGCAAATTCCTTCCTAGGGTCCTCGGCACAGATCCGAAATTCTATCGCGTGACCGCCGATACAGTTAAATGCCGTGTCTGTTGGATCAAGCCTTTCCCCCGCCGCGATACGTATTTGTTCCTGAACCAGATCAATACCCGTAACTATTTCCGTCACCGGATGCTCCACTTGGATCCTTGTGTTCATTTCGATGAAATAAAAATTCCCTTTGTTGTCCAGTAAAAACTCTACCGTGCCGACACTGTCATAGTTTACCAGTTCCGCCACTTTGACGGACGTTTCCCCCATGGTGCGGCGTAAATCGTTGTCCAAAGAATAGCAAGGGGCTTCCTCGGTTAATTTTTGGTTTCTCCGCTGGATGGAACAGTCGCGTTCCCCATGGCACACAATGTTACCGTATTTATCACCGGCGATTTGAAACTCTATATGCCTGGGGTTGGTAAGGTATTTTTCCAAATAAATTTCATCGTTTCCAAATGCATTTTTCGCCTCATTGCGGGCGGAAGGGTATGCCCTTGACAACTCCTCCTCGGAGCGTACAATACGCATTCCCCTTCCCCCACCGCCGGCCGAAGCCTTGAGCATAACCGGGAATCCGATCCTTTTCGCCTCTTGAAGGGCCATTTCCAGATCTGTGAGGACGCGGGAGCCGGGAATAACCGGTACACCTTTCCTGACTATTAGGGAACGAGCCCCTATTTTAGAACCCATGAGATCCATGGCATCAGGGCGGGGGCCGATAAATGTAAGCCCGTTTTGTTTGCAAAGCCGTGCAAAATAGGAGTTTTCGGCTAAAAACCCATAGCCGGGGTGAATGGCGTCGGCACCGGCTATTTTAGCCGCGGATATGATGTTGTTCATATTAAGATAGCTGTCACTTGCTCGTGGGGGCCCAATACAATAGGCCTCGTCGGCAAAGCGGACATGCAGTTCATTTTTATCGGCTTCTGAAAATACAGCCACGGTTTTTATGCCCAGTTCGCGGCAGGCCCGGATTATACGCAAGGCAATTTCCCCGCGGTTGGCGACTAAAATTTTATTAAACATAATCCTGCTCCTTGTGATTAGTTCAGTGGTTTAATGGTAAACAGCGGCTGTCCGTACTCTACGCCCTGCCCGTTTTCCACCAGTGCCTCTACAACCCTACCAGCAAAGTCGGATTTAATTTCATTCATGAGCTTCATGGCCTCAACAATGCATAGGGTTTGGCCCTTTCTTACCTGATCATTCACTTTCACATAGGGCTCCTCATCCGGTGAGGGTGCACTGTAAAAAGTCCCGACCATGGGTGATTTTATTTGGTGGAGATTATTGAGGACGGGTTCATCGGCATTTGCCTGTCCCTCCGAGGTAACTTTTCCGATTTGCCCATTACCCTCTTTTGAATGTCTGCCTTTATGTGCACTTTCATCTGTGTCACTATATGTGTTCCCATTGCCATTTTTATCTATCACTAATTTAACCCCTTCGCTTTCCAGGGCAAGTTTGGTGACATTGGTCTTGTTGACGATTTCCAATAGCTCCTTTACTTCTTGAAGATTCATTTTATTTTCCCCCCTTGGGCTTTTTGTGTTGAGGCCTCCTGCCGCACTCCGGTTTTTGATGAAATCGTGGGTAAGTTGCGGAAACATCGCGCAGGAAATAATATCTTCCTTGGCAGTAGACAGGCCTTCAAGTTCGCCGGCCCTTTTGGCGAGTTCCGGTTTTAAAATATCCGCCGGGCGGCAGGAAATTACATTTTCCCCACGCAGCACTTTTTCTCTTATTTTATGGTCAAGGGGTGCGGGTGGTTTCCCGTAAAGCCCTTTAAAATACATTTTTGTTTCATTGGGTATTAGCTTGTAGCGTTCGCCGCTTAATACATTCAACACCGCCTGGATCCCAACAATTTGGCTGGTGGGAGTGACAAGCGGTGGGAAGCCAAATTCCTTGCGAACACGGGGGATCTCGTCCAGAACCTCACCCAAGCGGTGGGCCGCATTCTGCTCCCTCAACTGGCTAACTAAATTCGAGATCATTCCTCCCGGGACTTGATGTTCGAAAACCCGCATGTCGTTAATCCTGGTGACGGCGCGTTCATACCCTTTTTCTTTACGGAGTCTCTCAAAATGATCGGCTATCTCGAACAAAAGAGAAATGTCCATCCCCGTATCGTAGGGGGTATCCTTAAGTGCCCTTACCAATGTTTCCACAGGAGGTTGCGATGCACCAAAGGCGAGGGGCGTGGTGGCCGTGTCAACCACATCGACACCCGCTTCGATAGCCCGAAGATATGACCCCAGGGCCATCCCCCCAATATAATGGCTGTGCAAGGACACTTTTAGCCCGGTTTTCTGTTTAAGTTTGCCAACCAATTTCGGGGCTTCAAATGGTGTTAGCAGCCCGGCCATATCCTTTATACATATTGAATCCGCCCCCATAGCCGCCAGTTCCATGGCAGTATCTACAAAATGATCCCTTGTATGGACGGGGCTTAGGGTATACACAACTGCCGCCTGGATGTGGGCCCCTTCCTTTTTGGCCGACTTTATGGCGGCCTCAAAGTTTCTGACATCGTTTAGCGCATCAAATATTCTGATGATGTCAATACCGCAGGATACTGCCTCACCTATAAACGCTTCGACCACATCATCGGGATAATGCTGGTATCCCACCAATGATTGGCCCCTCAATAACATCTGAAGCGGTGTATGGGTGAGGTGTTTTCGTATTGTCCTCAGTCTTTCCCAGGGATCCTCATTCAGGTAGCGCATACACACATCGAATGTTGCCCCGCCCCAAACTTCCAAAGAAAAGTAGCCGACGGAGTCAAGCTTTTTCAGTATAGGAATCATGTCGTCAGTGGACATCCTGGTGGCCCAAAGGCTCTGGTGGGCGTCCCGCAAAGTGGTGTCTGTAATCCCCGGCTTTGCCATAGTAAGTCTCTCCTGTTTTTAGATTTTGGAATATGTATGATATTATATTGTTTTTCAATATTTTTGAAAACAGTTTATTGATATGTATACAATATTTCCGCCTAAGGGGGATGGCACTACATCCGGTTTGTGGTTGCCGTTTCTTAGATGGACCAATAGTATTTGCGGCCTGGCAAAAAATCTAACCGGGGGAGTAACCGTGCCTGTACCATTTGACACTATTACCTTCGTATGTTTTGTGCTAACTATTCCGGTCCGGTATTTTTGCCCGAAAGCCGATGGTATAAGTGGTGCCCACAGGCCAAAAAAGGTAACCTGCCCTCCGTGGGTGTGGCCGCTTAAAACCAGGTCTATTTTATCGGTTGTGATTGTTTCGGCGTAATCGGGATTGTGAGATAGTAAAATCACAAAA
>CAZKPV010000093.1:0-7538 GCA_964554735.1 uncultured Clostridia bacterium
TGCTTCATTGCCGGTTCCAGTGGCTTATGGAGCCTTGTTTCTGTCTTTCTCCAGTATGATTGGCCTTGCCCTAAAGGAGTTTTCGGCCGTAGAGTACAATGAGAACAATCTTTTTGTTATAGGCTTTTCACTGATGTTGGGGATAGGCTCTATGTTCGTGCCGGAGGAGTCTTTGCAGATAATGCCCGCCTGCTTTATTCCGGTATTGAAAAACGGGCTCATACTGGGTGTGATAAGTTGCATTTTCCTGGAGCAAATGGTAAGGTATAAAGGTTTTGCAAAAAAAGTGGTTAAGCTTGACAAGGGAAAAAGCGTATACTAAAATACTATATGTGATTCCAAGGCGTACGAGCCCCGTTAGCCAAGGAATATGGTAATTATTAAGGGGGAAGTCTGTATGAAGACATATATGGCCAAGCCCGAGGATCTGAAACGTAAATGGTATGTTTTAGATGCCGAAGGCAAAACCCTCGGTAGCGTAGCAACCGAGGCCGCCCATATTTTACGTGGCAAACACAAGCCGGAGTTCACTCCGCATATTGATACGGGTGATTTTGTCATCGTTGTCAACGCCGACAAAGTTGTGTTGACCGGCAAGAAACTCACCCAGAAAAAATACTACCGTCATTCCGGTTATCCCGGCGGGATCAAGGCAACTGACTATGAAACACTCTTGGCCAAAAGGCCGGAGTTTGTGGTGGAAAAGGCTGTGAAGGGCATGCTTCCACACAACCGTTTAGGCAATGCTATGTTCAGGAAATTGAAGGTCTATCGTGGACCGGAACATAAACATCAGGCACAGCAGCCTGAAATTTGGAATATGTAGTCGGGGAAGGAGGAAAGCTAATGGCACAAGTTCATTTTTACGGTACAGGCCGCAGGAAAAGTTCGGTTGCCCGTGTTTACTTACTGCCGGGTAATGGCGAAATAACAGTAAATGGCCGGCCGCTTGATGTATACTTAGACAGGAAAGTACTGCAGACCTTGGTTGCACAGCCTTTGAAAGTAACACATACTGAAGGACGTTTTGACGTTAATGCCAAGGTCAAAGGTGGTGGCCCCACCGGTCAGGCCGGGGCACTTAGGATGGGTATTGCCAGGGCACTAATACAAGCGGACCCAGGTCTGCGCCCCGTTTTGAAAGATGCGGGTTTTCTTACCAGAGATCCCCGGATGAAGGAAAGAAAGAAATACGGGCTCAAAAAAGCCCGCAAGGCTTCGCAATACTCCAAGCGTTAATACAAACGATAGCGATGAAATTCACAGAACCGCCAACGGGCAATTGTCCTAGGCGGTTTTTTTGTCATATATGGTATAATATGCGTATGAGAAAAAATGGCCAGAAATACAGATCAACAATTAAAACTATGTCATTTCTGTACCCGGAGCTGAGGAAGGTTGCGATCCTCTGTCGGCAAGGGTTTACACTAGATGATATAAGGCAAAAAGCCTTGCGGGAAAACATATTTTTACTGAACACCGAGAACAGAATTAAGAAGATTGCTGCAACAGTTTTGGAAAGGGTTGGGGTCCTAGACGATTATTTAATTGGGAAAATTACAGACGGCAACCTTGCTACAAGCAAACAGTTGGCCCTGTATGCAATTCTAAAAACGGACAGGTTATTTTTTGAGTTCATGTTGGAGGTCTATCGGGAAAAGCACATTTTGAAGGATTACATAATAACGGACAAGGACATTAACGTTTTTTTTAGACACAAAGCGGAGCAGAGCAAGCGGGTGGCATCCTGGTCAGATTACACCATATATAAAATGGGCCAAGTTTACAAGAGGATACTAATCGAATCGGGTTTCGCCAAAAAGAACAGCAAAAGTATAGAGATAACAAGGCCGATAATTGAAAACGAGATTGCAAGCTATCTGAAAAAAACGGGCAACCATATATACCTGAAGGCCATGCTTGGGGAGGCATAAAACATGGGAGCAATGACCATTTACGAAAGACTCGATAGGATTTACCCAATCATCACCGGCAGTAGGTTTAAAGAAAGCAAAGGTTTGGGTAACGAGATCGGCTTTTACATCTTCGATTATGACGCCAAGGATGAAATGTTGGTTCGTGCCCATATAGCAAGTCTAAAGCAGAGGATTAACAAGGAAGGTGCCGGTAGCTATATTCGGGAGTTTGACCTATACGAGATCATGGTGGAAATATTGGAGGACAAGGGTTATTTGGAAAAGGTATTTGCCATGGAGGAGAAAAAGGGTGCGACGGCAATTTTAAACCCTATAAAAAGCACACTCAGGCTCACCCAGAATGATGACTTAATTGTTCAATACATAAGGGACAGGATCCGGGAAAATGACATAGTATTCCTGACCGGTGTAGGGAAAATATGGCCGATTGTCCGCTCCCACACGGTGCTCAACATTTTGCACTCTGTTATTGACCAGGTACCCCTAATTATGTTTTACCCGGGGGTCTATTCGGGCCAAAACCTCCGCTTGTTTGGCGAAATATCCGACCAAAATTACTACAGGGCCTTCAAATTAGTGGAAAGATAAAAAGCAAAGGAGGTAGGTTAAATTATGAAATTGGGCAAAATGTTCCACAAGAAAATTGACAGGGACATCAAAGGTGTCATCAAGATAGGACAAGACGATGAAGCCAATGTCTACCAGGAGCTGGAGGAATATGTAGTTACCAATGAATTGAACCGGCATTTCCGCACTTTTTTCGAGTCCTACAGACAGGGAATGGGTACCTTTACCGATAAAATGGGCGTTTGGATTTCGGGTTTTTTCGGCTCCGGTAAATCCCACTTTTTAAAAATACTTTCCTACCTTTTGGAAAACAAGGTCGTTGAGGGGAAGCCCGCCGTTTCCTTCTTCCATGACAAGATCAGTGACCCCGAGGTGTTGGCGAATATGGAGGCGGCCGGGGACATTCGCGGTGATGTAATTTTATTTAATATAGATTCCAAATCCGATTCTGATTCCAAAACAAGCAAGGAGCCCGTGGTCAGAGTGTTCAACAAGGTCTTCAACGAAGCAAGGGGCTACTCCGGTTCACTACCCTGGCTGGCCGAGCTGGAGGAGCAAATGTTTAAAGACGGTTCCTATAATGATTTCAAACAACGATTCCAAGAGTTGGCAAATAGGCCATGGGAAAGTGCCCGTGCCGACTTTTACTTTGAGGAGGACAATATCGTTCGCGCCTTGGCGGACACAACAAAAATGAGCATAGAAGCCGCCCGCAATTGGTATCAAAAAGCCGAGGAAAATTACTCCTTGAGTATTGAAAAGTTCGCCAACAAAGTAAAGGAGTACATAGAGTCCAAGGGGAATGAACACTATGTGATTTTTCTGGTTGATGAAATGGGCCAGTACATAGGGGACGATGTGGGGTTAATGTTAAATCTCCAAACATTAGTGGAGGATCTGGGGACCTATTGTGGCGGAAGGGCTTGGGTTATAGTCACCTCCCAGCAGGACATTGACGCAGTTACAAAAGTGAGGGGGAATGATTTCTCCAAAATCCAGGGTAGGTTTAATACCCGGCTTAGCCTGTCCAGTGCCAATGTAGACGAGGTTATTAAGAAAAGGCTTCTTTACAAAAATGACGTGGCCCTTGACACCCTCAAATTGCTTTACGCCCACAAGGAGGCAATTTTGAGAAACCTTATCACTTTTTCCTCCGATACGCCGGAAAAGAAAACCTTTAAAACACCGGAAAAATTTGTGGAGGTTTACCCCTTTATTCCCTACCAGTTCAGGCTTTTGCAATCCGTATTTACTGCCATCAGGCAACATGGGGCCAGCGGCAAACACCTTTCCGAAGGGGAGAGATCCCTCTTGAGTGCCTTCCAGGAAGCCGCGGTAAAATATATGGACAAGGAAATTGGTGCCTTAATCCCCTTTTCCGCATTTTATGACACCATCGAAACCTTTTTAGATCACGACATACGTACTGTTTTCATCCATGCCGAGGACAACGCTAAACTTACCGAAATGGATATAGAGGTGCTCAAGGTTCTTTTCCTGATAAAATGGGTACGTGAAATACCAAAAAACATGGAAAATGTGGCCACCTTGATGGTTAGTCATATAGATGAAGACAAAATTGAATTAAAAAGAAAAGTTGAAACATCTCTAGATAAACTGGTGAAACAGACTCTAGTCCAAAGAATCGGCGAAGAATACATTTTCCTGACCCATGAGGAACAGGATGTAAACAAAGAGATACAAAACATACCCATTGACATCGGTGAAATAATCCTGGAAGTTGGTGAGGAAATATTCACCGGCATTTACAGCGAAAGAAAATTTCGTTACAATGGGCGTTACCATTTTGATTTCAACAAAATAATTGACGACCGCATGCTGTCAACCCAGAAATCCGAAATTGGGGTTAAGGTGATTACCCCCTACTTTGATGCCGGCTCGGGCTTTTCCGACAGTGAGTTAAAAATGATGTCTGCCCGTGAGAACAACTTGATTATCAGGCTTCCCCAAGACACCACCTTCCTCGATGAAATGGAAAATGTCCTGAAGATACAGACCTACCTCACTCAAAGGGCCGATGTTCTGGTAACGGATACAATTGAGGAGATAAGGGTGAGAAAATCAAGCGAAGCCGCCAAAGGTTTAGACAGAGTGAAAACCCTCCTATCCGAAGCGTTAAGCGAGGCGGATATTTTCGTCAACATGCAAAAGGTAGATATTGGGGCTAAAAATCCGGTAGAAAGAATAAACAGCGGTCTGAAAATATTGATAGACGACATTTACAACAAACTTGGCTATATTACTGACTTTATGGAAGGCGATAAAGACCTCCAAGACCTTTTGTTTGCGGCCGATAGTGAGATAAAATTGTTTGGGGACGGGGATATCCCCAATAAACTGGCTATAGATGAGCTAATACATTACATTGAAATAAACACCGAGCGGCACATTCCAATGACCATGAAAACCATCCTGGAACTGTACTCTAAGTCACCCTATGGTTGGCGGGCCAATGATATCCGGGGGCTTGTTATACGCCTATTCAGGGCACAGGAAATCAGCCTGCAATTGGGAAATGACTATCTGAATACCTCGGACAAGGACCTAATCAAGTATATGACCCGGAAAGACTATACAGATAGGTTGCTGATCAAAAAAAGATCTAAACCACCCCAAAACCAGATCAACAATGCCCGAAAGCTGGCCAGGGAATTGTTTGGCCAAACCTACGTTCCGAAAGACGAAGACGGGTTAATGAGCCGCTTCAAGGAATTATCCGGTCATGAAAAAACACAAATCCAGGAACTTCTTATACGTTACGAGGATAGGAACTACCCCGGGAAAGGCGTGCTGATTAAAGGTAGGGAGCTCTTTAAGGAAATTATTGCAATAAGGGATCCCATGATCTTTTTTGATAAACTCTATAGGCTCAGGGACGAACTCCTAAACTACGAGGAAAATGCTTTTGATGTTAAAAGGTTCTTTAAAAACCAAAAGGTGCAGTTCGATAGGGCGGTAAAACAGTTTGATATTTACCTGAAGAACAAAACCTATGTCATGGATAAGGAAATAATCGGAATTGCCCAGGAAATAGAATCCATAATCAAAGCGGCAAGACCCTATTCCCACATACCCAGGCTGCCCGGGCTCATTGATGATTTTAACAGTAGGTTTCTGAAACTTTTGGAGGCGGAAGCCAAGCCCGTTAAGGACATCATCGGTGGGGATTGGGCTAAAGTAAAACTGGAATTGGAGCTACATGATTTACCTAATGAGCTGTACGATAAACTTTGGGGATGGTTTATGGATCTCACCGACAGGCTGAATTCATCCCGCAATTTTTATGAAGTTATAGCCATGAAAACTGAATCGGACATACTTAAAATGAACGCCTTTGAAGAAATCAAAAAAGCCATCCGGGCAAGGAAAGAAAGAGAGGAAAAGGTCCGGCCAGCGGGTGGTAGTGACGGAAAAGGAACGTACGTAACCAAACAAATTATAAATGTGAGTATCGCCAATATGTTCCGCGGGACCAGGGAAATCGAAAATGTAGATGATATTGAGGAGTTGTTGGGATATATAAGACAGCAGCTAAAAAAAGAACTGAAAGAGAACACCATTGTCAGGCTCATCTGACGCCATGCTAACCTAACTATAACCGGCCGGAGGTTTTAGAGTGAACAAAACAGCCATTAAAAACTTTGCCGTCAAGGCACGGAGAAAACTAATAGAAGAAATAACCCACAAAGCCTATGAAATAGGCATAACCCGGGATAAAATCCTGGAGGTGGAAACCTTTGACGGGGGATTTAAGGTAAAAGGGAGAGAAAACGGTAGGCTTTTCAAAAAATACGAGGTTAAACAGCGGGGCAAACTCCTCCAACACATAAAAGAGAAGGGCCTCGGCCAGGTGATCGAAGAAGTAGCCTACACCTGGTTTAACCGCCTGATTGCCTTACGCTATATGGAAATAAACGGCTACCTGCCAACCGGAGTGAGGGTGCTTTCCTCGCAGCAAAGCGGGAAAACCGAACCGGATATTCTGACAGAAGCCCTAAATGTAGACCTAGACCTGGACCGGGAAATAGTATACAGATTACAAGATGCCAACGACACAGAAGACCTATACAAATACCTTTTAATCAAACAGTGCAACCAATTGGGGAAAATTATGCCCGCGGTTTTCGAGGAAATAGCCGACTACACCGAACTGCTCCTCCCGGACAAACTACTGTCCGAAGGCTCCATCATCAGAGATTTAGTGGGAGAAATAGAAGAAAAAGATTGGACCGACATAGCAATAATCGGCTGGCTCTACCAGTATTACATATCAGAAAAAAAGGACCAAGTCTTCGCCGGGTTGAGGAAAAACAAGAAAATAACCAAAGAAAACATCCCGGCGGCCACCCAGCTATTCACTCCCAAGTGGATTGTCAAATACATGGTGGAAAACTCCCTGGGCCGGCTGTGGCTGGAATCCCATCCCGACACAGAACTGCAAACCCATTGGAAATACTACCTGGAAGAAGCAGAGCAGGAACAGGAAGTACAAGAGCAACTGGATAAACTAAAAAACCCCAACCTGTGCCCCGAGGAAATCAAAATCCTGGACCCGGCCATGGGAAGTGGCCACATCCTGATATATGCCTTTGATGTGCTATACGAAATATATTTAAGAGCCGGCTATTCCGAAAGAGATATACCCACCCTGATACTGGAAAAGAACCTGTACGGCTTGGATATAGACGACCGGGCCGGCCAACTGGCCACCTTTGCCCTGCTGATGAAAGCCAGGAGCAAAAACAGGCGGATATTCCGGAAAAGACCGGAGCTGAACTTATGCTCAATACAAGAAAGCAACGGCATACCCCCGGAAGCCATAAAATACCTAGCAAACCCGGAAGAAGTGGAATATTTAATTGGTGTGTTTCAAGATGCCAAAGAATACGGCTCTATCTTGGAGGTAAAAGAGATAGACTTTGAAGCACTGGAAAAAAGGATAGAAGGGATAAGGGACGGTAAAATATCCGACATATTTGTCAACAGGTACAGGGACGTGATATTGGAGAAAAT
>CAZKPV010000094.1:0-1039 GCA_964554735.1 uncultured Clostridia bacterium
TCCAAAATCTTCAACCCCGTATTCACTGATTACCTTCTGCGTGTCCGGATCAATCAAAAAGTCAACAAAGGCTTTGCCGCCCGCATCGTTTATCTTTTGGTCTTCAAATTTATCCGGATTTACATTCATCACATGATAGATGTTTAACAGTGGTTCGTCGCCTTCACTGACGATTTGCAAGTCAACGATATCGGTGTGTGCCAGGTATGTACCCCGGTCGCTCATGGTGTAGCCCAGCATTTCATTGGCTATAGTAATCGTTGCACTCATCCCCTGGCCGGCTTCCAGATACCAATCCTCCCCGGCCGGATCAATACCCGCGCCTTCCCAGAGGGCTAGCTCTTTCTTGTGTGTGCCGGAGTCGTCGCCCCGGGAAACAAAGGTTGTTTCGGTTTCCGCTATCCTCTTCAGTGCGTTTACTGCACCTTCAGTTTCCTTGATTCCAATCGGGTCATCCTCGGGGCCCAAGAAAACAAAGTCATTGTGCATGACCAGTTCATAGTTGATACCAATGCCACTTTCAACTAGGGGCTTTTCGGCATCGGGAGCATGCACCAACAGAACATCGGCGTCGCCCCTTTCACCCATTTCCAAGGCTGCCCCTGTGCCGACAGCAACGATTTTCAGATTATAGCCGGTTTGTTCTTCAAACATCGGCCGAAGAACATCCAGGAGCCCACTATCCTGGGTACTGGTGGTGGTGGCAAGGATAACATCTTTTACTTCCGGTTCATCCGTGTCACCCTGTGTTGTTCCTCCGCAACCTGCCAGAACAGTCAGCAAGGTAAACAGTACCGCTACCAATGCGGGTAATAAAACTCTTTTTCTCATAAAACAAATTCCCTCCAGTTTCATCAGTCATATTGCCGGTTTTGTTAAATATAACGGCCTTTTTGTTGCGATAGGGTCAATAAAACAGTAACGATAAACGCTAATACTAAAAGAACAGTACCCAAGGCTATGGCTATGTCATAGTGTCCTTTGTTCACCTCCAATACTGTAGCCGTAGTAAGGGTTCTGGTGTAACCAAATATATTCC
>CAZKPV010000094.1:1049-7522 GCA_964554735.1 uncultured Clostridia bacterium
CCACCTACCATCATGGCGGCCCCCACTTCGGATATGGCGGCACCAAACCCGGCGATTACCGCGGCCAGCAAGCCTAAACGTGCTTCACAAATCATCAGCCAAATAAGTTGCCAGCGTGAGGCTCCCAGTGCCTTGATTTGCATTTGTAGTTTGGGGTTGGTTTGGCCAAAGGCAGCGGTGCTGAAACCCGTAACAATAGGTGAAGCTATAATGCCCTGGGCAATTAAAATGGCAGTGGGGGTATACTGAAGTCCCATGGCACCCAAAGGGCCGGAACGCCATAGCAAGAGGCTGACCCACAAACCTACCACAACCGGTGGCAGCCCCATACCAAGATTGACAATGCTAATAACTAAGTTTCGACCGGAGAAGGTCCTTGTTGCAAGGAAAAATCCTATCGGTATACCTATTAACACACTTAACAGTGTCGCGGTTGCCGAAACTCTTAAAGTGAAGATAGTTATATTTAATACTTCAGGGTCTTCAAAGACCTTGCCCAAACCTTGCAACAACAGTTCCAAGTATAATTCCCCCTATTAAACAATAAAAACTTTGCCGTGCGCAAGGAAGATGCAATGCAAAGTTTTATCGCAAATAAAAAAGGTCCCCTTTCCACAACGGGAGGCGCACCGGTTTCCCTGCACACCCTATCGGTTCGGCACCATGGCGTCTTGCCTTAGGTTACAGAACTCGGAGAATATTTGGTTTTCCCTATTGTTCTATCTGCCCTACTAAAACTCCTCTTTTAAATTTGCCGGATAGACATTTAGGTTGCGGTTTTGTTTGTCGGCGTACATGTTTTTATCGGCCCTACTAATCAAACTGTCGATATCAATGGTACGTTTTTGCCTAGATATAGAACTGCCGATGCTTATTCCAAGGCCCGTAAGTCTTTCATCACCGGCAATCCATTCTTCGGAGGCTTTCTGGATGCGTTCCTTGATATAATCTAGCCCGTCATGCGTCACATCCCTAACCAAAACAACAAATTCATCGCCCCCAAAGCGGCAGGCCACATCATTTTCCCGGATGCTGTTTTCCAGGAGCCTGGCGAAATCTTTTAAAACCCTATCGCCAAACAAATGCCCGTGATTGTCATTGACAACTTTGAAATTATCCAGATCAATCATCAAAACCCCGAAATGTATATTAGTGTGCATGACCTCATTTATCTCTTTTTCCATGAGTTCCATCATACCCTGGAAATTGGTGAGGCCGGTTAGGGCGTCTTTTAGGGCTCTGTCCTTGAGTTCCCTTGAAATCATACTGTAGGGTTCATCAACACCCTGGGCCACCACCCCCGAGAAAATGACAAAATAAGATACCACCTTCAGCATATGGCCCACCATATTGGCAACACCGTAAACGTCGGTATACAAAGTAAAAGACAGTTCGGCCATAGCGGTAATAACCATTGCTGTCCCTATGTATTTGAAAACATCCCCTCCGGTAAAATCCTTACGCAAATACAGCAATAATGCGCTACCCAGGAGGATGAAAATAATCACATATTCACTGAGAACCTTGAAAGTAGTAAGCCCTGTTCCTTCAACAAAACAGTCGGGAAAAATATCGAATACCATTATGCTCAATATCATACCGGTTGTTACAAGTGAGAAGCCCATGGTTACAAGCCGGCGGTTGAACTGTTTCCTGAGTAAAAACAGTACGATGAGGAAAGAAGCCGCCTCCATAAAACGTCCTGAGACCCAGAGTTGAGTGGGGGCGTTGGAATCAAAGCCAGGGAACACGCCCATCCCCGAATATGTCAGCATGTGGGTAAAATCCAAGACGGCTACATGAAGATAAGATATTCCCAGGAACAGGAACATGTTGTTTTGGGTGTGTTTGTATGTGCGACTGGCCAGTATGTAGATTAGAACGGCCACGATGATGGCAAAGGTTTCTATGATGGAGTGGAAAAGGAGATAGTTAACGCGGGCAACAACGTATAGAACAACACTCGATATTAGTAATTGTACCAAACTAGCCTATACCCCCGATTATGCTAATGAAGAAAAGACTCCTGCAAACTAATATCAATTATACAATCATATGGAACCATTAACAATCTTATTCAACTATTTAATGAAACTTTAAGAGAGGGTGTTCGTCTATTAACTGTAGGCGCAAATAAACTAAAATGTGAGGAGGCCATTCATGAAACGGACAAAAATTCTATTTGTAACCTTGGTGGTAGCCCTACTCCTTGGGGGCTTTGCCCTAACGGCGGGGGCCACCGGAGATGAGGATGCCGTGCGTGTTGATGTTGTGAAGGAAATCCAAGCGGAAGACGAGTTAGTGGTGTACAAAGTTAGGGTTCCGGAATTCGCGGGGCTTGAAGATCTTGATTTTCAGGGGCAGCTAAACGAAACGATACTTGACCGGGCTCTTGAAGATGTTGAAACTGTTGAATCCCAGGCCGAGGAGTTTGCGGTTTTGGCCGAAATCTTCATTGATTTCGATGTTAAATCCAGCGGGGACATACTTTCACTCGTAGTGAACAATTATATGTACACGGGTGGGGCCAATGGGATTACCCGGATAGATACCTATAACATCGACACTAAAAACTGTGTGATTCTAGGGATTGCCGATTTGTTTAAACCCGCCTCGGAATATGAGGAGGTTATAAACGAAAGGATCCGGGCTCAGATCAAGGATAAAGTGGAAAATGAGGAGGCAACGTTTTTCACCGGGGAAGATGGTTTCGTAACAATTTCCGATGAACAGGATTTTTACATTGAAGATAATGACCTGGTTATTTTGTTCCAAAAATATGATATTGCACCCGGGGTTATGGGCACACCCGAATTTAAAATTTCCATGGCAAGTCTAGACGGTATTTTAAAGGATCAGAAGCTGCCGAGATACCTTTCGGTAACAGGGATAGTGAAAGAGGTCGTTGACGGCGATAAAAGTACGACCCTCCGGATAGAGGATGAAAATGGGGGGCCGGCCAATCTTACTATAACCGGCGACACATACATTGTTGATAATGCCGAAATAGTGGAAGGTTCGGAGGTTATAGGGTTTTACGACGCTACCCGACCGATGATTTTGATATATCCCCCGGTATACAATATTGAGGTTGTGGCCTTGGTGGATGAAACCAGGAACATTAAAGCAGACATTTTTGATGAAAATTTGGTCAGCTCCGACCAGATGTTAAAACTGAATATATCCGACGAAACCGAAATAACCCTACCGGATGGGTCTGTTTATACGGGCGAACTGGCCAATGAGAAATTGGTTGTTATTTACGGCCCGTCGACAAAAAGCATCCCGGCACAAACCACTCCTTATAAAGTGGTGATATTATTTGAAAAGCCGGATCCGCTTTATGATTCCGAGGATATTTCCAAAATGGATATCATTGTCAATAACGAGAAAGTTGAAGCACCTAGGGCTTACATGAATGAAGAAGATGTGGTGATGGTTCCCATTCGTGCAATTTGTGAGGCTCTTGGTTTTGAAGTGAGCTGGGATGACGAAACAAGAAGCGTTGCAGTGGGTGAGGAAATATCATTGACAGCAGACAAGGACAGTTATTACAAAACAAAAGATGTTGAAATAAGTTTGGGTATCGCATCTGAAATAAAGAATGATAGACTCTTTGTTCCCTTGAAATTTTTCAAAGAAGTAGTGGATATGAACAACGCCTATGTATTTGAGGCACAAATCGTTGTTGATAACTTCGAGGAAATGCACTAGGGAGGCGGGCTCTAAAAGCGACATCTACCACAAGGATTATAAGGGGCGGTTTTCCTCTGAGTTTGACTATTGGCGCAAAGGAGGACCGTCTTTTTTGTTGCGAGCGTTCCTTTACTTCCGGTAATTCAATTATTCAGGTCTGACCCCAGTTTTGACCTTGGAAAAGTATAAGACTTGCTATGTAGGGAAATATATGAAGCAGGGAGGGGGTCTTTCATGCTAATTATTATTGTACGTACACTTTTCCTTTATGCCCTGGTGGTAACCGCTATACGTATAATGGGAAAACGCCAAGTGGGACAGTTGCAGCCCCTAGATCTCGTGGTAATAATTATGATTTCAGAATTGGCGGCAATCCCTAGTGAGGATATAGGAATACCGCTGATTTCCGGTGTTGTCCCTATCCTTGTACTTTTGTTAGTTAGTGTTTTGCTTTCAACCCTTGAACTGAAAAGTGAAAAGGCCAGGAAAATAATAAACGGAACACCGTCTATCCTAATCGAACGCGGTAGGATTATGGAGGAGGAATTGAGAAAAAACCGTTTTAACCTCTCGGATTTGTTGGAGGAGTTAAGAGTTAAAAACGCACCCAATGTTGCCGATGTGGAGTTTGCCATCATGGAAACTAGCGGCCAAATCAGTGTTTTGCTAAAATCCTTTAAAAGACCGGCTACCCCGGGGGATATGAACCTCACCCCTCTGTATGAGGACTTGCCGGCTGTATTGATCACGGACGGAAGCGTGAACTACACTGAATTGCAAAGGATCAATAAAAGTGAGGAATGGCTAAAAAGCGAACTGAAAAAGCGGGATTTACATAGTTATAAGGATGTGTTTTTTGCTAGCTTCGACTCCTCGGGGAAGCTATTCGTCCAAGAAACTGACAAAAGCAGCAGAAAGAGGGAGCAAAAAATATGAGGACCTGGGCGATTATTATAACTATCTTTGTCTTGCTGGGTACGGGTGTGGTGTGGAGTGGACATTACCTGGATTCCACATCTGTAGCTTTGGCCCAAGATATCGACAAGGTTGCGGCATTGGTAGAAAAGGAAGAATGGGTGGAGGCGGAGTCCCATCTAGGAAAAGTAAAGAAGGATTGGGATAAAAGCAAAAATGTGTGGTCAATTCTGGTGACCCACAGGGATATTGATGATATTGATTTAACCCTAAAGCATCTTGAGCAATGCATCAGATCGAAGGAATTGATTTACATAAGATGCGACTTGGCCACCCTACGGTTTTTAATTGAGCAGACGGCGGAATCCCATTCTTTCATATTGAGGAATATTTTATAAATTATTAACATGAAAGTTTGGCCAATATGCAAAAAACATGATATTATGTTTGTGCTTCAAAAGCTACATGTGGAAACAGCTGAATATGAAACCGGAGGTTAGGTAGATGAAGGATCTTAAAGGGACAAAGACGGAGAAAAATTTACTGGAGGCTTTGGCGGGGGAATCGGTAGCCAGAAACAAATACACATATTATGCCTCGGTAGCAAAAAAAGAGGGTTACGTACAAATCTCAAATTTATTCCAGGAAACTGCAGACAATGAGAAAGAACATGCCAAGATTTGGTTCAAGCAACTCGGCGGTATCAGTGACACTGCAAGCAACCTCAAGGATGCCGCCATGGGCGAAAATGATGAGTGGACAAACATGTATCCCAGGATGGCAAAAGAGGCACGGGAAGAGGGCTTTGATGAGATTGCCGAACTGTTTGACGGTGTCGCCGCTATAGAAAAGGAACATGAGGAACGGTTCAAGCAACTGTTGCAAAACATGGAAGACGGCAAGGTCTTTAAAAAAGAACAAGAGGTTAGTTGGGAATGTAAGAACTGCGGGCATATCCACCTTGGGGACGAAGCACCCGAAATGTGTCCGGTTTGCGATCACCCACAGGCCCACTTCGAGGTACAGTGCAAAAATTATTAAGTAATCGGGCTTCGGAGTATTTATGGAGCCATTCAAAGGTGCATGGATCTGCAGGTCTATGCACCTTTTACTTTTGAATGCTATAATATTTCCCGGAGGATAATTGAAGCGGTTGCGAGTTAAGGAGGGGTATTGTCCTGTAGGGATATTGCAATGAAAGATAAGTTTTTACGTGTTTACGAATCCGTTGCGAAAAAAGGTGTGTTTCCACATCAATTGGCATTTACTCTATTGATTCCTTTTAGGAGTATTTTTCTTTCTCCTAAAAGGCTAGTTAGTTACCTTGAACTGAAAAGGGACTACCGTGTTTTAGAAGTCGGCCCCGGGCCGGGATATTTTAGTGTTGAAGTCGCAAGGGCCATACCCGATGGCGAGTTGGTGCTAACAGATATTCAGGAAGAAATGCTTGCCAAGGCAAGGGCAAGGCTTACAAGTAAAAGGATACCCAATGTTGAATATCATTTATGCGATGGCGAGGGCTTCCCTTTTAAGAACAAGGAGTTTGATGTCATTTATATGGTGACCGTTTTGGGGGAAGTCGAAAATAGGAAAAAATACGCCGGGGAGTTTTTCAGAATGCTTCGCCCCGGCGGTATACTTTCCGTATCCGAGCAAGCGGGGGACCCGGATAAGATGTCGGTTAATGAAATCAAGGGGCTGTTTTTAGCCGCGGGATTTGAGTTTAACAGGTTGTATGGTACGGAAAAGAATTTCACTGTCAACTTCCGAAAAGAGGGCCGCTAAATTTTTGCCATACCGCCCTTGGTAAAAATTGACTGTTTAATTTTTTCTGTTTAAAATGAATGGAGGAGGGTTGGGAG
>CAZKPV010000095.1:0-1080 GCA_964554735.1 uncultured Clostridia bacterium
GTTCTGTGAGAGGGATAGCCCTACAGAAAATTACTGTAGGGTTACCCTACTCGATCATAATCAATCATTGGGGATCTAAATGGCCGGTAGTTTTGACAAGTTTTCTGGGGTATCTTCGCTGTATCCATGGTAGGCGGCTAAGGGCGCAAGTGATCGCTATAGCCAGGATAAGTCGGCTCACTAAAATTATTTTTAAATCGGCGCCAATAGCAAAAAACAATGCTGTGTCCTCAAATATGGAATGACACAGGGAAAGGAAAATATTCACCAAGAATAAATCCCGCCAGGTAAGTAGGCCACTTTTGGCACTTTCTATTATTATCCCGGCACCATAAGCCAGCCCAAATACATTTCCCACTATTAGGGGAAAGGCGGCCTGGCCGGACATGCCCAGATATTTCATTGCACCACTGGTACGTTCAGTTAGTGTATCCAAGACATTGGTTTCCTTGGCAAATTCCATCAATATCATTAAAGGAATTAAGATAGATGCCATGAGCAATACATTTTGCAAACTCCCAACCGAAGATTCAATCAGGTAGGCCTTCCACATTAATAAAACTCCTCGTTTATATAAGTAGATTTAAAAAATAACCCGCCAGAAAGGACATGACGAGCCGTAGGATACCCATAACCACACCGCTGATTCCGGTTTGCTCCGACACGGCCGATTCAACAAAAATAGTGTGCGACAGCAAGAGCATCATGGCAATAATTGTGATTTCCTTTGAATGCAATCCGAGTGGGGTTATGGCACCAATAGCCGCATAAATGTTTACAAAGTTACCCAATACAATGGCAATGGAAGCTTCACCCGGTAAACCTACAAGGTTCATAAAGGGTGTGCAAATTTCGGCAATTTTAGGTAGGGCACCAATATATTTTAGGAGGGTTACAAAAAAGTATATCGGCACGATAACCTTCGCAAGTTGCCAAGTTGTACCAAGCCCCTTGAGGACACCTCTTTTCAAAACAGCCGCAACATTCAAGTTTAAAAGCATCTCCTACTGTTAAGTGGTTTTAAAATCAGTGTCCATTATAACATAGTTTTGGGTGAACTTATTTGGGCAAAAGATTTTT
>CAZKPV010000095.1:1090-7499 GCA_964554735.1 uncultured Clostridia bacterium
CCAGAGGGCACAGGCTTGAAATGATGAAATCCTTGTACAAACTTCATATCAATCTTCAAACTGAATATCTTATCAACTGTTTTTACAATCCCGGGATTGTTAAACTGGACGACCGATAAATTAACTACCATACGCGACCTTGGGAGCCCCAAATCTTGCCACCTATTGTTTTGCCTGCAAGTAGTTTTCAGCACCCATTCGCCTACGCCCTTGATAAGGCCGCCATCGGTTGCCGTGGGCTCACCTGTATATTGGGAGCGCTTGAGGCTGTGGGAGTAGCAAATGTATCCGGCTTAGGAGATATGTGAAGGCACTGGAATCCCACGAAATTGGAGCAAAGAAGGGGAAGAATTCAAAGGATTGGATAGCTCCAAGTAAAGGGAAGGGTTTTGAAAAGGGGTGGCAGGGTTTAATACCCGCTAGATAGTTGTGAACGTACATCAGTGTTGATGGCATAAACATTTTTTCAACAACATCAAACTTATCTCTCTTTCTAATGCCAACTCCATTACATTCACAGTGTATTGCATAATCAATATTTTTACAAAAAAACAAGGTACCGGCCTTCATTCTAGGCACGATACCTTGTTACTCATCCGTTTAATCTACTTGGTGCTGTACTCCGCTAGGCCGTTGTTGGTTAGTGCGGCTTGGGCAGCGGCAAGCCGTGCGATAGGTACGCGGAAGGGCGAACAGCTAACATAGTTCATATCAATTATGTGGCAAAACTCTACGGAATTGGGCTCGCCACCGTGTTCACCACAAATGCCAATATCTAAATCGGGGCGTACACCCCTTCCAAGCTTAACGGCCATATCCATTAATTTTCCTACTCCTTGGCGGTCAATCACTACAAATGGGTTCTCGCCAAGCACCTTTTTTTCTACATAGTGTTGCAGGAATTTTCCTTCTGCATCATCCCGGGAAACCCCAAAGGTGGTCTGTGTCAAATCATTAGTACCGAAGGAGATGAATTCGGCTTCGGCCGCTATTTCATCGCAAATGAGACAGGCCCGGGGCAACTCGATCATTGTTCCCACTTTATAGTCAAATTTTGTGCCTGTTTCTTTGGCCACTTCCTCGGCGGTTTTTACAATCAGCTCTTTTAGAATATTGAGTTCCTGCATAGTGGAAATTAAGGGGATCTCAACTTCCGGCAATACGACAACGCCCTCTTTTACCAATTGTGCGGTTGCCCGGAAAATTGCCCGTGCCTGCATTTCATATATTTCAGGGTAGGTGATGCCCAGTCGACAGCCGCGATGGCCTAACATGGGGTTAAACTCCAGTAAGCCTTCGACTTTTTCAAGTAGCTCCTCTTTTTCCGCCAACTTTTCGGTTTTATCCTTTAGCTTGAGGGTTGTTATCTCCACAAGCAAATCCTCACGCTTCGGCAAAAATTCGTGAAGGGGCGGGTCCAGGAGTCTTATTGTAACCGGGTAACCTTGCATGGCTTTTAAAATGCCGTAGAAATCATCCTGTTGCATGGGCAGGAGTTTATCAAGGGCCACCTGCCTTTGTTCCGTGTTTTCCGCTAAAATCATTTCCTGCACAATTGGCAGGCGGTCTTGTTTCATAAACATATGCTCCGTACGGGTAAGACCTATACCTTCTGCTCCAAACTCCCTAGCTTTTTGTGCATCCTCCGGGGTATCTGCGTTTGCCCTTATTTTCAGTACCCGCTCCCCATCGGCCCATTCCAGTATCTTCCTAAAATCGTCACTGATTTCCGGAACAATCATGGGTACATCGCCTAATATAACCTTACCGGTAGTGCCGTCAATTGTAATATGGTCCCCTTGTTTTATGGTAATATCGCCAACATTGCAATAATTTCCCGCATAGTTTATCCTCACCGCTTCACAGCCACTGACACAGGGTTTGCCCATCCCCCTAGCCACAACCGCGGCGTGGCTGGTCATGCCCCCCCTGGAAGTTAGGATGCCTTGGGCAGCAACAATACCGTGTATGTCATCAGGAGTGGTCTCGGTTCTGATTAATATTACCTTTTCGCCCGCCTGACCCATCTCCTCCGCCAAATCGGTATCAAAGACGGCGGCGCCGGCCGCCGCTCCTGGTGAGGCGGCAAGCCCTTTGGCAATAACATTTAAAGTTGCAGAAGGGTCTATCTGCCGGTGCAACAATTGGTCCAGTTGCTCCGGTTGTACCCTTAGTAGGGCTTCTTTATTGGATATTAGGCCTTCTTCTACCATGTCCACGGCGATTTTGATGGCGGCGTGGACGGTCCTTTTCCCGCTTCTGGTTTGCAGGATAAAGAGCCTGTTCTTTTCTATAGTGAACTCTATATCCTGCATGTCATGGTAGTGCTTTTCAAGGGTTTTGCAAATTTCTACAAACTGATCGTAAATTTTGGGCATTACTTCCTTCAGGGTTTCTATTGGTTGGGGAGTACGTATACCGGCTACAACGTCTTCTCCCTGGGCATTAATTAGGTATTCGCCGTACACCTCATCTTCACCGGTGGCTGGGTTTCTGGTAAATGCAACGCCGGTGCCACAGTCGTCCCCCATATTGCCAAATACCATGGTCTGTACGTTTACGGCCGTGCCCAGATCATCCGGGATTTTATGGATCCTTCTGTAAACTATAGCCCTGTTGGTATTCCACGAATTGAAAACGGCAGTAACTGACATGAACAGTTGTTCATTTGCGTCCTGTGGGAAAGAGCGGCCTGTTTCGTTTAAAATCAGGTCCTTGTAATCACTGATGACCCCATCCCATTGTTCACCCGTCAGTTCGTTATCATATTTAACACTGTGCCTGTTTTTATGAGCCTCCAGTATAGTTTCAAATTTTTCGTGGGGCACACCCATGACCACATCGCCAAACATGGTGATAAATCTTCTGTAACTATCCTTGGCAAATCTTTCATCTTGGGTGGATTCCGCCACTGTTTTTACTGTCTGGTCATTGAGGCCGAGGTTCAACACGGTGTCCATCATGCCCGGCATTGATACAACTGCTCCTGAACGTACCGAGACAAGAAGAGGGTCAGTGGTGCTTCCAAATACCTTCCCTGTTTGTTTTTCAAGCAAACGCATTTTTTCTGTGACTTCTTCTCTCATGCCGTCCGGGAACTGTTTGTTGTTTTCATAAAACTCATTACAAGCCTCGGTCGTAATTACAAATCCAGGAGGTACCGGCAGGCCGATTCTAGTCATTTCACAGAGGTTTGCACCTTTACCCCCCAAGAGTTCTTTCATTTGGGCGTTACCTTCCTTGAATAAGTACACATATTTCCCCATTTGTTTCTCTCCTCCAGATAAATTTTTTACGCTTAGGTGCCAGTGCTGATAGTTTTATGAATAAGGATGTTTTCGACGTCTGAAAGGATATTCCTCCAGGAATGAACGGTGATATGTCTGATTTAGCCCATATAAAAATATGGTTGTTTAAGCCTAGCAGGAAAAAGGGCAAATAAAGCAAATATAATAAATAAATGGTTAGGGCAACTATTGCGTCTCTTTTTATATTATATCTTTCACGTATATATGTTTAAGACTACTCTTTAATTGTTAACAAAAATGTAATGGATACAAGGGGAATAGCAATGAAAAAAATCGAAGTGGAGTTTAGTAAAGTGAAACCCAGTGATTCCTACATTTCCGAGGATACAAGGGTGTATGCCTTGGGGAACAAGGGGAAAAAGTGGTTCGTAACTTGGGGAAAAAGAGGTGCCTTGAAGAATGAGGTGTCGATTGTCGACTCGGATCTAGGGGATAACGGGGTAAAATGGTTTCCGGTTAAAAAAGAAGCTGAGCAATATATGCGGGCGGTGGTCAAGGAAATATACAGGCCGCTGATGGATGCGGCGGGATACAAGGAGGAAAGGGATTGTTTTTTCCGTAGGTTTGTAAACCCGGATTACTACCCTACTGAGGAGCCGGAAGTGGAGGAACTGAAAAATGAGGCCCTACGCTTGGGCGAAACACTTGGAACAGTAAATGCCATCGATGTGTACAACGAAAGTGCGGTTTATGGTTTTGGTTCCCTGGAAGGTAATGTTGGCCCTTGGATTGCGGAGGGGGATTTTAGGGAATCTTTGGCCCTTGCAAAGGCCCTTGCCGAAAAAATAGGCAAGGTCAGGGCACGGATAGATGATTTAAAGGAAAGGTGGCCGGCCCACTCAGTACAACCGCATTTTATCACGGAGTTAGAGGACCTTGAAGACCGGTTGGAGGACCTAAAGGGGGTAAGGGAACTGCAAATTATAAAAGAATATATGGAAAAAGAAAAGCAGGTATGATAAAGACATGAAGGCCAACATTCTTGACCAGTTAAACCATCTCAAAAAAAGAAAACCCGCTATTATAAATTTAGAAGAATATCTAGTGACAGCTGTTTTGATCCCGCTGGTGGAGTTGGATGACGGACTCCATGTGATTTTTGAGGTCCGTGCCGGACATTTAAATCGACAACCCTCCGAGATTTGCCTTCCCGGTGGCAAGGTTGAAAAAAATGAACTGAGCAACCCCGAAATTACCGCAGTTCGTGAGACCACGGAGGAGCTGGGGCTTTGCAGGAAGGATGTTGAGGTCATTAGCCCAGTTGATTGGTTGGTCACACCCTTTGGGGCGATCGTTTACCCCTATGTGGGCAGAGTCGTGAATCCCCAGGAAATCAAACCCAGTCCCAGTGAGGTCCAGGAGGTGTTCACCGTGCCTTTAGATTTCTTTTTAAACCACGAACCCATGAACACACATGCCAAAGTGGCTGTAAAGTACGCGAAGGATTTTCCATTCGAAAGAGTACCAAAGATTTACAAGAAGGGATGGCAAGAAAGATGGTCCTACCCGGTCTATTTTTACCAGTATGGTGAAAGGACTATTTGGGGTTTGACTTCTTTGATAATCTATAATTTTGTAAAATTTTTAAAATAGGAAATATTTATTCTGGAATGGGGGAGGGCAATGGATTACTTATTTAAACCGGTAAAGATAGGGAACATGGAGGTTAAAAACAGGATCGCTATGCCGGCGATGCATTTAGGCTATTGTCTTTTTGGAGGTCTGATTTCCGATAAGATAATTAAGTTTTACAGGAGACGCGCCGAAGGGGGTGCCGGGCTAATTTTTGTAGGCGGCTGTGGTATTGACGAATATCGGTATCCCACTATGATATCCGCGGATTCGGATGAGTTTATTCCCGGGCTAGCCAGGCTCGCGGGTGCCATTAAAGATGGCGGCGCCAAGGTTGCCGCCCAGATTTTCCACCCGGGTCGTTATGCCCATTCGGCCTATGCAAGCAAACTGGGCATGGCACCTTCACCGGTGTTTTCAAGAATGACGGGTGAAACACCGCGAGAAATGACATCAGAGGACATTGAGCGTACAATTGAAGCCTTTGCGTCTGCCGCGGGTAGGGTAAAGAAAGCCGGCTTTGATGCAGTTGAGATAATAGGGAGTGCCGGGTATTTGATCTGCCAGTTTTTATCACCATTAACCAACCGGCGTGAGGACAAATATGGTGGTAGCTTCGAGAACCGTATAAAGTTTGGGTTGGAGGTATTAAAACGTGTGCGGGAAACCGTCGGTCCTGATTACCCCGTTTTATTTAGGGTGTCGGGGAACGAATTTATGGAAGGCGGTAGTAGCCGGGATGAAATTATCCGCTTTTGCCTGGAGCTGGAAAGAGGCGGGGTGGACGCCATTAATGTAACCGGCGGCTGGCATGAAACTAATGTACCGCAAATTACGATGGCCGTTCCCAATGGCGCCTTTGTTTACCTGGCCGAAAGTATAAAAAAGGCCGTGGATATTCCCGTTATTGCCTGCAACCGCATAAATGATCCCTCCATGGCCGAGGATATTTTACGCCGGGGGCAGGCGGACATGGTAGGTTTTGCACGCAGTTTGATTGCCGATCCTGACTTGCCGCTAAAGGCCCAAAAAGGACGCCCTGACACAATCCGCAAATGTATTGCCTGTAATCAAGGCTGTCTGGATGCAATATTTACCGGGGGTGCCATGGAATGTCTGGTTAACCCGGAGGCGGGTAGGGAGGCCAAAAATGAGTTCAAGATGGCCTCTGAATCAAAAAAGGTCCTTGTGGTTGGTGGTGGGCCCGCCGGCATGGAGGCGGCCCGTGTTGCTTCGTTAAGGGGTCATAAAGTAACCTTATGGGAATCAAAGGAAAAGTTAGGGGGGCAGCTCTTGCTAGCTGCCATACCGCCGGGTAGGGGAGAGTTTAAAAGGATTGTTGACTATTACGAAGTCATATTAAAGGAGCAAAAGGTAAAGGTTGCTCTGAACAAAAAGGCATGTATGGAAACAATTGCGGTGGAAAATCCGGATGTGGTGGTTAACGCCACCGGTGCCTTGCCCTTAATGCCGGATATTAAAGGCATTGGCGGTGGAAATGTGCTCAATGCCTGGGATGTTCTCGGTGG
>CAZKPV010000096.1:0-1662 GCA_964554735.1 uncultured Clostridia bacterium
AGCGGATAAATATTTTGTTTTATAGCCCATGAAAGCCTTGGATATACCTTCCATTTCATTTATGAATTGCCCGGCCACTGACCGCACCCTTTTATCAGGATGGCGGCGTAATTTTGGGTAAAGAAACTTGTCCTCCGTATTTAGATGAATGGAAACCTTGCCGGACAACTTGCCAAGGGCCATTGCCGCCTCAAAAGCCTTTTCCCTCAGATCTTCCACAGTCAACAACTTGTTTATGTCCGCCGCTATGGATAAAATCTCCGCGTGCTGCCTCTTTAAATTATTGATATCCATACCGCTACACCTCCATGGTTTTAGGATATAATAGAAAGTTTGGAATATCTATGATGCATATCACAAAACCGGAAACAAAACGATGTTACTTCGGCCAATTTGTTCGGCTCCATCGTAAAGGGGGAAAGCAACCAAAAACAACGATGTAGATACAGGCGTTCTTTTTGAGTGCAGGCTTACACCGCTGGAGCGTTTTGAGAGAAAACTTGAAATTACCACTGATTTGGAAACCATCTTGGAAACAAGGGTGGATGTCATCGACCTTGAAGAGGCACGAAGGGATTACGATTGAAGCAAATTCCCGCACGATAAGGTAGTTCGAAGATATGTTGAAAGGACCTTGCATATGGCTATTGAGGCCTCCACGATATAGCAAACCACATTGTTTCCTACGAGGGCTACCGGGAGCCGGCGGATAACAAGGACACCTTCCAGGTATTGCGTTAGCGGAAAATTATAGTAGAAGATTATAAATGAGGAGTTAACGGTTAAGATCAAAAAAACGCCCCAATTCCGCAATGTAATTGTCCACTGTTACACGCGTACCCGGCCCGAGATAGTGTATGCCATCCTCCAAAAAAACTTGGGTGACATACTGTCGTTTGCCAACATTATTAAAGGCAAATTTTTGTAGCTACAAAGGTGGACAAAAACACGGAGAACCGCTCATGGGGCCAAAGCCCGTTTGCGCCTCCCTTTACGCGCACCGCATATTTTGCGCGCGCCTACCGCACGCCTCTCGCTCCCGCGCTTCGCGCATTTCGCGCACCGCATATTTTGCGCACGCCTACCGCACGCCTCTCGCTCGCGCGCTTCGCGCATTTCGCGCACCGCATTCAACCGCGCGCCCTTCACTCGCGTGTTTCGCACACTCGGCGCATTTCGCACACTTCGCGCATTTCGCGCACCGCCGCGCCGCCCCGCGCCACCGCCGCGCCGCCCCGCGCCGCGCGCCTCTCACTCGCGCGTTTCGCGCACTCAGCGTATTTCGCACACTTCGCGCATTTCGCTCTCACCGCATTCAACCGCACGCCCTTCACTCGCGCGCTTCGCACACTCAGCGTATTTCGCACACTCAGCGCGCACCGCATATTTTGCGCACGCCTACCGCGCCGCCCCGCGCCGCCCCGCGCTGCGCCCTTCACTCGCGCGTTTCGCACACTTCGCGTGTTTCGCACACTCAGCGCGCACCGCATATTTTGCGCACGCCTACCGCACGCCTCCCACTCCCGCGCTTCGCGCATTTCGCGCACCGCATATTTTGCGCGCGCCTACCTCGTGCCTCTCACTCCCGCGCTTTGCGCACTCAGCGCATTTCGCACACTTCGCGCATTTCGCTCTCACCGCATTCAACCGCACGCCCTTCAC
>CAZKPV010000096.1:1762-1893 GCA_964554735.1 uncultured Clostridia bacterium
TCGCGCGCTTCGCACACTCAGCGCGCACCGCATATTTTGCGCGCGCCTACCGCGCCGCCCCGCGCCGCCCCGCGCTGCGCCCTTCACTCGCGTGTTTCGCACACTCGGCGCATTTCGCACACTCAGCGCGC
>CAZKPV010000096.1:1993-7469 GCA_964554735.1 uncultured Clostridia bacterium
CACCGCCGCGCCGCGCCTCCCTTTGCCCCGCACAAGATGTGCAAAATTTCAAGTTGTACACACTTTCCATGGAAAATTAATCCGCTAATTCCCATACATATCATATATTAGCCAATAAATGGTCCGATGTGGCCTAATGTTATACAACCTTGTAACTTTATCCCACACACAACTTGAAATTCTGCACACTCGGCTTGGGTACGGTAGCACAAAATGAATAAAAGGAACGACTCTTTGTGTTAATTCACTAGGCGGCGGGCATTTTTCACTAAGACCTTGTCCTGTGTATCCTTGGAAAGGCCCAGCTCAAGGAGGCTTTTTAAACTACCCTCCGCCGGCCATTCGAGAATGGGAAAGTCGCTGCCATACAAAAATCTATCCGGATACCGTTCCATAAAATCCACCAGAGTCTCCAAGGGCAAGTCCACCTTGGGGTTGCCCAACACCCAGGACGTATCCAGGTAAACATTAGGGTATTCCGATACCAAAGACAGAGCCTCATCAAACTCATTGAAGCCCAAATGGGGGATTACCACTTTTAGCGCGGGCCACTTGGCCAAAACCCTTTCCATGTGCGAAAGACCCAAATGCGGCGAACCCGGGGGGTATGGTGCCGTCCCTGTATGGATAATCACCGGCTTCCCCCGTTCTAGCGCCGCCAGGTAAATGGGTGCCAAACCGGGATGGTCAGCGGGGAATTGCTGTACTGCCAGTTGTAGCTTGAAGCCGGCAAACCCCCAGTCATCCATCGTGGTTGCGATCACCTGATCCAGATTACTGTCATCCGGGTGGATACAGGCGAAGGGAATCAGAAAAGGATGGCGTTTGCATATATCCTTGGCCCATTTGTTCAAATCCAAGGACATATCCGGCTTGTGGGCGTAGGTTAAGAGATAGCCCCGTTCCACACCCATCCCTTTCAGATACTCAATGTATTCCTCCAATTCCCAGTTGGCATAAGGAATTCCCCAACCGTAATCATCGAACCAACGCCAGATGGCGCGGAACAAGGGTTGGGGAAATAAATGTATGTGAGCATCCCAAAAAACAAGGGGGCTGTTTTTCCGCTTCCGTATTGGCACACGGGACACGCAGGGACGTTCCTTTTGTGCTCCCACAAACATGCAGGGACGTTCCTTTTGTGTACCCTCGTGTGCTTTTTTATGTGTATTTTTGCGCACCGCTACTTAGCTTCCTTTAGCTCCTTTTCGACTTCCTGCCGGAGTAGTTTCTTCTCAATTTTCCCAAGGGCCGTCATGGGCAACATTTCCCTGACAACATATTCCCTAGGGATTTTGTAACTGGCCAGGTGATCCTTGAGAAATACCTGCAACTTTTCCACGTCAATTTCCTGCCCTGGTCTGGGAACGATATAGGCCCGACCGACCTGCCCGGAAATTTTATGGGGAATGGCAACAACAGCACTTAACATAACTCCCGGATAACTCATGATGGCGTCTTCGATTTCCGCCGGGTAAATGTTTTCGCCATTTGTAATATACATTTCCTTGGAACGCCCTACCATGCGTATGTTTCCGTCCTCGTCAACCAAGGCCAAATCGCCGGAATAAAACCAACCTTCGTCATCGAAAGCGGCCTTGGTGGCTTCCGGTAGCATAAAGTATTCCTTAACCACAGAGCTGCCGCGGTAGGCAATTTCCCCGACTTCGCCCGGCGCGACCTCCTTGCGGTTTTCATCTACCAGTTTGAACTCAAATTCAGGCGCAACCTTGCCCACGGTTTGGTTTAGGGTTTCGAGGCTGTCGCCGGGGGCCGTGTATGTAATCAACCCGGAAACCTCCGTCAGCCCCAAGGAATTGATGATATTTTTTGTGATTCCCTTTTGTATGCCCGCCAGGATTTCAATCGGGGCCGCCGAACCGCTGATAATGGCAACCCGAACCGATGAAAGGTCGTATTTACCGAAATCAGGAAGCGCGAATTCCATGGCATACATGGTGGGTACCTGCCCCAAAATCGTGACCCTATATTTTTCGATCAATTGCAGTGCCTTTTGTGGGTGGAATGGTACTAAAACCATAGTACTGTTCCCAATAATCGCCGTTGCACCCGCTTCCGTCGCACCGCTAACGTGGTTAACCGGCAGGTGGTTGATCCAGACATCTTCATGGGTGATTTTGCATTGGCCGATTGCCACCAGGCTCATGTGGATTATGTTTTGGTGGGTCATGAGGGCTCCCTTTGGCACCCCAGTGCTCCCGGAGGTATAAACGATGATTAACCCGTCATGGGTTGTGACCTCCGCTTCCCTGGCGAGTAGGGCTTCCTTGTATTCGGAGTAGTCGCCTGCCATAACTTCATCAAAGGCGATGGCATTTTCCAGTTTTGCCTCCCCGCCGAATATAACCAAACCCTTTACACTGGGGCAGTTGGGCAATATCTGCTTAAACCTTTCCTGATAGTCGAATTCATAGGCTGAGTGAAGTGTGAAAACATAGCTGGCCTTGGAGTTGTTGAGGACATACTCAATTTCCCTGTTGACTTGCCTAGTTCCAATCCCTACTAAAATGGCTCCAATCCGGGATGCAGCCATGTATAAATAGAAAAACTCGGGCTGTGGGGCGGCAATATAGGCAATTCTATCACCTTTAGCCACGCCTATCTTCATTAGGTAGCCGGCAAGTTTTTCTGCCCGGTTGAAAAACTCCCCGTATGTGATTTCGGTGTCATTGTGTATCAAGGCAATGTGGTCCGGCCTTTCTTGTGCACCTTTCTTAAGGTAATCTGACAGAAGATTCAAAGCACCATCGGTAAAACTCATAAATATCCACATCCTTCCTTTTAAATTATCTCTTTTTTACATACCTACCAAGTTTTATTCGTGATAGGAATCAATATTCCTTTTTGATAATTTAAAAGATACACACAAAAGGGCCCAGAGCACAGAGGGAACACAGAGGCAGAACACAGAGGGACGTTCCTTTTGTGCAATTCTGCACCTTTTGTGCACAAAGAAACATCCCTTCGAGCACTTACGCCACGCCCACCATTATACTCCCCGGACCACCCCAAAACTTACCCCCGTTAATCGCTCAATTTGCCTGATGGACAAACCCTTGACCTTACATGCCTTGATTACCTCATTGCGTCTGTTTTTGTCAAATCCCTGTATCTCAGTGGGGCTTTTAACGCCGGCAATGTCTTTTATGAAATCACTACCTTCCGCGTCATTCAACCTGACACCCCAATCAAAATCGAGGCATTCATCCCTGTTTTCCTCCAAGTTAAATTCCCTAAACAGCCTCAATGCCTTTTCCCGGTCAGGTGAAAATAAATTGAGAACATAATCGGTATCGCAAATTTTCGGCACCTCCACAGAAGACGCTGTGGGTGGCGTTCCGGGCTCCTCCGCAAGCCCCCCCGCGGGCTTCGCCGAAGGATCTGCCGCGGACCTTTCACCAAGCCCCCCCGCGGGCTTCGCCGAAGGATCTGCCGCAGACCTTTCGCCAAGCCCCCCCGCGGGCATCGCCGAAGGATCTGCCTCAGGCTTTTCACCAAGTCCCCCCGCAACAGGCTCCCCAGGCCCCCCGGGCCCCCCGGCTACAGGCTCCCCGGGCTGACCAACATATTCCCAGTAACTGCTCCAAGGGTAGTTAGCGATTTCCTTTACCATACCCGCCCGAAGTGGATTTTGATGTATGTAGCGAACAACCGTTAAAAAATATCTGTCATCTTCAACAACTTCACTTCTAAACCTTCCCTGAAACAAAGGGCCCCGACGTCTGTATTTCCGGTTATACTGGTATACATAACTCGCGCCAATCCGTTTAAAAATAACCCCCAAGTCTTCCGCCGCTTCCTTCATTAGCAAGTGAATGTGGTTCCCCATCAAGCAATAGGCATATAATGTAAAACCACTTTTCTCCCGGTATTTTTCCAATGTGTGGAGCAATCTCAGATAATCCTCATCATCCTCAAAAATGGTTTGGTGGTTAATACCCCTAAGTATTACGTGATAAATTCCAGTGCTGCTTTTTCTCCTTGCTACCCTTGGCATTTTTTATATCCCCCCTAATATAAATCCTATACCAAACTAGCAAGGGAAACAATATAAAATTGCACAAAAGGAACGTCCCTCTGTGTTATTCTGATTTGCGCCAAAAATCGGCGAAAAAAACCCAAAACACTCCCATCATACAGCCCAGCACAGCCGCTATAGCCATATTCAACATCTTGCGCGGTCCCACGGGTGACTCAGGAACAACAGCCCTGCTAATAACCGAAATACTGGTCTGCCCCACCTGGGCAGATTCACCCAACCTGGCCTCCTCGTATTTTTTGGCGATTAACTCGTAATTTTGCCGGAGTAGCTTAACATTTTCACTCAACTGCTCATCCAATAACCTTTTCTCCGCCAATAAAGACTGCAGCCCCAAAAGATTGGCCTGGTTCCTTTCTATTTCGGCCTGCAATTCATCCTGCTGGGCGGTTAACATAGCCAATTGTTGCTTTAACTCCGACCTGTTTTCGGCTAAAATGGCATACACCGGATTTAACTCCTCGGATTTAATCCCAACCCCGGCAAGATCATCAAAAACACTACCGGTAACCCCCCCTGCCTGCAACCCGCTTTGCAGGTAATATTCATCACTCAAAGATTTTCTGATCTCAATAACCTGCGGCGTCTGCTCCAAATCCTCCTCTACCTGGGCTAGCCGGGCGGAAACGCCATTTATCTCCACGGCATTCTCCACCAGGAGTTTCTTAAATTGCGTAACAATAAAAAGTTTAGCCTCTATTTCCTGCTCCAGTTCATTAACGCTTTGCGGTTGCGCCAGAAAATCCTTGTATTCCTCCGATGCTCTTAATATTTTGTCCTGCTCCGCCTCCATGCTGTCGGCAAGAAATTCGGAGGATGCCGCAAATGACCTTTTGGATTTTTCGGAAACGAAGGCAACAAATTCATTGGCAACGGCATTTAAAATATCCGCCGCCAAGGCCGGATCATTCCCCTTGATTTTGATCTTCAGCAAGTTTGTGTTGTTCACCGACTCGACGCTGATCGCCTTCCCCAACTGGAGGACCGTGTAATCATTTCCCAGGTCAAGCCTGTCGATGACCCTGTTTAACACGGCCGGCCCGGTAATCTGCTCCATACAGGCTTCCGCCGTCATTACCGGATACCGAGATAGCATGTTCAAAAAAGGATTGTCCCCCTCGGCCTGCTGTGTCGATGGCGGATTTTGCACCATAATGGTGGTGGCCGCCTCGTAGGTAGATGGGATCATCGCACTCACTACGCCCGCAACCGCAACACACAAGACTGTGAGCCCTATTACAATCCATTTTCCCGCTAGCAATACCTCGATTACTTCCCTTAGATTGATTTCTTCGTCCAAATCATCGCACCACCCTATAAAAAATACCCAATAAAGAGTATTCTACCGATAGGCGTATTTTTCCTTTTTTTCGACATTGCCCAAACATTGCCACACATTAATTGAAATTCTGCTCA
>CAZKPV010000097.1:0-7467 GCA_964554735.1 uncultured Clostridia bacterium
CCTGCATAAATAAGAAAATTTTTATTTTCTTGTCACAATGAGTTTGTTCGGTATGTAAAAGCAGGATTTATGCAAGCACTTATGGAATAAGATAAATTTGCGTTGCTACTTCGGAGGTTATGAAATGTACCCACAGCAAATACAGCCACGCCGTGAGTTTCTTTTGGGGGCGAAGGAGGCCCTTCCCATTGTATTAGGATATCTCCCAATTGGTTTTGCTTTTGGGGTATTAGCCTGTAACGCCGGTCTGAGTATCTTAGAGACGGTCCTTATGTCCCTATTCGTGTATGCAGGTTCCGCCCAATTTATTGCCGTGGGCTTGCTTAGCACCGGGGGTGGCTTTGGATTAATTGTCACTACAACTTTTCTGGTAAACCTCAGGCACCTACTTATGAGTGCGGCCCTATTACCATATTTAAGAAAAATACCGGTACCGGCACTGGCGGCCATTGCCTACCAAATTACGGACGAGTCGTTTGCCTTGTCGACAACTGTTCTGAAAAAAAGAAAGGCCACCTTTCCCTTTATGGTTGGCCTCCAGGCAACTTCCCACAGTGCCTGGATATCATTTTCCCTTTTAGGTGCCCTGTCCAGTTCGGTACTCACCGGCATCGACAGGCTAGGTCTTGATTTCGCCTTGCCCGCTATGTTCATAGCCTTGCTAGTCATGCAACTGCGCGGTGCCAAAACCATAATAGTGGGGATCATAGCCCTGGCCCTGTCCCTCGCTATTGTCTCCGTATTACCGGGAAATTGGAATATTATCATTGCAACTGTGATTGCAGCAACTATAGGAGTGTTCATCACAGATGACAACAGTTGATTACTTACTGATTATTGCCGGAATGTCCCTCGTTACGTATATACCAAGGGCCTTTCCACTGGTAGCCTTTAGCCAAAGACCCCTACCCCCCTTGTTACAAAAATGGCTCAGCTTTGTACCTGTGGCCATTCTTGCCGCCTTACTAGGACCAACCATACTCACCCCGGAGGGTGTGTGGGAACTCACGCTAACAAACAAATACCTGCTAGCTACAATCCCTACATTTATTGTGGCCTTTAAAACCAAGAGCCTGGTTACAACGGTTTTGGTTGGCATGGCTTGCTCGGCCGCACTGAGCTATCTGATATAGGTACTATAAAGTAAAGGTGTGAATGCGAACATCCACACCTTATTTTTTAACCGCCGGGGCTAGGGGGTTTACACTTAATCTAGTTTGTTTTTGGAATATCTGTCTAAATATTTTATCCCGTGTGCTTTCAAGTATGTTCAAGAATTTAAACTCACAGTATAACTTTTGGCCAATTTTTATTGTCTTACTGACTTTTCCGGTCACCCTAACCACACTGCCATCCTCGAAAAAAATCGTGGCGGCGGTAACATTATTTAAAACTTTTACACTCTTGTATTTGTTTTTATTAATATAAAAACCGAGACAATCCCCTCCTATTTTATTTATAATCACCTCGGTTGATTTTGAGTCCTTGAAAGTTATGCTACCTTCCAATGCCCACAGCAAGGAAAAATAATCGCATGATGGTTTAGCGGTAAGTTTGGAAATATATATCTTGTTGCTGTCCTTGTATTTTATTGTCGCCCCATATTCATATATTTTTCCGTTATTGTCTACATGGAAGGTGGCATTAATTATGTCCGGTAATTGGGCCACGCATTTTTCGCATAAGCACTCATCCGAGTCCATTTTGAATCTGTAATAACCTGTGCCCATTCTAATTAGAGTCCCTTGCAACTGACATGATTTTTCCTTTGTTAAGAGCTCCACAGTTCCCATAACTATAGGCTCCCGGAGAATCACCTCCTGGTATGTGTGCCTTTCCATCAATATTTCCACCATTACCCGTGCAAGGTACGGGTCAAAGTGCTTCCCCATATTGGACATCAGTTCCTCAATAGTATCCCCTACGGTGAGAGGCTTTTTATAATACCTCCAGGAAAGCATGGCATCAACGGCATCAGCAACCGCGAGTATCCTGCTTTCTAAAATTATGTCCTCACCCTGTAGCCCACCGGGATAACCCGTACCATCATATTTTTCGTGGTGTTGCAGAACAATGTCTTTAATGCCGGATAGGTTTTTCAACTGATGCGTCAGATCTTTTATAATATTGTAGCTGTGTATCGGATGCTTTTTCATTTCATCCCTCTCAGCTTCCGTTAATAGCCCCCTTTTTGCAAGAATGGACCCCGATACATAAATCTTCCCTATATCATGGAGGAGGGAAGCTAGATATAACCTGTATAGGCGATCGGCCGGCAAACCCAACCTAAGCCCCATTAAATTGCTCAAAAATGCAACATTATAGGAATGGCTAACAATAAAGGGGTCCTTTGTTTTGATAACATCAAACAAAATGTGAATTAAGTCAAAAAGTCTTCCATTTTCGATGTACTCTTTATAAACCACCTCAAACAACCATTGAATATCCCTGATCCCCAAAGTAAAGACATCGCTATCAAGGCACTCCTTGATAGCTGTTTTCGGATGGGTACTTTTAGAAAAATACAAACACCCTACAACTTCTTTTTTGGAGTCGGTAACGGAAACCAACGGATAATACAATTCCACCATTGCATCCCGAGATAGGGGATCATGGTGTGGTACAGTGTTGTCCTCATGCCAATAAAACATGGGCTTCATTTCATCCAAAAGCAAGTTCATAAATGATTTTTGCCCATACCTGTCAAAATAAACTTTTTTTGAACCCGCACCCGAACATCCCTTTTTATCCTTTGAGGATAGTAACAGGAATCCGTATAATTTATCCTTATTGAACATTATAATTTTCCAATTATCAAAACCCGCGTATTTGCATAGAATTGTAGCTTTTTCCCTCAAAACATCGGTGAGACAGTCCCCATGTTCACAGGTATTAACTAATTCGTACATTTCATCACCTCCGACCCGTAACCTTTACTTGCCCACCGGCACAAGAAATAATAGCCCCTCACCTATTTTCAGTCTGCCCTTTCTGGCCCTTCACATTGCGTAATGCAAAGTTTTGTTGCATAAACAAAGCATCCAAGCTCTGATTTAGGGCTACTGCAATCTTGCATGCTGTAGAGAGTGACATCCTCCTGGTGCCCGTTTCTAGTTGGCAATAATAGCTGTCCGATATACCTACACGGCTACTCAGCTCCTTTTGGGTCAACCCCTTTTTCAATCTCAGCATCCTCAAATTACTCAACATAAGAAACACCTCCACTTTGCATATCGCCAATATATAAATCTTAATATATTTATTAACCTTATGCAACACTAACTTAATAAAAGTTTTACTTTGCGATATGTCGGGTGCAACTTGTGATTTTGCAAATAGCAAAGTATAATGTTGAAAGATTTACCAGTTAAAATATGGAGGGAGATGAAAATAAGTGAAAGGTGTGCTTGGCGGATTTGGGCTGCGATTGAAAAAAATGCGGATAAGGCAAAGGCTGACACAATCGGAACTTGCAAAAAGATGCGGTCTTGGCGAATCTACCATTTCATTTTATGAATCGGGGAAAAGAAACCCCAGTTACGAGATACTCCTATGCCTGACCAAACATTTGAAAACAACACCTAATTATTTGTTGATGGGTTTAAATGAAATAGATAGAAGGCAACGGGGAAAAAACAACTCGCAGACTTGCATTGAATTGGAAAACTTTATACGAAACCAGCCAAACCTACATATTTTTGGCGAGCCATTAAATGACGACGCCATAGATGATGCAGTACTGGCATTAAAAGCTGCATGGGCGGCGCTCAGGTATAAAGAAATCGCTGGGCGTAACTGAGCCTTTAATTGCAACTTCCCGTGTGGTCATCCGTCTGTATGGTAAGAACACATTATGGGAGGTCATTATGAAAAAAATAATTTTAGCCGGTGTGCTCTTGTTTGGTTTACTTTTATCCTCTTGTATCTCTCACAATCCACCAAACTCCTCAAATTTAATGGACAATGTTCTAAAAAACGATTTAACGCCAATAGAAATTTCTGATCCACAAAACCAGGAGGCAAACAGAAAAGTAGAAATCACGGACTTTGCGCTAGGTCTTTTCCGGGAAAGCTATGCGGGCAAGAACATTTTGATATCCCCCCTCTCTATAGTTTCAGCCCTGGGAATGACCGGCAATGGTGCAAATAATGAAACCTTAACGGAAATGGAAGATGTATTGCAAACGGATATACAGGGACTCAACAACTATCTCAAGGCCTATACCGCTTACTGTTTGCCAAGCAGTGAGGGGGCCAGGATTGGCCTTGCAAACTCGATCTGGTTTAAGGATGATGAGGATTTAATTGTCAATCGGGATTTCCTACAAACCAATAAGGATTACTACGATGCTGAAATTTATATATCCCCATTCGATGCGGGCACAAAAAATGATATGAACAATTGGGTTAAAAACAAAACCAATGGTATGATCAAGAACCTTTTAGCAGAAGCCCCTTCAAAGGACACCATTATGTACCTTATAAACGCCCTGTCATTCGAGGCTGAATGGGAAAATATATACAAAAACACTCATATCCGCAGTGGGGAATTTACTTTAGAAAATGGGGGGATTCAAACTGCTGAGTTTATGAGTTCAGACGAATATTCCTATCTTGAAAATGAAGTAGCCACAGGTTTTATGAAACCATATAAGGATAACAAGTATGCTTTTGTGGCCCTTCTGCCCAAAGATAATACCTCGATGTCGGATTTATTGGATTCCCTGGATGGGAAAAGTGTAATGGGCTTGCTTGAAAACAAAAGGAATAAGAGGGTTTACACAAAAACCCCTAAGTATTCGGTGGAATACAGTACATTGTTAAATGAGCCCTTAGTGCGATTGGGTATGTTGGATGCCTTCAATAGGGAAAAGGCTGATTTTTCGAGGTTGGGAACTTATACTGATGAAAATATCTTTATAAGCCGGGTAATACACAAGACCAAGATAGACCTTGACGAAAGAGGTACAAAAGCTGGTGCAGTAACGGCAGTTGAGATGGAGTGCACATCCGGTATGGTGGATGAGCCTAAAAGGGTTATTCTGGACCGCCCATTTTTCTATATGATTGTTGATACAAATCAAAACTTGCCCCTTTTTATGGGTAGTTTGATGGGATTGGATTAAATCGTATAAAGTTATCATACGTTGATGCGATAAGTTTTACCACTGTTGAGTTCGGAAAAATTAATGTTTGGCCTTCAAATCCTGCCTTTGGATGTTAAGGGCACAACTACCCGGCCACCGCAGCACCGGTTTTTCTTATTTACCGGTGGGTGTATCTTGTATTGTTTTAACCGAAAGAGAAATCAGTTTATATATAAGGAGGTTTGTCCTCTTACTCAATCGGAATGACCGTCCCGAAAAATGAAACAGCACTTATTTCTTTATCATTTACCACCTTTCCAAACGGCGTTACAAAAAATATTGCGTTGTAGCCCTGGGAAGTTGAAAATACAGGCTCTACAGTGGTTTCAGATGTGCCATCCTTGTATAAAATTGTAATTGGAAATCTTGGTTCATTTTCGGTTTGATCCGCCGCATCCCATATCCCCTGCATATTTGCACTTGCAAGCTTCATCGCTATTGAAATGGGCGAAAGCGTTATACTTTCCACGGTAGCGTCATAACCATGCACCTTAACAGATTGCGCAGGAACATAGGTCCTGGAAGTGTCCTTGAAATCCAAGTTGAATGAAGTACTCCATTTCCCCGTTAAGATTGGCTTAAATTCATCGGGTATCGGAGCGGCGGCGCATAAATCTTCCAAATCAAGCGAGATTTTATGCCCCATTGTTGACATTTCACTGTGTATCGTCATAACAAAGTCGGTAATATTGTCGTTGGGATTTTCGTCAGGGATTGAAATCCAGCCATAGCCATAATTTGAATGTACGCCATCAATATAAAAATCACTTTTAGGCCCGTCAAAGGCATATCGCTCTGCGTTCAAAACTGTGCCTTTGGGTGCGGTAAAACGCATAAAGATGTAAAGCTGATGACTGTCTCCAATTACCTGTGTTATTTCCAATGTTCCATTTTTTTGCACGACTTGTTTATTGACATTCAATGCGCCATTTGACAAAAATTCGGCTTGCTCGTTCGTAGGTCGTAAAAATGTCTGCGAGTTCCTTTGTCGTGTATCCCTCAAAATAACAGAGATACAAAACTGTTTTGTAATGTTCTGGCAACGCAAACAATTTGGAAAGCACTTCCCTCGATAAATCCTTGTCGTCCCAAACTGGCATATCCGGCACATCATCCAAATCTACACGGCGGACTTTCCACCAGTTTTTCAAAATATTTTTGCAATGATTTTTTGCCGTTGTGATAAGCCATGTCTTTTCATGCTCATGGTCGTTAAATGTCTTTTGGTTATGTGCGAGTTTTAAAAATACAGATTGAACGGCGTCCTCAGTATCGGCGACGTTTTGTAAATACATGTAACACAGTCTATAAACTGTTTTCATGTGTCGCCGATAAATTTCAGCCAATTCTTTATCTGCGCAAAATGAAGATTGGTTTGCCATTGTTCACCTCCTGTATATAACACAATCGGGTGGGGGCAAATGTCCCACAGATTTTGAAACTTTTTTATTTTTTATATCGTAAGTCTTTCGGTTTTTCAGTGTTCGCCGGGTCAAGCCAAAGGTTACTCTTTCGTCTTGCTCTCTCAATCCGTCCCGCCACACAATGATAAGTAACCATAAAGAGCAGTAATGCCCCATTTTCTTCCGCTTCTTTTACTGTTAAGTATTCCATTTGGCACACCTCCGCATAGCCGTTTCAGATCCGATTTCGCTGTGCTCCCTCTGTCCTCATCAACCTGGCGACGGTTTCTTCTACCGGTTCTACAGCTTCACCAGCTCTATGGCAATCTTACTGTAGGTCTACCGGCTTGCCCCGTCTAAGCGGGCATTAGGTCAGTGGATTCGTCATCTCTTTTCCCAACGGCCCCGGTACACGTGCCTAAAACATGTGGAACCCCGGATAGCCCCCGCATTCGGCAGGCAATTTTGCACCAAATCCGGTGGGATATCAATGTCTGGTTTTTTCCTTGGGGTTTTTGTATTCTTTTGCAACTGCGGTTTAATTCATGAGAAAAAAGTGATCTGCCATAAAATATTTTGGTGTTATTAGATAATCCCCTAACTTATAAATATAACCACAATCACCTCTCGCATTAGGTACATCCTTTTGTAATACCCTAACCAATCCTTCACAGAAAAAGAAACCACTAGTTCCACTTATCACCCCAAAATAATCAGGGTACTCGGTTGGAATAACCTCTTTACCGGTCCTATCCATGAATCCCCAACCTTTAGGGTTCCACCGGCATAGTTATCTTCAAAGGTAGTTTCATATTCCGGCATATCTTTCTTTGGGTTTACCGAGATACCTACCGGGTAGTTGCCTTCCTTGTCTGGTGCAGTTAGATTAAAGCTATAGGGTATCTTACCGTTTGCCG
>CAZKPV010000098.1:0-5996 GCA_964554735.1 uncultured Clostridia bacterium
TATCGCCGGTAGGTGTACTGTTTTTGCCGAATCGGATATGGTTCATAAACAACAGATGGGTTACCAGATACCGGATATCATACGCGGGCTGTCCGATGCCCTGGTCAGGAACTACCTAAATAATATAGCCAAAGGAAAGGAAATTTTGCCACCTATCATCTTTCAAGGTGGAGTAGCGGCAAACAAAGGCATCAAGGCCGCGTTTGAAGAAGAATTGGAACAAAAAATATTGGTTCCCGATTATCATGATGTTATGGGTGCCATAGGTGCAGCGATTTTGGCCAAAGAAGAAACCGACCGATCCGGCACGACTAATTTTAAGGGAAAGGATATTGCCGACCTAACTTTCACAACCACCAGTTTTGAATGCGATGGTTGCAGTAATGCATGTGAGGTTATAGAAATAAAAGAAAAAGACACGGTCATTGGCAGATGGGGTTCCCGTTGCGGAAAATGGGACGTCATCTAGGAACTACAGGCCCCTTTCCCTGAGCCTGTCTCTCACAGAAGGGTAATAATCTAAATTAGTGTGCGGAAAAAACTTACTTCCGACAAACCTGTTCATAAACTTCTGACTGGAATTAAGTTCAAAATAAGTGATCCTGGAGGCTATTTCCTCTAGCTCCGCAAGCCTTTCAACGGACAGAAGCACCTGCCTGGCCCCCTCCAGTGAGCTGTTCCCCAGTTGATTCATCTTGTGTCGGGGCAGGTCGGGGTAAAGCCCTATTGTTACCGCCGATTCAACATCCAGATAACGACCAAACGCACCGGCGGAGAAAAAGTATTCTATATCCGTTACATCACACCCCACCCCTTCTAATAGCACCTCCACGGCGGCGTTTACAGCGCCCTTGGTACGTAAAATGTTGTGAACATCCACCTGTGTCACAACGATCGGTTTGCCGTTGGCAGATTGATCGCCGGGGACCACGGTGAAATAATCCCTGCCACCCACAAAACGCCCCGATCGATCGATAATTCCGTTCAAAAGCATCTCCGAAAGACAGTCAACCAAACCCGAGCCGCAAATCCCCCTAGGTTTAACATCCCCGATAACCTTATATCCTACCTTGCCGTCCGGGCCTATAACTACCTGCTCAATGGCCCCCTGTTCGGCACGCATGCCGTGGGCTACAACTGCACCCTCCAGTGCCGGCCCTGCCGCACCCGCACAGGCTACCAGCCATTCACTGTTGCCTAAAATTATTTCGCCATTGGTCCCTATGTCTACCAGCAGGGAAACCTCACTCCGTTTATGTAAATTGCTTACCAACACCCCGGCTAGCACATCCCCGCCAATGTAACTCCCCACACTTGGAAGACAGTACAAAACTGCTCTTGGGTGCGTTGCCAGCCCGATGTGACTTGCCTTTAAAAAACCGGGTTTGTTGACAATGGGTATATAGGGTTCCCGGCAAATACGGCTTGTATCCAAACCTAGCAAAAAGTGAGTCATTACCGTGTTGGCACCAATGGTCACAGCCGTAATATCCCGGGGTAATGTATTACATTCTGTACACAGCCGGTCAATTAAATCATTAATGGTTGCAACCACCGCATCTTGGAGTTTTTGCAAGCCTTCCCGGTTGGTTGCAAAATGTATGCGGGTAAGGAGGTCATCGCCAAAAGAAATTTGGTTGTTGTAGCCGGCAGCGAGTTCCAAAAAATCCCCTGACTCAAGGTCAACCAAACCGGCAACAACAGTTGTAGTACCAATATCCACAGCCAGGCCGTAATGATTAGGTTGCCCGCCTTCCGCATTTTCGTTTAAGCAGTCTATCATTTCCCAACCCACGGTGGTTTTCCCAAGGAAGGTATTAAAATTCCAATCGGACTCCCTACATATCAAGGGAATCCTGCCGAACAAATCAAAAGGGATATTTACCGGGCCGAATCTCTTGTATAGGGCGTCCCTGATTCTGTCAATGTCACCCCTGTTATCCAGCATACTTGGTTTAGCCAGCCTGATTTTTTGTTTTTGCACAATAGGATTGAGGTCAACTTCTGCCTGTTTACCAGTTAGTAGAATGTTCAAAGAATTACACTCCTGTTATTTCATAGCTCCGAATCCCCTTCCATATTTTAATGTTTCAAGGTCTCCAAGTCAATGATCAAACGGAAGAACCAAAAATACTCATCAACTTTAACACAAACTTTACCGCCGGTTTATCCAGACGCTCTTTCAAGCACTCCTTTTGGTATTCCAAGGTTTCCAACTCCCTTTGGGCAAGACCGAGCGATTTTTGGAGTTCGTCATTATTTTCCAATGCCTCCCTAAGATCATTACTGAGCATGTGGATCTCTTCCTGCAGTATCTGTTCCTCATGCCGGGCATGGTCTTTACCCTTGTTTAGCCTTTGTTTTAATTCAATAATTTCGGTTTGCAACTCCGCCACCCGCATACTGTGCCATTCCTTTAGCTCAATAATCTTTGATTTGTTTTCACGGTCCCTTTCCTTGTACTGTTGCAATTTATTAAATAAACTTTTTAAGTTTTCTCTGTTCTTTCCAAATGATTCCCTTAATTTAACTATTTCCCGATCACTATCACGTGATCTTTTTACCCACAGACGACACTGATGCAGTATACTGTTGGCTTTAGCATCGAGCCTGGATATTTGCTCCCGGTACCTTAATATTTCTTTCTTGCGTAATGACAAAAGCAGATTTTTTTCCGATATTTTGCTAACAAGGGTGTCATAGTGGTTTGACAAATCAACTTTTTCGGCTAGGGCCGCCGCTGCCTCCTTGTGGGCTACCCTAGCTTCCTTTAGCTGGACACGCAAATTATTGTATGATCTCAGTAGGTTTTCCCTATCTTTAAGCCAAAGATCCTTTTGCTTCTCCAAGTTTTCCAGGTAGTTCCTTAACAAATCGTCATAGAGCACCTTGGCCGATTGGTTGTAACACCACACACCTTCACCCACCTGTTCAAAATACGGAAACTGTTTTAGAGTACCCTCCACCGCCTCCAGGGTGGTATTTCGCCAATCCTGAACTATTGTGCATGTTTGGGCTGTAGAAAGACCTCCGGGGTGCAATTTCATGGCCTTTATGATGAGGTGCTTTAGTGAATAATGTGATGTCTCTACCTCCCATTCGGTAAGCCCCCAATTGCCGTTGTCATGTTGTATGAATCTACCATCGGAAATTAAATTGGCCTCCTCGGAAATGGCCTTTTTTTTCTTCTTTTTTTTATTGTTCCGTCTGGTAAACTCCTTGATGCTCATAAATTTCTTTTGTTTTAGAAGAAAACTATAAAATTGATCATTCACACGTTTTCCCTCAAGGTTCAATCTCCACAGCTTATAATTATCCTTATAAAACGAAGGATTTTGTGTTAAACAAAGTTTAGTTTTTTCCTCAACCTCATCTGTGCCGTGGTCCTTTAGCATTTTTTGATGCACATAGGGAACCAATTCATGAATAGTCAGTGCCTCAAAAAAATAAAGTGTCTTTTTTAAAACATCCGTCAAAGAATTCAGCCGCCCATCCACCTTTCCAAATCACCGCCTCATTACAGATAATAAAAAACATATTATAATACTTCACCACTTACCACTTATTACCTGCAAGTTAAGCAAATATTTTCCAAACGGAAAAGTTTACATTAATTTAATAATTCTGTTTAAGTATTGTAAAACTATCCTTGTTGGAATATAATAATATTGCAGTTAGAAATACCAATAAACGGTTGAAACCATTACCTGTACGGTAAAAGGGGTGTTTGTGATGACTGATGGATTAGGCTGCTTAAATCGCCCTGATTATAATCTTACCACTCCATCCGGTGAAATATTTTTTGAGGGACCGGTAGAAAGCAATTACATCAGAGAACTAGAAATGTGCCCACAACTGGATAATTTTAGACAAAGCGTTAAACAAAAGGAAAGCCTGATGGAAATAGCCGAACTTCCGGAAGGAATGGTGTTTATAGCCAGGTTTGCAGATATGATAGTCGGATATGTTACCTTTCACTACCCCGATAAATATAGCAGGTGGAGCAAACATCCGCGGATTCTTGAGTTAGGGGCTATAGAAACATCCAGGAACTGGAGAAAGTACAAGATCGCCAAAAACCTACTTTTATCGGCTTTCGAATATAAAAAGTTTGAGGATTACATTGTAATCACAATAGAATTTTGCTGGCATTGGGATCTGAAAAACAGCAAACTGAACCTGTGGTCCTACCAAAAGATGCTCACGAGGCTCTTTGGATACATTGGTCTCAAAAAATGCCATACGGACGATCCCGATGTAACTGAGCATCCGGCAAATGTACTTATGGTACGCTTTGGGGCTAATGTCAGCAAGGAAGACAAAAACCTGTTCGAAAGTATGACATTTCAATCGAGGATATATGGATTATAAAAACCCTCTGCGCGGAGGGTTTTTTGTTTCACGTTTTTATACTATAGTTTGGTGCTTCCTTGGTGATAACCACATCATGTGGGTGGCTTTCTCTCAGACCGGCATTGGTTATGCGTGTAAATTTGGTTTTTGTCTTCAGTTCAAATATATTTTTCGTGCCGCAGTATCCCATTCCCGCCCTTAGCCCGCCCAGGAGCTGGTAAACTGTTTCCGCAAGGGACCCCCTATAGGGAACCCTCCCCTCAACACCTTCCGGCACAAGCTTTTGGGTATTTTCCTGGAAATATCTATCCGTGCTTCCCTCACGCATCGCACTTACAGAGCCCATACCACGATACACTTTGTAGCTCCTGCCCTGGTAAATCTCCAAATCTCCCGGGCTTTCTTCTGTCCCGGCAAAGAGGCTTCCAATCATGACTACATCCGCACCTGCGGCTATTGCTTTGGTAATGTCCCCCGAGTATTTAATCCCGCCATCGGCTATTATAGGTATGTTATGTTTCTTCGCTTCATCCGCACAGTCAGAGATGGCGGTAATTTGCGATACACCAACACCCGCGACTACCCGTGTGGTACAGATTGATCCGGGCCCGATGCCAACCTTTACAGCGCTCGCCCCTGCAGCTATAAGATCTCTGGTCCCCTCCCTCGTGGCAACATTGCCCGCAATAATATCCAAGTCCCGATACCTTTTGCGGATCCTGTCTACCGCATCCAAGACACCCCTGGAATGTCCATGGGCGGTATCAACCACAATAACATCTACCTTAGCCCGGTAAAGGGCGTCAATTCTCTCCATAACATCATCCGTTACTCCCACAGCGGCGGCAGCAAGAAGCCTGCCGCGTTCATCCTTCGCGGAGTTTGGGTACTGCCGTATCTTCTCGATATCCTTAATGGTGATCAGACCCCGAAGATTAAAATTATCATCCACTAAGGGGAGTTTTTCCACCTTATGTTTTTGTAAAATTACCTTTGCCTCATCCAAAGTGGTGCCCACCGGCGCAGTTATAAGGTTGTCTTTGGTCATTACATATTTGATCTTCTTCCCAAAATCCCTTTCGAAACGCAAATCGCGGTTGGTCAGTATTCCTACAAGTTTGCCATCCAGTGTAATGGGAACCCCGGAAATTCTGTATCTTTCCATGATGGCCAATGCCTCACTGATCAGATTGTTAGGTGATAGAAAAATAGGGTCCCATATCACCCCGTGTTCCGATCTTTTGACCTTGTCCACTTCCAGGGCTTGTTTTTCTATCCCCATGTTTTTATGAATAACCCCAATGCCCCCCTCCCGGGCAATAGCTATGGCTAAGCGGTTCTCCGTGACCGTATCCATTCCGGCACTCATAATGGGTATATTGAGCGAAATATTTTTGGTTAAACGCGTATTTAGGTCCACATCACGCGGCAATACCTCGGAAGCCTGCGGTATTAAAAGAACATCATCAAATGTTAAGCTGATTTTCTCAAATTTATTCTGCACCATAAGCCTCTTCCTTTCGATTTTGCTGAATATATATTAGGTAATTATAACACATTGGTTTATATTACGCCAATAATTTCAATCCTGCCCCATTATTGAACCCACGCCATGAGTCATGAAATGATTTTTCAGGTGTTCA
>CAZKPV010000098.1:6006-7450 GCA_964554735.1 uncultured Clostridia bacterium
CTCCAAACTCCTTGGCCATATCGGAGGCTGCCCTGTCATTTTTTAGACCGTCAATAAAAGCATCGAAATCAATCCCCAACTCATCTGTTTTCATTTTTAAACTTGGCTCAACACTCCACGGAACCCGTGAGCGATTGTCATTATCCATACTATCACTCCTCATAAAAGTTGCCCTTATTTTGCCCATTCCGGGGATATATATAATAATTTACTAGGGGCTGCATTCCGGTATTACGGAACACAGCCCCATGTAAAACATTTCTAACTCTGTTGATTTTTAACCTTCATTCTTATATGGGATGATCCTTTTCTCCCATGTCCTCAGAGTTACCTGTTTCTTGTCGCGGGATAGAATATACTGCGGCAGTACCGGTGTTTTACCATAACCTCCCGGTGCATTTATTATATAGGTAGGCACCGCTAGCCCCGAAGTGTAACCCCTGAGCTTATCCATGATATTGATTCCCTCGTCAACCGATGTAATGAAATGTCCGGTTCCCTTTACAGGCTTAGCATGGAAAATATAATATGGTCTTACCCTAATTTTCAACAGCTCCTGATTTAGCTTTTTCATTACATGGGGATTATTGTTCACACCTTTTAACAAAACTGCCTGGTTCCCCAGTACCACCCCGGCCTTAACCAAACGTGTACAAGCCTCCCCGGCCTCTTTCGTAACCTCTATCGGGTGGTTAAACTGGGTATTGATATACACAGGGGGATGCTTTTCAAGTACGGAGCATAGCCCGGCTGTAATCCTCTGGGGTAGGGTAACTATTGTACGCGTGCCCAGCCGCTTGATCTCAACATGTTCTATCCTATCCAGCTCAGAAAGAAGCCATTCAATTTTACGGTCGGAAAGCATCAAGGCATCTCCGCCTGTAATTAAAACATCCCTAATTTCAGGCGTCCGTTTAATATACCTGAGTGCTTCCTCCAAAACATGATGGGGTTGGTGGGCATCCGTTTCCCCGATATTGCGCCGCCGCTGGCAGTGCCTGCAATACATCGGGCACTGATTTGTTACATTAATAATTAGCCTGTCCGGATACCTCCTGGTAATGCCGGCCGCCGGTGACGTATATTCCTCGGCCATTGGATCATCTTGGCCACTCCTGTCGTCCAGTTCCTTCCTGGAGGGCACGCACTGCATACCTATTGGCCCTTCGATGCCGCTTGCCGCCATTAAAGCCGCATAATACGGAGATATAGCCCATCTGAACTTTTTGCCCACCTTGGCCACATCAGCTAGTCGTCTTGTGTCATATTTCACAACCTTTTGTAAAGTATCCACGTCCTTGATCCGATTTCTAATATGCCAATGCCAATTTAACCAATCATCCTCATCCGCCCCAAGCAGCTCCATAAGGACTTTTTTATAAGCTGTATACCTATCCCGCACGCTGCAACCGTCCTCAATACTCTTACAAGCCTCAATATAATC
>CAZKPV010000099.1:0-2346 GCA_964554735.1 uncultured Clostridia bacterium
AAGAATATTCCTAGACCCCATCTGTCGGCCCAGTAATTCAATTAAAACCGAGGATTTTTTTAGACAGTTGGATCCGGAATATAAAATAATAGTTTTGGGAGATGCTAGTATGGCACCGAGTGAGTTAATGATGGTTAATGGTGCCATCAACTGGAACTTAAGTAATGAGGAACCCGGTATAAACTGGCTCCGGCGCATTGCCTCTCAGTTTGAATACAGGGTATGGTTGAATCCAATACCGTCAAGATACTGGGACTATACGGAGGGTGCCTACACCATATCAATAATAAAAAAGGTAATCCCGATGTTCGAGCTTACCATTGAAGGTTTGGACAATGCAATTAAAAGGCTAAAAGTAAAGGCCTAGGTCAATTGCCAATGGGGAGGTAGTTATATCTTCCGTTTTCATACATCCTAAATATCACGGGCCTGTTATCTAATGGCATACTGATTGTCTGTTTTGGGTAGGTGATCGCTTGGGTTACCATATCATCCAATGCCGGTGATGAAAATACGACTTCAACAATCCACTTGTCGGGAAAACAGGCAATGTTACTTATTCGCACGTGGTAACCGCCTGTTGGTTTTTCTCCCATACAGATCAAGTAGTTTCTGTAATCTTCCGTATCCTTTCTAAAAACCCCGGCCCCTGTTTTTGTATCCCTCGCCCACATTTTTAAGTCATCAGTGGGCAAATTTCTTACCCCAATCAGGGGTGTTTTGCACTGCCCATGTGCTTTAAGATATACGTCCTGATAGTAATTTTTAATGTTTTCGATTTGCTTTTTGTTGTTTCCAGTCTCAACTGTCTTTGCCGCCTTTGTGGTAGTGCATTTATCTAGTTTAACTGTTATCTGGACCTTGTCATTGCCACTAACGGGGATGTATCGATATATTGCCGGATTGTAATTTTCCGCCGTGACATAGAGGGAATAAAGACCATAGATTCCCGAAAAATCACTGGTAATGTCAAGTAGGAAATCCTGGCTCCCCCCAATTTCATGTATGCAGGATATTTCGTTGGTTTCCAGGACTGCCACCAGGGCCTCCCGGATGAACGTGCCCGTATCCCGATCCTTTACATTTACGATCAAGCTCCCCCGCGATTCAATCACCGGGAGGTACACAAATGCGGATAGGCTGTTTTTGTCCCAGGTCACTTGGGATCCCGTGGAGTGGGCTACAAATAATAGGGGTGCATATACTGTCTCCCCGATAAGCCGCGCCGGGCATACCAGCTCCCTTTGTTGCCCATTTAAATATGCAAAATCATCATCAATCGGTAGTTGTAGCTCCCCTGTATTACCGAAAAAATGTAGTGCATTGTTTTCCGTGTCGAAAGTAAGCCCAAGCCCTAGCAAAGTCGCCAGATCAGAGGCCGGAACCAATACGGTTTCTTTTTGCAAAACGGGGGGAGCACTTAAGACGGCCGGTTCATCGTTAATAAAGACCGCCGGTAACTTGTCGGAAATCGGCCCGTCGGTAATCGGATATGCGCATAGGATTTGAGGTGCTGTTAATATAAGCACGGCCGCCGCTAGGGTGGCAACCAATATTTTCAACTTTTTCACTTTTATGGCCCCTTTGTTGAGAATAAATATTTTTCTCTTTACATATTTAGACGAAATAATAGAAAAATATGTTCCCCGGACTTCTCTTTTAATTTTTAAATGCTATAATTATAGTCAACGTTAGTGAAAGGTTGTGTAGAATGAGGTTCCCAAAGTTGAAAATAGGTAAGTTTATACCCAAATATCCCGTGGTCCAGGGTGGGATGGCTCTACGTGTCTCCACCTCCCCTTTAGCAGCGGCCGTGGGCAATGCCGGCGGTATCGGGGTTATTGGGGCAACGGGAATGGCCTTGGATGAACTAAGAAATGAGATAAGAAATGCTAAAAAAAAGACCAGGGGAATTATAGGTGTTAACATAATGTATGCGATTCGCCAGTTTAAGGAGCTGGTTCGTGTAGCTATCGAAGAGAGGATTGACATCATTTTTACCGGCGCGGGTTTTTCACGCGATGTTTTTGGATGGGGTAAAAAGGGTGGGGTCCCGGTGGTTTCAATAGTATCGACCGCCAAATTAGCACGGATTGCCGAAAGATTGGGTGCGGCGGCGGTTGTGGTTGAAGGTAAGGAGGCGGGGGGGCACCTTGGAACGGACAGATCCGTCTCGGAAATATTGCCCGAGGTTGTCAAGGCAGTAAAAATTCCGGTTATAGCGGCCGGTGGTATCATTAACGGGGGTGGGGCCATCGATATGTTCAAGATGGGTGCAAGCGGCGTACAAATGGCCACACGCTTCGTACTGAGTAAGGAATGCCCTGCTCCTCAAGCATTTAAGGA
>CAZKPV010000099.1:2356-7442 GCA_964554735.1 uncultured Clostridia bacterium
TCTGAAGGCTACTGTAGATGATGTTGCTATTATATCGAGTCCTGTGGGAATGCCCGGTAGGGCCCTGCGCAATCAGTTTGTCAATAAAATACTTGAGGGTAAAATTGAAAAACCAAGTGTCTGTGATGGCTGTTTAAAACAGTGTTCCAGACAATACTGTTTAATAAAGGCCCTGGAAAACTCATGGAAGGGCGATGTGCAAAATGGTGTTATCTTTGTTGGCCAGAATGTTCACAGAATCAAAGACATACTGTCCGTACAACAAATTTTTGATAATTTGATAAAAGAAGTTCATGGGAGCAAGATAAATTAAAGGGTTGGGCCTGCTCGCCTCGGGACAATGTTTTGCTTTTAAAAGGATTTTCTGTAATAAAAGCGAAATCATAATATATAGTATGTATGAGGTGAGATTTAAAATGCTACCTTTAAAGGTGAAAGACATTGTTTATGATTTGTCACTAAATCCCGTGGTTCTTCTTGTAGATGAAAAGGAAGAGCAGGTATTGCCTATTTGGATAGGTCCGCTGGAAGCGCAAGTTATAGCACTTTTTCTAAGTAAAGTTGAGGTAACCAGGCCTCTAACCCACGATATTATATGTTCAATTTGCCAAAGTTTTGAGGCGGGCGTGGATAAGATAGTAATTAGCGATATGCGTGAAGGAACCTACTATGCAGAGCTATACTTGAAAAAGGATGAGCACGAGCAAATAATAATAGATTTGCGGCCAAGTGACGCAATAGCATTGGCTTTACGTAGTACATCCCCGATTTACCTGGGGGATCGGGTTTATGACCAGCTATTGCCAATAGAGGAATTGAGCGATGAACAACAAAAGGAGTTAAAAAAAATATTGGATGCGGACGATACAAACTCTGGCAAAAAACATTTACATTAAAAAACCGGCTGCGAAAAGCAACCGGTTTTTTCACAAACAAATCCTAAACGAGGCCATTTAGCAAAAGGAAGAACAGTTTATCTACACTGTCAGTTAGTTTATAGCGTTTTTTGGACAACACCCAACATGTTACAACTTCATCCAATGCTCCGAAAATCATCTTTCGTGACAATCTAACATCGAGATCTTTTCTAAGTACCCCTTTTTCTATACCCATTTCCAATACATTTTCGATTAACATATAATACTGTATAATTACCTCGGTAATTGCTTCCCTGATAGATGGATTTGATTGTCTCAGTTCAATTTGGGTTACCAGTGCCAGGTTGCGATCTGCTTCCAGATACGAAAAATGGCTTTTTATTAAGTCTTTTAGCTTATCCAGTGGTTCTTCTTTGAGCTCGATTTTTTCACGTATATGGTTGATAAATTTAGTCATTTTGTTGTTGAATACTGATACAAGTATGTCTTCCTTATTCCTAAAGTAAAGGTAAATGGTTCCATCCGCGACACCTGCTTCCTTCGCTATCTTGGATACTTGTGAATTGTGATAGCCGTTTTTCGCAATGATTTTTACAGCCGCTTCAATTATATTGTCGTATTTACTGCCGGTTTTTCTAGACATATAGACCTCCTCAATAACCTGCACCTTTACTTACAAGATTTTGTATTCTGCCTATGTTAGGTATTTGCCTGCTTCTATCGTTGCCAGTGCAATCTCCCTCCGTAATGTTATGGTATCAACTGGCTCAAAGCGTGCTAGACGCCTTAACATTGCCAATTGTGTACGGCGGTCATCACCCTCGGCCGCGGCACACAGGACCTCCCTAGCCCAAAATTCAATTTGCGGGAAAGTCATGTGGATATACAGCCTAGCTAGATTGGACTTCATTTCAGATTTTTCTTCGCCCGCTTTATTGATTGACTTCAGTGTGCGAGCCAGGGCACTTTCCATGGTAAATATACCGGTGGCTATATCGGCTAGGTTACCCAAAACATCCTGATAACGATCGATCTTTTCACCGTACTTTTGTACTGCCACTCCGCCCACCATCAGGAATATTTTCTTTGCCGCATCTACTAGGGCCTGTTCGGCGGCCAGTGGTGCATCGCCGGGTTTTCCCCCCACGGCACCACTTAGAACTTCTTTTAGCAGGCTTTGGGCGGCTTCAATTAAGGGAAGCTGGCCCTTTTGTGCCTTTCTAAAGAGCATGGCGGGAATGATCAGGCGGTTAACTTCGTTTGTTCCTTCAAATATCCTGTTAATCCTTGAATCCCTATACATGAATTCTACAGGGTACTCTTTAATGTAACCATAACCACCATGGATTTGTACGGCTTCATCAACCACAAAATCAAGCACCTCTGATGCAAATATTTTGTTAATCGAACATTCAATGGCGTATTCTTCGATTCCCTTGGCGATGTCCATCCCTGTTTCGGCATCTTCCAAAATCTCGCTGATCATACCGGCGGTGCGGTATACCGCGCTTTCAGCAGCGTATTCTTTTGCTGCCATCAAGGCGATTTTCTTTTGGATTAATCCAAACTTGGCTATGGGGCGCCCAAATTGTTCTCTTTCCAAAGAATATTTTATGGCATTTTCCATACAAAATTTGCTTGATCCAATACAACCTGCACCTAACTTGTACCTACCGATATTTAAAATATTAAAGGCGACTACATGCCCTTTGCCGATTTCAAAAAGGACGTTTTCTACGGGCACCTTGGCGTCTTCCAGGATTACGCTACGTGTGGATGAGCCTTTGATGCCCATTTTGTCTTCTTCTGCACCAAGAGAAAGACCCTCGGTGCCTTTTTCTATGATAAAAGCAGTGAATTTTTCACCATCCACTTTGGCGTAAACAATAAACACATCGGCGATTCCAGCATTGGTAATGAACTGTTTGGTGCCGTTTATAATGTAATGTTTGCCATCCTCGGAAAGGACGGCCTTGGCCTTTGCTGCCAGTGCATCCGAGCCGGAGCCGGGCTCGGTCAGACAATAGGCTGCAATTTTTTTACCTGAGGCCAAATCGGGCAGGTATTTCTTCTTTTGCTCTTCATTCCCGAAAAACACAATAGGAAGGCTTCCAATACCCGTATGTGCACCGTGGGCTACCGTAAAGGAGCCGCCGGCGACAATATTCTCAGTAATTAGCAAGGAGCTTATCTTGTCTAAACCTTCACCGCCGTATTCTTCTGGTATGTCTGCGGCCAGAAGTCCGAGTTCCCCGGCTGTTTGCAACAGCTCCAATAAAACCCCTTCTTTTTGCTCTTCGATTTCATCGTGCCTGGGTTCCAATTCATTAATCGCGAAATCCCGGACCGTGTTGGCAATAAGTCTGTGTTCCTCATTGAGATCTTCTGGGGTAAACACTTTTTCTAAATCGGGTTTTTCAAGGAGGAAAAAACCACCTTTTTGCATGAACGTTACCACCCTTCCAGTAAATTTAAATTCTTTCCAGTACTCCGGCCGCTCCCATACCGCCGCCTATGCACATACTGACAATGCCGTAGCGTACATCGCGCCTTTCCATTTCGTATAGGCAGGAAGTAGTCAGTTTGGCACCCGTACATCCAAGTGGGTGACCCAGCGCTATGGCTCCGCCGTTCACATTTGTGATTTCCGGATCCATTTCTAACTCTCTCATTACGGCAAGTGCCTGTGAGGCGAAAGCTTCATTGAGCTCAAACAAACCAATATCGGCTATGGATAATCCGACTTGCTTCAGGACCTTGGGAATGGCAACCATGGGCCCAATTCCCATTACTTCCGGGCCGACACCGCCAACGGCGTATCCTCTAAAGACCGCCCTTGGTTTTATACCTAGTTCCTCGGCCTTTTTCGCACTCATGATTACCACTGCGGCTGCCCCGTCGCTTGTCTGAGATGAATTACCCGCTGTCACCGAGCCACCGGCCATGAAGACGGGTCTCAACTTTGCCAAAACTTCCAGGTTAGTGTCATATCTTACCCCTTCATCGGTGTCAAAGTCGAAAGTTGTTTCCTTGATGGTTCCGTCATCCTGCAATTCACGCCGTGTTACCGGTACAGGTACTATTTCATCCTTATATCGTCCTTCTTTAATGGCCGCGGCCGCACGCTGATGACTTTGCAGGGCAAAGGCATCCTGATCCTCTCTGCTTACCTTGTATTGGTTGGCAACATTTTCGGCGGTCAATCCCATACCCATGTATATTTCGGGCATATTTGCCGTCATGTATGGGTCGGCAGAAAACTTGTTTCCCGCCATGGGAACCATACTCATATTTTCTACCCCACCAGCAATCTCTATTTCACTGTAGCCGGCCATGATGCGCGCGGCTGAGGTAGCGATTGCCTCAAGTCCCGATGAGCAGAAGCGGTTGATGGTGGCACCGGGGACTTCTTTTGGTAACCCGGCACGAAGGGCCACCACCCTACCTATATTCATTCCTTGTTCACCTTCGGGGAAGGAGCATCCAAACAAAACATTATCTATTTCACCGGGTTCCAAGGCCGGTGTTCTTTTGAGTACTTCTTTAACTACATGGGTAGCCAAAACATCTGGTCTTGTATATTTGAGTATTCCTCTTGGGGCCTTCCCTACGGCGGTACGAACTGCACTTACTATTACGGCTTCCCTCATTTACAACACCTCCTAATTCCTTAATGGTTTTCCGGTGGAAAGCATATGCCGGATACGATCTTGTGTTAGGGGTTCACCTAAGAGGCTTAAAAAGGCTTCCCTCTCCAGGTCCAATAGATATTGCTCGGTAACTAAAGTATCAAATGACACATCGCCACCGGTAAGAACCCTTGCAATTTTACGGGATATTTTCACGTCGTGATCACTAATATATTTTCCTTCTTTTAGTGTGTAGATCATAATGTCCAGATCGGCAAAACCTTGATCACCCGTAACTTTTATTTTTTCAGTTACCGGGGCCCTATAGCCTTGATTGGCCAACCCCAACACTGCTTGTTTGGCATCATGCAAAAGTAAATCCTTATTCACTGTTATCCCATCGGTTGGTTTCATGTAGCCCAGTCTGATTGCCTCGGCGGCACTGGTGGAAACCTTGGCCATGGCAACTATTTCAAAGGCTCTGGCAACTGCCGGCACAGGATTGTAATTGTATCTAGTTTGAGTTAACCCTTCCCTCGGCATTTGTGCCATAGCGCGGTAAAGCATCTCCTTGGTTCC
>CAZKPV010000100.1:0-7347 GCA_964554735.1 uncultured Clostridia bacterium
GGGTTGGGAGTGGTCCGTCTCAGTAAAGATCCTAAAATGATTGATATTGATATCCACCTACAGGGTATTATCAGCTATTTCAGGAAGCGTCGGGATGTGGCGGCGGCCTATCTGTTTGGTTCATACGGCACAGAATACCAAACTCCGTTAAGTGATGTTGATATTGCTGTTTTGTTTGTCCCGGGCACTGATCCTAACCTGGAAACGGAGCTTTCTATGTCCGCGGATCTAACCGATATTGCCCACGAGGACGATATTAATTTAGTCGTGCTTAATAAAGTGCCCATTACGCTTCAGTTTGAAATTATATCTACCGGTAGGTTGCTTTGCAAAAAGAAATTATATCTTGAGGATTTTCATGAATACGTTTGCAAAAGATACGCGGATTACAAAATTGATCTTGATATTTTTTACAAGGTCTATGACGAAGCATTGCGGGAGGTATACCTGGGTGGTAAGCCCGAATAGGATCCGTGATAAAATACAGTTTATCCAACAAAATTTGGATAAACTGTGGAGAATAAATAAAATGAGCCAAGCCGCGTTTCTAGAAGATCCCTTTATGCTTGATGCGGCTGTTCGTCTGTTGCAAACATCCATTGAGGCGGTTCTGGATATATCTCACCATATCGTTGCCAGGAAGCATCTGGGCATTCCCCAAACATACGGAGAATCTATAGAGCTGCTGGCTAAGGCCGGGATTCTGTCACAAAAAGAGCTACCAAATTTTATTAACATGGTCAAATTCCGCAACCGTGCGGTTCACCTTTATGACAATATCCCCGGCGAAGAAGTTTATAAAATAATTCAGTATCACTTACCTGACTTCGAATATTTTATAAGTTCTATTGTAATCCACTATTTGAATGGGGATTACAATGGGTTTTAAAAGTTGAATACCTCGTCTATTTCTTCCGGTGTAAAGTCCCACACCACATTATGTGGCGGGCAGGGTTCGTGTTCAAAGAATTCCGGAAGCCGGTCATGGGCATTGGTAAAGCCAGCCGCCTTGTTAAAGGCCCTCTCCACTTCCAGTACCGACACACCCAGTTGGTCAACATCCTCGGCTGTCAGCGACAAATCATATTGGGCATTGATCATGTCAATTATAGCCTGGTAACCGGCCGGATTGTCGGCTACACCGAAGTAAACAAACAGGCACAGGCCGGTACTGTCAACGGCGGCGGTGCCGATTTGCATGGCCCGGGCGTATTCTATCTGTCCGTCCTTCTTCAACGGGTCTATGTCGGCACCAATTTTTAAAACGTTACCGGAAATACAGTAGCCGGCGGTGTGATCGGCCCCCATAGTGCTTGTGGCATAGGTCAGGCCGATACCCTTGATAGGACGGGGATCATAGGCCGGAATAGCCTGATCCTTGACTACCGGGGTTCGGTACAGACCACAAACCTTGCCTACAACGGCTGCCCCTCCGCCTAGGATGCGGCCCAGGTGGGTGGGGGTGGCGATTTGCTTTACGGCGTCCAATACTGCCTTCCCGTCACCCCAAGGCAACAAACCGCCTTCCATGGCAAGGGCTACGGCAACAGCAAGTTCAATACTGTCAACCCCAACATCATCCATAGCCCGATCAATGTAGGCGATGTCATCTAAATCCTTTATCCCGGCGTTTGCTCCGAGACCCCAAATTGTTTCATACTCGAAGCCGCTGGTAATGTACTTGCCCTCTTTGTCGGCATACCACTGGGAGCAACGAATAATACAGCCCGGGTGGCAGCCGTGGGCAACTTTGCCATCCCCTCCCCGCTCCGTAATATTGGCATTCATGGTTTCCCCGGAAATGTTGTCGTTGTGGTCGATCCGTCCGGATGTGAAGTTGTTGGCGGGTAAACCACCGGTCTCATTTACAATATTAATCAATACATCTGTCCCATAGGTGGCCAGCCCTTCACCGGCCACGGGGTGGCTCCTCAAAGCCTCGGTAAACACTTTCGCCGCCGCCTTGAATTTTTCCGGGTGGGCAGCCGGGACCCTTGCCGAACCAGTGTCATCGATAACAATAGCCTTTACCTTTTTGGAGCCCATGACCGCACCCAGGCCACCTCGGCCGGCGGCACGGATATTTCCTTCCGGATCCTTAAAGGACAGGTTGGCGGAGGGCATACGGTATTCCCCGGCCGGACCGGCAAGTGCTATCCCTACCTTTTTCCCGTATTTTTCACTTAAAATCCTAATGGCTTCGTAGTTACCGGTACCCCCCAAGATTTCTTCGGGTGCCTCGTCCACGGTTACATTGTCGGCATTGATGTGGATCACGTAAAATTTATCCCTTGCGGGCATACCTTCGACAACCAGAGCTTTGATCCCCAAGCGGGCCATCTTTTGTGAAAAAGTGCCGCCGGAATTACTCTCCTTGATCGTGCCGGTCAGTGGGCTTTTGGCCCCCACGGAAATGCGGCCGGAGTTGGGTGCGGCGGTACCGCTCAAAAGGCCCGGGGCAAATATCAGCTTATTGTTTTTGCCTAGGGCGTGGCAGGTGGGCTTAACTTCGTCCGCTACAAAATTGGAAGTGAGTGCGCGGCCCCCGAGGCCCTTGTACTTTTCGGGAACCTCCTCGGTCCTGATTTCCAATCTGGTCATGTCGACCCTGATGAATTTTTGCATACTATTCCTCCTCGGATTGGTTATTTTGGTCTGTTCCTCAACTGTTAAATATAGCAATTGTTATGCCTTGTGGTTTTAAGGTGTTCTGGGGTGCAGGATTGTTGTACGGCAAGGCTTTTGTGTGTTCATGGAAATCGCAGATATAAATTTAGGGGGCCGGCGCTCCATTATGGAACAGAAATAACTTTTATGTGTGTTCCTTATCGGAGCAATGCTCTATTTTAGTGCAATTTTTTTTCAAGCCTTTGCGTAATTGAAGGGGAAATGTTCTCTAGAGGAGAATTTTAACTATACGGAGGATGGTGTTAATGGGCAGTAAAATGGAATTGGCCGTGGAATATACAAAAACAATAATTGATACGATTTCAGCCGGTATCATGGCCTCGGATTCGAACGGGAATATAAAGGCTGTTAACAAACACATGACGGACATGTTTGGTTACACGGAAAAGAAGCTAAAGCAAATGAAGGCCTATGAATTGTTTGATTCTTGGGATGATGTTTTCAAGGTTGTGAGCACCGGGGATAGCTTTTTGGGCGAGGATGTTTTTGTCAATTCGCTGAAAAATGTATTGCAATACAATCTGAGCGTCTACCCCGTACATGACGGAAAAAACAATCTTAACGGTATGGTTTATGTGTTCAAGGAAGTTAAAAGGGTAAGAAAATTGGCAAATAAAATCGTTGGCCGGCAGGCCATATACACTTTTGATAAAATTATTGGCCAAAACAAAAAGTTTTTTAAAACGATAGAGTTTGCCAAGCAAATAGCGGATAGTAGATCTACAATTTTAATAACTGGGGAAAGTGGTACGGGCAAGGAGGTTTTTGCCCAGTCCATTCATAATTACGGCGATAGGAGGGAAGAATCGTTTATTCCATTGAATTGCGGTGCCATTCCCAAAAATCTGATTGAGTCCGAGCTGTTTGGTTACGATGAGGGTGCATTTACCGGTGCCAAAAAAAGCGGACATCCGGGGAAATTTGAGATAGCCGATGGTGGGACAATATTTTTGGACGAAATCGGTGAAATGCCCTTGGACATGCAAACGCGACTTCTCAGGGTAATTGAAGAGGGGACTGTCAGCAGGATAGGTAGTACCAAGGAAATCGTTGTAGATGTGCGAATTATTGCTTCAACCAACAAAAACCTGGCCAAGGAGGTAAAGAGGGGCAATTTCAGAAAAGATCTATTTTTTAGGCTGAATGTTTTACCCCTACGGCTCCCTTCTCTGAGGGAGAGGAGGGACGATATACCCTTACTTATAGAATATTTTATGAACAGGATATCAAAACGGATTAATAAAAAAATGTTTCCCATCCCGGAGGATTACATGAAAAAGTTGGTTCATTATGATTGGCCCGGAAATGTCAGGGAACTGGAAAACCTCGTGGAACTCATGCTCAATACCGGTGAGATATGTGATATCGGAACCAAAGAAAAGCAGGATGTTCAAGCTGATTTTCCGTATGAAACAAAGGGTGCCGATTTCAATTTGGAGAATGTGGAGAGGCGGTATATTAGCAGAGCAATGAGGTATTTTAATGGTAATATAACCAAGAGCGCAAAGGCGCTGGGTATAGGCAGAAATACCTTGTATCGCAAGATTAGAAAGTATAGATTAAATAACTAAACTCATTTATAAATAAAGGAGCCAGATAAAATGATATTTGTGGAAGGTACACCTAATAATGCCGGCGTGGCCATTTATGGTGACTACATGGATTTCAATAATCTATACAATGCCTTGCATGATGTTATCGGGGATGAAGAAAAGTTAATGGATTATTATGCAACCCGTATCAGGGTGTTGGCAATTTGTTACGACCTTCGCCACGCCTTGATGGGGCATCGTGAATACGAGTTTTTCGACAATGGTTTGGATGAAGATAAAAAAAGGTATATGGAAATTATTGCACCAGACAAGAACTTATATTTAAAAATAAATGTGCTGTGGCCGGAAATATTGTTTGTTATGATTGCCTTAAATGATTTCATACAAATCTATGCCGAAAAACAAACCAGAACAAAAAACAGTAGCAACCTCTATGCGGAACCCAAGGCAAGCTGGGATTTTACCATAGCCAATGTGAGAATGCTCCAGGCGGCAGTGGCCAATTGTTTGGAACAGATTTTATCCCCAAGGGCTTTTACTAGGCTTTTGAACCTAATGAATGGTAAAGGTGTTTATACAAAAAGGTATGCAACCCAGTATATAGATATCCTAAATGACAGGCTTTTTAATATGTCCAGCGAAAGACGCCGGGCCAATATATCAATTTTCGCCAAACGTATTTCTGAAAAAGGCCGGGAGTATAAGGAATTGGTTGATGACCTTGAGGCCGAGTCCATCAGGTATGGTTGCCGTGTTGATGAACTGCAATTAAATATTGATTTCCCCGATGAAATTGATTGGTAAACAACCTTATACTTGCCTTATTCCTGTGGCCCGCGTTCAATAATACGCGGGCTGGCGTTATACCAACTGGTGCCTTTTTTCTTGATCGCGGCCGTGCCATCGGGTTTCTTGACGGACACCCACGAGGCAACTACATAACCGTCCTGCCCCGGGGAGATTACCTTTTCGGTTCCCGGCGGTAGCTTCGGGTTGTATCTGTATTCCGTTGAAAAATCGGTTTTGTTTTTAACTAAATGGGCCCAAGTCACCTCGGGCGGCTTTTCCCGGCCGTAAAAGGCCATATAAAGAGTGTTGTCGATTTTTTGTGACCATATCAACAAGGGGTTACCCGTGTCATTTAAAAAGCGGAAATCCTTCGACCCATAATATACGGTGGCGTCCTGTCCGGGTGGGACGTAGGGTACAGTCATGGAATGGTGGTGGCGCGTAATTATCTTTAAATCGCAGAAGGTCGACACATTGTACAGCATGGTGGCTACTTTACATACACCGCCGCCCACTGTGGTTATATGGCGATTACCTGCATAGGTGGGTCCGGTGCGGAATCCACGTTCTTCCGTATAGGGGCCCAGGACGGTGTTTTGTGAAAATGTTTCCCCGGAGCGCACAACTGTGCCGGCTAAGTGTTTGGCGGCCAGGCCTATGTTATAGGATTCCGATTCAACAGGGTTGGGAAGTGTGGCCTTGTAGGCGGCCATTTTTACCGGAGTCAGGTGTTTGCTGATCGCCTCTATAAAATCTATGTTATCCTCCCAAGGCAGTGGTCCTTCATAGGGTTTCTCCATACCCGGGAATTCCTTGTAAATATCGTAATCGGCCGTGTTGGCTTGGGTTAATGCGGTATTGCTGCAACCAACAACCGCTGTAACCGTTAACAGGATGTAAATCAGTGCCAAGGTTTTTGAAATTTTTTGCATTACATGGATGCCCTCCCGGTGGAAGAAGAAATACTGTTACCTGCACATTAGTATTCCTTTAATAAAAGGGCTTATTCCTAAAAATAATTGACAAGGGGCGTAAATTCATATAAGCTGTTCCATAAAGAAGTCCTTTAAATCGGCCCGGAGAGGCCGGTAAGGAAGAATAAACGTTTATTCTTGTCTTGGGCTGTTTAGGCCTACTTACCGGCGGTAAGTAGGCTTTTTTGATGGGGAGTTGATAGTATGGGGTTTAAAACCAAGGCCAGGATCATGGATGCGGAACAGATAAGAAGGGCACTGACGCGTATTGCCCATGAGATTATTGAACGCAACAAAGGTATTGAAAATCTTGCTTTAGTGGGTATTCGAAGGCGTGGTGTTCCGCTTGCCAACAGGTTAGCCGCCAAACTCAGACAATATGAAGAAAAGGACGTTGAAGTCGGCATTTTAGATATAACGCTATACAGAGATGACCTGGACAAGATAAAGCATAAACCGGTCGTCCTGAGAACGGATATACCCTTCGTTGTGGACAAAAGAAAGATTGTACTTGTTGATGATGTTATTTATACGGGCAGGACGGTGCGTGCGGCTTTAGATGCGATCATTGATTTGGGAAGACCAAAGTCCATTCAACTGGCGGTGTTAGTTGATAGGGGGCATAGGGAGCTCCCGATTAGGGCGGATTATGTAGGTAAAAACTTACCTACTTCCAAGAAAGAAGATGTATCGGTTCTTCTCCGAGAGACGGATGGAGAGGACAGGGTGGTGATAGTGGAATGAAATATATGGGATTTGCTTACCCTCCTTTTAAGTGATGGTCCCGCGAGGCCAATAAGGGATGGTATTTGTTCCTTTTGGCCTTTGCCTGGGCGTGTAAGCCGGGAAAGGCTTTTATTTTTGGCTCTGGGAGGTAAAAAAGGTGAAACTAAGGCGTAAAGATGTTCTCGGGATCGAGGAAATGTCCCCGGCCGAGATCGAACTGATTCTTGATACGGCCGTACCCATGAAGGATATTATCCTTCGCAAGATCAAAAAGGTACCGACACTCAGGGGTAAAAGTATTGTCAATCTCTTTTACGAGCCCAGTACCCGCACCAAAACCTCTTTTGAGCTGGCGGGGAAATACCTTAGCGCTGATACGGTAGGTGTATCTTTGGGCTCCAGTAGCATTGTGAAAGGCGAAAGCCTGAAAGACACCGCCAAAACAATCGCCTCCATGGGCGTGGATTTAATTGTCATGCGCCACTTAAAGGCCGGAGCCGCTCGGATACTGGCCGAGGCGGTGGATGCTTCCGTGATAAACGCCGGCGACGGTGCCCACGAACACCCGACACAAGCCCTTCTTGATATGTTTACTATCAGGGAAATGAAAGGCGGTC
>CAZKPV010000101.1:0-7229 GCA_964554735.1 uncultured Clostridia bacterium
CGAAGAGGCGATGTCGGTTTTAATGACCTTCGCACCCCAGACCACCTCATTGATGTCCTCGCCCTCGTACAGCCTCGCAATCAGTGTCCTGGCTTCCTTTTGATCAGTCTCCCAATAACTCAAACCATTCATCTCCAGGAAATATCCCGGTAGAGTCTGGCAAGCAATTTCAATATCCTTAAAGCCCTTGGCCGCCTTAGCCAAGGCCATAATATCGGTATAGCGCAAATCAGTTTGAATATTCCTCAAAATAGTGGGTACTAGTCTGGGCAATTTCAGTATGGTATTGGTTCTCGCAACCTGCCCTACCAGGGCATGCAAAAACTGCTGCTGTTGCTGCGTTCGGGTAATATCCGCAAGAGCATAGTCCCTGTAACGTACAAATTGCAGCGCCTTGCTACCGTCCAGATGCTGCTGATCCCCTTTTTTTAAGTTGATGGTGTACTTGCCGCCGTCCTCCGGATCGTAATGGTACATATCCTCCTTGATGTCCATGGTGACCCCGCCTAGGGCATCGATTATTTCGATAAAGCCGTCATAATCACACAGCACATAGCCGTCCATACGGATTTTAAACAAATCCGACACTACGTCCACGAGCAGCTTAGGCCCTCCAAAGACAGTTGCCGAGTTAATCCGATCCATACCATGGCGCGGTATTTCCACGCGCGTATCCCTCGGAATCGACACCACAACCGCCTTGTTCTCATCGGCATCAAAGCTGGCTAGCATAATGGTGTCCGCACGGGCCATTTTTTCATCCCCCCGCGCATCAATGCCGATCAACAGCACGTTTGTACGCCCGCTGATCACAGGCTTGTCGTCATCCGGCTCTTCGGCCACACCGCTGCCCCAAAAGCCAAAAATTTCATTGGCTAAAAAAGCGCCGGCACCGACAACCAGCAAAACGGCAATAATAAATACGACTAATCTGGCATTGCTTCGAAGTTTCCACTTGCTTTTAGTGTTTTTTCTCGTGCTTTTTCTCGTGCCTCTTTTCATACCAACCACCAACTTATAAAATGTAGGTTACCTCTTAGACGCATTAATCGACAGTTTAGTTGCAAATAATTACTTCTCCTATCGTATGGACGCCTGCCCCTTGTACATAACCCAAACCGAATCTTGGGCAAGAATTCCCCTGCCATCGGAACGGGGCACAACCAGGTGGTGATTTAAGGTAACAGGTGTACCCGCCTTGAGATCCGCACCCGCTGTCAAATCGGGAATACCATTTATGGTTTCATCGACTATTACGGCCCGCCCCGTACGTACAATTATTTCCGCCCCGGCCTGACCGATAAGTTTTTGTCCGGCCGCCAGCTCGACAACCTCCCATTGCATACTTCCACCGGCATATTGGGCCACATAGGGTTTTACGGTTAAATCCATAAACCTTTGTATCTCTTCACTAAAATATTTGGTAACATAGCTTGCGGTTACAATCGGATCGCTTTCACTTCCCGCACCACTGCTGTTTGCATCGGCCCAGGTGGAATAACCCGTTACACAGAATATTCCTACCACCACACATAATAAAAGCGAAATAAGGACTTTTTTAACTTTACCGGCCAATAATCCTCTACCTCCTTGCCTAAATAGAACAGGAAAAATTCCAAGGGCCCCGACGCGCCATCGCCTGCAACCCACCTGCCTACGGTCCCGCCCGCGAGCCATTCAACTTTCCTGTTTTCCGCAGGAACTCCTTCAATAGACCCGCAGTCCGCACCGACTCCCGGCTCAACTCTTGCACTTGTTTTGCCAGCTCCACTTTAATATTATCCCTGTCTTCAATTACCCTGTCTATTAAACCCGACAGTTCATCGTAGTTTAGCGAATAAACATCCCCGGCCAAGGGCTGTTTGATCAGTTCGATAAAACGGTTGACCTTGGGGTCATAGCTAATACCTATTACCGGAACATTAGAAACAGCACCAAAGATCAAAAAATGTAGGCGCATACCTATAACCAAATCCATATTGGCAACGACCGCCAGCAAATCCCGGTACTCATATCGTTCCTCCAACAAAACGCTATTTTGTTTCATAAATGACTGCACACAGCGGCAGGCCTCCAGATCATCGGGGTAATGCATAGGAACCAGGATCACATTCCAGCCCCTAGCCGCCAAATCGTCCGCTGCGGCGGCGACAATTTTTTTAAATTCCGTTAGGCCACGCCAACTGCGCACCGATACGCCCACGGTCGGATGCTTTTCCACATCCACGCCAAAAAGGCCGTTGATAATCTTCATGCCCCGCCCCTTGTCGATTACGGTTGTATCTATGGCTAGCACCGGATCGGCAGTGACTACCACGGGCGGATTTCTTAAACCGAGATCGAACAACTCCATCCGGGAATCGGCGTCACGCACCGTTATAAAATCAACCCTGTTACCGATTATGCGGAGTAGGATTTTCCCCATGATTGTCCGCACCGGCCCCACACCCTGGGCATAGAAAAATACCGGCTTGCCCAAGAGCTTAGCCATAAATATGATGCCTAAATAGTAAATGATGCTATAAGGACCGGTAATATCCTGGAGAAGCCCGCCCCCTCCGCTGATCAGGAGGTCGGACTTTCTGATCTCATTCCAAACACGAAATGGCTTGTCACGTTGAACCGACTTCACGCCAAATTCATTTGTTGTAAAATCGGGATCCTGGGTAAGCACAACCAGCTCCAATTCGGGAAGACGCCTGCCGAGGACTTCAATTATAGCCTGGAGCATGGCCTCGTCACCGCTATTGTGAAAGCCATAATAACCTGAAATTACTGCCCGTAACATGATACAACCTTCTCCCCGGAAAATATCACCTGCGCTTAAAACCCATATTTCCTTAAAACCAACCAGGCGAACTTGGGTAAAACTAGCATCCGCCGCCAACGTTTTGGATCCATGAAAAGCCTCGCGAGCCACTCCAATTTTAGCTTTTGAGACCAACCGGGAGCCCGCCGCACCTTGCCGGCGATCACATCGAAACTGCCACCGACGCCAACAGCGGCCTTTACACCCAACTCGGCCAGGTGTTTATGTATCCACAATTCTTGCCGCGGTGCCCCGAGTGCCACAAAAAGTATGTCGGCATGAGCCTGTCTGATGCTATTTACCACGCCTATTTCCTCATCGGCCGCAAAATAACCGTGCCGGGTCCCCGCTATTTCCAGATTTGGTAGACGTCTTTTGAGCCCCTCCGCCGCACCCCGCGCCACACCGGGCTCGGCACCCAACAGAAAAATGCTCCACCCCTTATCCGCCGCGACTTTACATAATTCCAACATCAGGTCTATGCCGGTTACGCGTTCCGGCACGGGGTGTCCCGCCATCTTGCAGGCCCAAACAATGCCCTCGCCGTCGGCGGTTACCAGGCCCGCTTCTCTTACCGGTTCAAATAGGGCTGGCATATACTGGGCCCGGTAGAGATACTCAGGATTTAAAGTAACGATTTGGAAAGGTTCGCCCAGTTCAATCAGTGTGGCTGTGCGCGCCAGTGTGCCCTGCATGTCAAGCCTATCCACAAAAGCACCCAGCAACTTAACCCGTTTGACCCCGTATTCTGTTTCGTATCCGGGGTCGTATTCGGTTTCACGTCCGGCATTGTCAACGTTTTCGGCCTGTTTCATAAAGTCAGATACCCTCGCATTTGGTTTCGATTAATTTTACCATATTTTTTTTGATTTCACCAGTTAACCCGATAAAGAGTTCGCAACACGACAGCAACAATGCTGCCCGGCCCGCTACTCGGCCCGCTATCCTGCCCGCTACAGGCACCCCATTGGCCACCAATCAGCCGGTCACGATGCCCTTGGGGCCGAAGCGCTATTCCGCAGGCAACTCACGACTCCGTAGGCAATAAGCAATGCCATTGGAGGCGCGGTCCCGTGGGTAATGCGCAGTTCCGTGGGCAACTCACGATATGCTAATGACGCACGATCTTGCTTGAAATCCGTGATGCCCTTGGGGCCGAAGCGCTATTCCGTGGACCCTTAACGCCGAGCCTCCTCAGTAACCTGACAAGGCTACTCGAACATTTCTGTGGTTTTGCTGGCCTTGACTTCCACGGAATAAATTTTCCAACCGGCATTTGTGCAGAAAAGCCCGAATTCTTCCTGAACAGAAACCCGAAGCCTGGGGGTGGTTTCGTTTTCCGGCTCTAGGTAAATAACAGTGTCGCGCAATACCGATGCCAGCCTTCCGCTTTTGGAAACAACCGTTGATCCGCCATCACCCGGAATTATACGTATGGTTATGTCGCCGGGTAAGGGAGTTGACTCCAAAACACCCACACCACCGGTATTAAATGAATAGGCGGCGGCGCCCGTCAAGATAGCTCGCAATTCCTTGCCACCTCGGCCTTTTAAAAAATTTTCCGCCCTACCGTAATAGTCGCTAACCAACCCGATCAGCTCCTCATCAGAGGGTGAAAATGATCTGTCCTTTTCAAGTATCCTGTGCAAAACCGCCATGACCTCAACTCGTTTGGCATTCATGGCCGGGAAAAAAGAAGTATCCGTGCGGCCGTTGACAATTCCCCGCCGATACGCGCTTAAAACCCCTTCGTAAAACCAATCGGTTTCGCAGACGTCCCGGAAAGGATTGCTAGCGGAGACACCGTTGGAAGCGGCACCGTTGGAAGCGCCTTGGGCAATTTCGTTAGCGTCACCATCAGTAACATGAAAGAACCCGCCCGGTTCGCCCCCCTTGATGCCGGCCTCCATGTTGAGGGCACGCATGACCATTACCGCAATTTCTGCCCGCGTTATTTCACGGGATGGAAGAAAGTACATATTACCGTCCGCCCCCTGCACCCCTTCAACAATGCCCCGATCAAAAAGAGCAGCAACGGCACCCTTAGCCCAATCGGGCACATCCCACCAATCACCAAAGGAAATATTGGTCTCCTTTGGTGGCAGATTTAGCGAGCGGGCCAATAGGGTGGCAAATTCAGCCCGACTAATTGCCTTTTCCGGTTCCGCAAAATATTTGGTGGGGTAACCGTATGTATCAGCCACCTGCCCCGGGTAGCCCTGCAAAATGCCCAACCTGACCATTTCCCTCATTACATCTGCTCCCCAAGGGTGGTCGCCAATATCACCAAACTGGCAATCAAAAGCCACGGCCTCCCCGGCTAAGGCAATTCCCCTAAAATCCGCGTTTTCTGTGCCAAAATGTTTGGAAATAGGATTAATTAAAAAAACACCGAGTAAGAATACACCCAGTGCGACCCCTATACAAGCCCGCCTATGCAAGATAAACCTCTCCTTTGCGCTTTACTACAGTAAAAGTTCGGCGAGGCCCACCTGTTACCTTGTGGTAATATATGTCACTTGACACAGAGGAGCGTTCCTTTTGGGCAGTTTTTGTGCAGTTTTGCCCTTTGCACACCTTTCACTTTAATTGTTAACTTTAACCTTACCCATTTCATATAATGCCTATAGAAAACAAAATAGGGTGGCGGTATTATGAGTATCCAAAATATGATAGATGCGGCATCCCCGGGAAGCACAGTTAATGTACCTCCGGGCACATACAATGAGCAATTATTAATAAACAAGCCGTTAACCTTGCAAGGCCCTCCTCCGGGGGTTGGAATAGCCATTATCGACGCCGGTGGTCTTCCGAGCCTGCCGACTATTCTTATATTGAGCGAAAAAGTGTCTGTTATAGGGCTTACCATTCAAAACGGGCCCCTACACGGAATTCAAGTGGGTGACGAATCAACGCTCGGTCTGACCGACATCGTCATTACCAATAATCACATTAGCGGACACAGGAATGTGGGGATTTTAACCAACTATGGTGCCGCAATGAACATTATCTCCAATGTTATTGAAAACAATGGGGTCGGTGGGGGGCTCAACCGTGGCGGAATAGTTCTTTACCCCCATGGAATAACTAACGTAGTTGGTAACACTGTCAATAATAATATGATTGATGGGATCTTTGCCCGGGCCAGTGCAAGCGGACTAGTGATTGAGGACAACACTATTAAAAACCATCCCAACACTGGGATTACACTAGCCTGGGATCAACGCAATACCAGTATAGTCGGCAACACAATAACCGCTTGCGGTGCCGGAAGTTTTGACGAACAGGGTGGTATTGTCATTATTCAATCCATGGCCGAAATAATGCAGGAAAATGTTATCAGGAATTGCAAGCCCTCCGGTATCTTTTGGGGATGGGTTCCTGCCGTCGGCAATCCACCAAACGAAATACTAATCGCCAACAACAAAATCGAAAACAGCACACGCGATGCAATTTACCTGTTTAGTCAGGGAGAAGGAGGATTTATCTCACCCGACCCCTTTCCCTTAAAGCCAACAATAAAAAACAATACCCTGATTAACAGCGGGAGAGCGGGTGTGTATGTGAGCAACTCCTATTATTACGGGCCGGGAAGTGCCGACCCTACCATCAATTGCAATGATATCGTGGAAAACGGGTGGGGTGTCATTAATAACACGGCTCACATTGTAGATGCTGTTAATAACTGGTGGGGGGATAGCAGTGGGCCCTACAATCCCCAACTTAACCCAGGAGGGGCGGGCAATCCCGTAAGTGATAATGTGGATTTCACCCCTTGGTTAAAAGTACTTCCCGTGATCCAAATAGATGGTTGCACCATAAAAAATGTAATTTTGGCGGATTATACGATAAGGCCGCTTGCCGGCAAGACTATAGAGGTCAATTTAATCATAAAAATTACCGGGAATGTAACCGTAATAACGGATGAGGGCGCACGTGTGCTGGACTTTGAAACATGGTTTGCAAAGAGGCTCAGTATGCGGGCCCCAAATTATTGCGAAGCCGTGCCTGAAATAGATTACACAGCCATGTGTTATGCCATACAGGATAGCAATGCAATCCGAGTTGAAACAGAGTTATGTGTCGTGGTAAATATGACAGGGCAATGCTGTATTTCGATACCGTCTTCCGGCCCTTGTTTCCCGAGGAACAGCATGAAATTTAGCTTGCTTGAAAAAACCGGTGCGGGCGATTGTATAAATACGAAAGTAGTTTTCGATAGCTGTTGGTTTAAGAAAACTTTATCCCACAATGTTGCCCTCCCGACACAAACATGTTAGCGGTGAACCCATCGGCACAGAGGCATCGACACAGAGGGACGTTCCTTTTGTGCAGTTATCGGCGGTTTCGACACAGAGGGGAGGAGAAACGCGCAACAAAAGGCTCGGAGGCACACCTTTTGTACGCTTATGTGCACATT
>CAZKPV010000102.1:0-7190 GCA_964554735.1 uncultured Clostridia bacterium
TTGCAAGGTCCCCTTTTTTAAATATAATTTTACAAACCCTACATTTTTATACATCCAATGAGCTTTGATCTTCCACCAACACTTCCGCAAGAACGCCCGCAAAGAGCTCGCTGCTGTAATTGGCCTCCTCGATGGAGTTGTTCACGCCCCCTATTTCCAATAATAAGGAGTGCTGGTGTAATTGTTGGTGGTAACGAGCCTCATGCACCCTCACGCCAATGCAAAGCCCCGGGTATTTTTCGTTCAATTTTTCCTCTAGCCGTTTAGCGAATGCTAGATTTCCCCTCCACTTCGGGTGGGGCAAGATGGTATCGGAACCTACAATTATTAATATTGTGGCAGCCTCTTGGCCTTTAACTTCCACAACACATTGTTTGCGTGGTTTGTACATATCACGATGAATATCAAAGACGGCCCTCAGGCCAGGGTTGTTTAATATGAGGCTACTGGCCGTTTTTTCGGATTTTAAATATGAAGTGTTATATTCCTTGTCATGAATTTTGTCAGAACGAACCACATTGATGCCGTAAGTACCCCTAAGAGCCCTTTCCATGGATTCAGCTACCTTTACAACACCACCCCTCTTACCGGTCAAATGTTCAACGCCGTCAGTGAGTTTGTAAGTTTCACTAGTGTGGGTATTATAAATGGCCACCAAGGCCATCTCGTCACTGTCTGTTGAATCATAGTAGAAGGGGATTTTTGCCTCGAAACCCGTGTTTTCTGTTAGACTGAGATTTATCATGTCCCCATTGCCTTCCACAGTGAATATGTCTTCGGCCACGCTACCATAGCCGGCCGCCACAGCATCTGTCTCCTGGTAATGCATATGGTTTATTGCCATCAACGGTATTTGCGATTTTAATAATGATTGTGGACTATGCATGTCCACCCGTGCCAACAAGGAGACAGATGAAACAAGCAAAGCAATCAGTGATTTGTGCTCCGCGGGGTCGAATTCCTCCCATACCAAAACAGGCATAGCTAGCCGTAATATGTCTTTTCCTGTCCAATCTCCCCACTGCATAATGCACAACAGGCCATTCACCGCTAGATCTTTGGCTAGAGGTGTAAAAAGAGGGATCCTCAGAATAGAGGTTACAATAAAAATTAAAAGTAAACAAACAACCAACAAGCGAATTAGCCTGAATAAAATCCTTCGGCGCGGCCCCATCTGGTACCTGTTTAAGTAAATATCAATCCCCCCTTTAAAAGACCTGTTCATAGAATTATATGCGGGGGGATTGCCCTCTAACACAAAAACAAAAAGTCCCTACCTTTAAGGAAGGGACCTTGAAAAATACTTCTACCTCAAAAGCGTTGGTACAAATGCATCAATGATTCCGATTACAAAAGCCGCTATAAGTGCCCCTAAAATGCTTACACTGAGAAAGTTTGGAATAATAAACTGGGCAAGATAGATAACTGCCGCCGCCGTAAGAAAACCGACAATACCTCTACTTTGTGGGGAGATTTTTTCCCCCAACAGGGTTTCGGCTAAAAAACCAATAATTGCGATAACCGCGGCAGCTATTAACGCGCCTACAATGCCACCCTTTATTACCAATCCCGGGGACACCAGTGCCGCCACCCATAAAACCACGGCCGAAACGATAAATCTAATAGCTAAACCCATCCATTGTTGCTGTTCCATTTACCAATTCACCTCCTTCATTTTTCTATAATTATCATTAGCAAAAATATGCTGAGATATACCAATGTTTGCTTGCATTTTTATTTTGCCCATGATAAAATTGTCCTCGTCGGGAGGTGAGATTATGAGTAAAGGAAAATCAGCCATAAAACGTGCACGTCTTTCACGAGAGCGCAACTTGCGTAACTCCCGGGTTAAATCCGTTATTAAAACAGCCACCAAAAAAGTATACGAAAGCATTGAAGGTGGCGACCGCGAAAAGGCCCAGGTTACTTTGCGGGATGCCATTTCAACGATTGATAAGGCCGTAACAAAAGGGGTCCTTCATAGAAACACAGCGGCACGCAAAAAATCGAGATTAACCAGGTTCTTCAATAAAGAAACTGGATAAGAGCCAGCAAAAAAACCACCCTCACGGGTGGATTTTTATTTTTAGTTATATGTTATATGGGAAGATAAACTGAAACCACCGTGCCTTTGCCCTCAACGCTGTCTATTTCCAGCCTACCGCCATGTCGGTCGATAATCATAAAGGATGCGCTTAAATCCAAACCTTTCCCCTCGGCCTTTGTAGTGAAAAAAGGAAGGCCAACTTTATACAGGTTCTTACGTGGAATCCCACAGCCGTTGTCTGCAATCTCCAATCGCACCCCATTGTCGAAAATGTAATTACGCATACTAAAGGTAACCTTACCCTTTCCGGTGATGGACTCCACGGCATTAGAGGCTATGCAGGCTATAACCTGTTTCAACTGATGATGATCCACATATATCCATTTGGGGAAATTATCATCCCTATTAATGGTATAGCTGACACAACGGTTGTGGTTAAGCCCAGGGTCCCTCACGAGATCGGCGATCACCTCGTAAAGTATGTGTTCCAGACATTCCAATTTTAACTTTGGTGGGGGGGGTTGAGCAATGTTGAGAAGACGGTTTAATAAAATTTTAAGTTCCCCCGCCTCACGGTCCAAGGTATCCATTATTTCGCCCAATTCCTCTTTACAGGCTATCTTGTCCTTAAGTATTTTAACTAAACCAGTGATAGCCATTAGGGGATTTCTCACTTCATGTGCCAGGCCGCTGGCCGCCTGGCCAATGAGTGCTATCTTATCCTTGTTCATACGGTAAGCAACGCAATCTTCATCATCATGGTCTCTATAGCCGGGTAAAAATCTTGTTTGCCTGATTTTATTGCAACATCTATTTCCAGCAATTCTTGCAAGGCATACCTGACCGTTTTGTGGTTGAAGTTTTTGCTTTGACTCTTTATTTTGCGTGCAACATAGGGGTGCAATTTTAACCGTTTTTCCCCACCGGGTTGGGCTATGGCTAGAATTAATCTAAATTGCCGGGCAATAAGGGATATAATTACCTGTGGCGGCTCCTTATTTAAAAGTAGATCCTTTATCCTCCTTAAAGCCTCGGGATAGTCTCCTTCCCCCATGGCATCAACCATGTCGAATATGTTTGATTCCAGCCCACTCGAGACAACGCTTCTTACTTCCCGAACTGTGATCTTCTCTTTGGTGCCAGCGTAGTTTAAAATCTTGCCCAGCTCATTTTCCAATACATTTAAAGACGTCCCAACCCGGGCTAACAACTCATTTCCGGCCTTTATGTCGAGCCTTTTACCGGCAAGCCTCGCCTCATGGGCCAGCCATTGTAGTATGTCGTTGCGCCCCAGCGGTTTAAAGTCAACAAGCCTTCCCGCCTTAATCAGCTCTTTGTATATCTTCCTGCGTTTATCCGGTTTGCCCTCCATAACAAAAACCAAACAGGTAAAGGGTGCGGGGTTGCCAAAATACTCAACTAGCACCGGCTCACCCTTGGACAGGCTCCCTTTAGCATTTTTCACAACCAGCAACCGTTTTGTCGACATAAAAGGAAAGGTTCGCGCCAGGGAAACTATGTCGCCGGCGGTAACCTCATCACCGTCCACAATTTCTTCATTAAATTCCGACCTTGCAGGGTCTAGAAGGATTTCCCTGATCTTTTTTAGTGCACGTTCCTGTAAAAAGGATTCCTCGCCGCAAAAAAGATAAACCGGTGCGGCCTTCCCGGTTTTCAGACTGTCAACAAATGAAATAAAATAATTCATTGCTCTCCCCTGGGAAAAATTATTGCGCATTTTTGAGGTGTTTGCCTCATTTTTTACGTATTCTATCTTACAGGTGGTTTATACCTAAACCTATAGCCTCATGTTCAAATCCCTTTCTGGGGGCACCTATGGTACCATACAGGGCAACAGCCAGCCATTCACCGTCATCTTCGTCCTTGAGGGCCACACGTGGCCCGCGAACCACAGTAAAGTTTAAACCCACCGTGCGTAATATTTCTTTTAATTCCAACTGCCCCCTACAAATACCGTAAAAAGCATCTATAATTGCATGGTACAGTGAGTGGGCGTGGCGGTATGTATTATCAAGGAGCCGTTCCCGCTGGACAGCGGTTTCAATGGCCGCAACAATCTTCTCAGCGGTCATGGAACCAACCCTCCCCCTGATAAACAGATAGCCCGCCGTATGATATTCCTTCTCTAGGCTACTTTCCTCCTTATTATCCGCCAGCACAAGTTTAATTGCAACCTTGCCAATAGTATGCAACTCACCACTCCCCATAAAACCTTAAAATTCCGTTGCGTTATAAGGCACCCTTAAACTTTAAAGCATTTTCTCCAAAAACGCAATTATTCTTGGATGGGTTGGATTATCGAAAAATTTCCTAGGAGGAAGATCCGCTATTATCTTTTTATTATCGATGAAGATAATCCGATCGGCGACCTCTCGAGCGAAAGACATTTCATGGGTAACAATGGCCATAGTCATATGTTCTTCCGCCAACCTTTTTATAACTTCCAAAACCTCACCGACAAGCTCGGGATCCAAGGCGGACGTAGGTTCGTCAAAAAGCATTAAATCCGGGTTCATGGCTAGAGCCCTTGCAATAGCCACTCTTTGTCTTTGCCCGCCGGATAGTTTAGACGGGTAACTGTCCTTTTTATCCAACAGACCAACCCTTTTCAATTGGGCCTCGCCAACAGCAATGGCCTCTTCCTTGGGCATCTTGGCCACGGTTAGGGGGGCCTCAATAACATTTCCCAAAGCAGTTTTATGTGGAAAAAGATTGAAGTTCTGAAAAACCATCCCCATCTTGCCCAAGATAGCCCTGACCTCCTTTGGTGGGGCGGGGCTAACACCGGGGGTATTTATCGCTTCTATGACCACTCCTTCCACTTCCACAACACCGCTGTCAATTTTTTCGAGCTGGTTCATACATCTCAGTAGGGTACTCTTCCCGGAACCGCTTGGGCCGATAATGGCGATGATTTCCCGTTTCTTAATTTCTATACTGACATTTTCCAATACTTTTAAACTACCAAAACTTTTACAAATATCCGTCATTTTGATCATTATTTCAGACACGGGTTCACCCCTAATCATAAATAGAGTACTTTTCTTCAAGCCTAGCAAAAATTTTTACTAAAATAGATGAAATAACAAGATAGATAATAAAAACTACAATAAACGGTGAAATTTTAAAATCCATCATCACCAATTCCCTGGCATTACGCAGTAGATCTCCGACTGCAATCGTTGCCACGAGGGCCGTATCTTTAACCAGAATAATAGCCTCGCTACAGGTGGGGGGCAGTACACGGCGTATAGTTTGGGGAATAATAATTCTCAGCATCGTTTGAGGGTAGGTAAGACCCAGCACCTTAGCCGCCTCGTATTGCCCTTTGTCGATAGAAATGATCCCCGCCCGGATAATCTCAGCTTCATAAGCCGCCACACTGAGCACAAAAACACTCAGGGCCACCGTGAAGGGTCCCAGGGTAATTCCTACCAGCGGTAACCCAAAATAGACAAAATAGAGCTGTAAAAGAAGTGGGGTTCCCCTTAAAACCCAGGTGTACAGCCCCAGAATTTTTTTCACGATCCCAGGACCGGAAACCTTTAATATGGCCACCAAAATGGAAAGTGGGAATGCTAAAATGATTGTACAGAAATACAGCTTCCCCGTGTAAACCAGGCCTTCCAAAATAAAGGGCATTTTGCTCCATATGTACTCCATTCTTACATATCCTCCAGACTAATAAAGCATGGCACTGCTCCCACTTTGATATGGCATTCGCATCTAATCATAATAAGCAGCCCTTTTCTCCAGACGCCCAAAAATATTAACCTGCAAAGAAGATATAATCAGGTAAAGAATAAATACTATAATATAAGCAACAATACTGTAATCCCGGTTGGCGATTAGTCTGGCGGCACGCAGCAGATCATGCATACTAATTGCCGTTAGCAAGGCCGTATCCTTGACTAGGTTTATGGCCTCACTGCATGTTGGCGGCAAGGCCAACCTAAACGACTGGGGCAGAACAATTCGGAACATAGTTTGCCAATAGGACATCCCTAAAGCCTTGGCGGCCTCGTATTGGCCTTTATCCACGGATTGAATGGCAGCGCGCATAATTTCCGTAATATACGCCGCCATATTTAGGGTATAAACCAAAACGGCCGCAGTAAATAGGGGCAGTCTAATACCAATGTTAGGAAGACCGTATACAACAATAAAAAGTTGTAACAGCAAAGGGGTCCCCCGCCATGCCCAGGTATAAATACCCAGCACACCTTTTATGAGCCTGGGTCCGGCCACTTTACCGATAGCGGCCAACACGGCGAACGGTAACGCAAAAACAATAGTTACCACATACACCTGCGTTGTTGTCCACAATCCACTTAATATAAAAGGCATGATCTGGATTACATACTCAAGCATGACAGGTTGCTCCCTTGTCCCATAGTACCCCGCCGTTTTAAATGCACGGTTTGTAGAAATTTTATTTACTGAACGATGAGATCCTCGTTAAACCACTTTTTGCAAATTTCACCGGCGGTGCCATCGGCCTTAATTTCATCTAAAGTTTCATCTAATACCTTATGAAAAGACTTGTCACTCTTGCGAATACCAACTGCGATTTTCTCGGAACCAAAGTTGTCGCCCTCGCCGGTCATCACATCATAGGTGTCCGGTCGCTTGGAGTTATAGTGGTAAAAGGCAATACTGTCAATACATACAGCGTCAAGCCGGCCATTTTCCAAATCCATGAGGGCTTCACTGAAGGTAGGGTATTTTTTGATTTCCTTTAATTTGTCCGCAGTCTCTGGGTCTGAGGAAACTGCATCCTCACTGGCGCTACCCAACTGATATCCCAGTATTTTACCGTCCAGGTCGGCTTTTGTCTTTAAGGGGGAGTCCTTGAGGGTAACAATAACCTGATCATTATCAATGTAGGCATTGGAAAAATCAATTTCCTCCATACGTGATTCAGTTACGGATAACCCATTCCAGATCAAATCTATGTCACCATTGTTCAAACTCATGGTAATGCCATCCCATTCCAAGGGCTGGAATTTAACTTCAAGGCCAAGCCTTTTTGCTACTTCACGTGCCAAATCAATATCACAACCAACAATCTCACCCTTGCTATCCCTGAAACCCATGGGCGGGAAATCATCGTCCAAACCCA
>CAZKPV010000103.1:0-7163 GCA_964554735.1 uncultured Clostridia bacterium
CGGTAGCAGTAAATTGCGCCTTTCCATATCTTGCATTTTCACACTTCCTCCTTTTTATTTTGTGGTGGTCTTTGTGCAGGCCCACCTTTAACTTTATACAACCATGCCTTTACCACATTTTCAGATGCATGCGGTACGACAAAGCTGTTTTCGTCTATTCTCTTTGCACTTCGGATAGATGCTATGAATTGAGCTATCACATCCGGACAAGCCAGCGGTAAATATACATAAGTGTTATTCTCCTGCTTTTCCAATTTAGCATTGAGCCAAGGGAATATTTTATGCGGGAAGTTATCTGCTTGTGGACTTCCTTTAAGCTTTGCTCTACCTCTTGGCGTGTACTGTGCTTCCCAGGATGAGAAAGCTTTTAGCAATTTCCACAATTCATGCACTGCTGAATTGATTTCCTTGTCCCGAGCTGTCCTTTCCCGCAACAGATAACGTGAAAAACTCTTATCATTGATACTAAAACTTATTCTTTGTTTGATGGATTCTTTACCAAAGTGGTGTTTGACCAATCGTGCGGCTGTCATGCATCCTAAACATTCTGCCATTCTTGCAGGAACTAGCCCATAGTTTATGGTTCTAGTTAGTCTGATTGGTTTACCCACCTTGATCACTACAGTACCGGATTTGCTGGAATCTATCCTAATATGAACTTCATGTGTGTCCTGTGTCCTTTCATTATTGCTAGGGGCAACCGAAAAAGTGTTCTTTTTCCCCTTGTTGCCAAAGTCGTATTTGATTTTCTTTCCTCTCAACACAAGACGAGCATTGAATGGTTTGCCTGTTTTCCTGGATGTGAAATCAAGCACCTCGGTGGCTCCTTCTCCACCTAATGGACATTTTAACACGATTTACACCCCCTTCTCTCTATCCTTGTTAGCAATTGAATACCAACCTCTCACTATCATGGTACAGGTAATACATCCCAAAAAACAATAGTTTCAACCGAATTAGAAAAAACTAAATCACGCTCAACTTTTTCTTCCAATTGTTCTGCAACTTTTCCTCTGTGGAAGGCTCTGAGCATATAATGAACCACCCATATAACATGTAGATGCCGGCTAGCATTACTGCTAACCACAAGTCGGTTTTCGTGATCCATATCATAATACCAACTCCGGTTGTGATAGTGCCAAATCCTTTACGCCAGTTAATGTTTCGGATATGTGCCTTTTCTAGTTCTTGCGTATCCTTCTTTAAGGAAGTTGGCCAACGCAAAGTCCCAACACCAAGCACCCCCTCAAAACAGAAAAAGCAGATGCCTGTTACAGACACCTACTTTTTTCTATATATATTAGAACAGAACCACCGGATCGACAACGTTTTTTTCATTAGGGGCTAGCTCCAGTATCCATTTATCCAAAGTAGGGCGGCTAGGATAACCAAGTCTCCTTACTGTTTGGGAGACACACCTACCGTGTTCTAAATAATAATTAACGGCTCTTTGTTTCTCCTCATCTGTAAACCTAGGTTTTCTAACATAATCGCGACTAAGATCCCCGTTTTGCCTGTACTCGTTGTACCAGTTTCGTAGAGATTTCAGAGATGGGTATCCAAGTTCACGGATAACTGTAGAGTATCTCATATCGTACTGTATTAACAATTTCACAGCCTTTATATGCTTTTTATATGGGAACATACGGCACCTCCTGGCTTATATTTGGTCCAGGATTTTGTCCGCACCCCCTTTCCCTAAATTGCTCTTTGCCTTATAATACCAACAGGACTGTGCATCTAGCAATCAACAGATGAAAAATCCGACTGGGGCACCGAGCCCCCCACAAAACCATGGGAGATTCGGTTTTAATAGATAGCCCCATCAAGGCCATCCGTTAATTCTATGCCGCAAATAAGACCATCCTTGATGATAAAAACGATGCTTTTGGTGCCCTCTTCCTGACTGTATGTGTAGGCATAGTCATATTGGCTACCAAACCAAGCCTCATCATCATAACTTATGCGATCCAATTGCCGCAAAGGCTCATAACTCCATTTCTCCAGTAGCTCATCCTCCCTATCATTGATGGCTATCCCCGCAAGGGAAGCACCATCCATAATCGTACGGATAGTGATAACCCTATACACATCACTGTAGGGATTTAAGTATGTTAGCTGTAAACCGTCACATTCAACAAGAGTACCGGAACCAAAGCTTTCAGCATGAAAATCTTCCCGGTCTTTTTCATTCAATGCAAAATAGAAGGGGAAATCAACCGGGTATGTATCCAAGCATAATGCCCTTCTATTGTTGTTATTATCAGTTACATACAGGCTAAAGGGATCCTCACTGTAGTTGGCAAGCGAATAGGTAAGTAGCTCGCACAGGATGGTTTCTTCCTCGGCGGTAAAGAGTTCAGACATGGCAGTGCTGTACAAAGCAGGATCGTAATTCCATTGCAGCATCAATATATCCACAAACCCTTCGGTATAGGCGCCGTCGGAAACCAAGAGTACCCTACCCAGATAATAGTTGCGCTTTAATTGTTCATCACAGTCTTTGTCTTCTCGCCCCTGGCTCACTGCTCCTTCCCGCAGTGCTGTCCATAATGGATTCATCCAATCCTGGCCATAATCAGCCTCTAGCTCCGACCATGTATTAGGAGTAAAATTTTCTAGACAGGGTAACAAGTCGTAAGAACTTACTTCCTTACCGGCTATCAAATCCGGCAAATAGTCATCTATGTTCCCGGTAGACAGTGCAAAGTGATCATCCCCCATTGGTTCCTCCGGCACTTGGCCCGTGTCATTCGCACATCCTGTAGTAACCACTAGAATCAAGAGCAAAATAAAGAGAATACGTAACCCCTTTTCTGCTATTTGCTTTGTGTACAATGAAACACACCTACCTTTCTTGAGGCTACTAGAAAAACCCGATTCTACCACTTTAAAATCCCCAATATTGCCGTATATTCATCAATGAATTCCGTTTTTCCTCTTTGTAGATGGGCGGATGGACAAAAATCCATGAAAAGAGTGAAACTTTTTGTTTTACAAGCAACTTATGGACAAAAATCGCTGTTCTGAGTGGATTTTATCCATAAGTTACGGAAGATTGCACACTTTACCGGCTTTTTTGTCCAGCACGGCAGCAGAACAGGTTAAATTTACAATGCGGGCCTTTTTCGAAACCCTCAAATGACAGGCTTTTAGCAAAACCATCTTGTCACACAGTCAGTTCCCTGTTTTAGGGCGGCTACCCTAGCCCCACTCCTCTTTTTCTTCCTTTCATCTATTTCCCTTTGACTTGGAGAATGGTGGTCATTCAAGGGATCCGGATACGGAATGATCCACTCCTTACAATTAAGATGTGCGCAAAAAGGCTACAAAAAAGACTTTCATGGAAAAACCATTGAAAGTCTTGGTACTGACGGGTTTTAGATGGTGTCGGAGGAGGGACTTGAACCCTCACGGTTAAACCACACGCCCCTCAAACGTGCGCGTCTGCCGATTCCGCCACTCCGACACAAATGTGTTGCGGTAAAAATAATTATAACATATCATGAAACTATACTCAAGATTAAAACCTCATCTTACAAAAACAACTCCGGCTCCCTGCGTGCGGCAAATTCCACTTCTAACTCACGCATATGCCTTAGGTAGTCTTCATCATCGAAATACTTGGCACCGGAAGGGCATTTCTTTATGCAGGCCCCGCATTTGATACAGATACCCCTTAATTTAGAGACATCATCGTAGTCTATTGAGCCCATCGGGCAAATTTCAGCACACAATTTGCAATCGGTGCAGTTGTCATTTGTCTTTGGTGTAACCTTCCTTATGTCGACGGAAGCACCTTCTTCATTTTTGGGCATATAATATTTCCTATAGGGCCGATCCCCTTTTATAAGCACGGGTCCAAAATCTTTTTCGTCCGCCAATTTTTCGTATATTTTGTTGGCGAATTTGTCGACAATGGCCATGTCCCGCCGGTCGGGCCTGTCCTTGCCTAGTATGTTGGAAAAAGCATGTTCACCGATAAAGGCTCCACCGGCAACAACCCTGAAGCCATTACCCGTTAGGATATCCTGTAGTTCAACGGCGGCATCATCATAATGCCTGTTTCCGTAGACAACAACTGCGACAGCCAATGCCCCATTGCCTTCAATGGTGTCCAGGTATTTCAGCAGTATGTTGGGAACCCTGCCAGCATAAACAGGAACACCTACCACGACTATATCTTCCTTTGTAAAGGATAGTCCCTTCTCCCTAACCCCCGGCAATGTAAAATCGATGACATTTGCCATCATCCTGCCATTGCACCTTTTTGAAATACCCTCCGCCACCCCGGTAACTATCTTTTTGGTTGTAGATGTTGGGCTGAAATACATAACATTTAATTTTTTCCGCATAGTGACCTCCTCGCACAATTACACAACTATATATACTTCAAACGACAACTAAATCCTTTTTGTTGGAGGAAAATTTATGCGGCTTGCAGAAAGTGCAGGTAGGCCCATAATTCCTATGTGGAGGTAAAAAATGAACCAAACACCAACGAAAACGACAAAATTCTGTAGCAATTGCGGCAAAGAGATTGATATCAAAGCCGAGATATGCCCGAAATGCGGGGTGCGGGTAGGGCCGGTAACCTACCATGGCAAAAACAAGCTTGTTGCCGGCGTATTGGGTATACTTTTGGGGGGGTTGGGTATTCATAAATTTTATCTCGGGAAAATTGGTATGGGTATTATCTACATATTATTTTGCTGGACTGCTATTCCAGCCGTTGTAGGCATAATTGAAGGAATAATGTATTTAATCATGTCCGATGAGGATTTTGCGGCTAAATATAATTAGCGGCAGGAAACAGAATTAAAATTGGTGAAAATGGGCCTAATAAGAAAAAGGAGGATTGTCAGTTGTCAATAATAAGACGTTCACTTGAATCATTCGTTTTTGCTCTGATTCTTCTGCGCCTGACTGGCCGCAAATCCATTACCCAGTTAAACTACTTTGATTTCCTAACGGTGAATATGGTGGGAAATTTATTTTCAAACTATATGACGGATCCATCCAGGAGTCCGAACATTTTTTGGGCACCGGTTGCCGTTGTTGCCGCAGATTTGGTGGCAGACAGGCTTGCAATCAATAGCCGCAGAGCAAGGCACCTCCTTGAAGGTAAGCCCGTAATCTTTATTGAAAACGGGAAAATACTAGAAAAAAACATAGAAAAGATGCACTACAATGTTGCCGAAGTGCTGGCGGCTCTTAGGTATAAAGGTATATTTAACCTAGGTGACGTGGAGTTTGCCATATTAGAAATCGACGGTACCATCAGCGTGCTAAAAAAATCCCAAAAAAGACCCCTGACCCCTAAGGATTTAAATATCCCAACCCAATACGAAGGCCTGTCTTATGTTATTATAAGTAATGGAAAAATAATTTGGGAAAACCTACAAAAAAACAATCTTGGCCGGGGCTGGCTAGAAAACAAACTAAAAGAACAAGGAATCCATGACATATCCCGTGTTTACTTGGCCTCATTGGCCACCGATGGATCACTCTACGTGGATCTAAAGGATGGTTAGCCGGAAACAACATATAAGGATTTAAGATTTGACTTCTATGTTGGGGCCGGAAAAAGAAAAGTTTTTATGGAGGTAAAGGGTGTAACCCTAGAAAAAAACGGTGTGGCCTTATTCCCGGATGCCCCCACGGAACGGGGCATTAAACATCTTAATCAACTGGCTGACAGTATAGATGGGGGTTATGAAGCCCATGCCATATATATAATCCAAATGAGTGATGTGTCCTGTTTAACCAGAAACAGTGAAATGCACGCGGACTGTGTTGGCGCATTTATTAAAGCTGAGAAGGACGGGGTAAGGATTTCTGCCTATGACTGTATTGTAAAACCGGATAAAGGAGAAAATGCAATGAGAGTCCTAGCTATCCAAGGAAGCCCAAGGAAAAAGGGAAACACGGCTTTACTCCTAAAACATTACTTACGTGGGGTGAGAAAAAGCCAGCCGGATGCAGAAATAGACCGGGTGTTTTTGCAAGAAAAGAACATCGCTCCCTGTACCGGGTGCTACACTTGTGTAAATCAAAAAACTAGCTGTATCATTAACGATGATATGCAGGAGTTATATGGTAAAATAGTTGATGCCGACCTGTTGGTATTCGCAACACCTATATACTGGTGGAGCATCAGTGCCCAATTGAAAACCTTTATAGACAGGTTCTGCCCCCTAAATGTTGTGGATTTTAAAGGCAAAAGATTTGCTCTTCTCATGACCTATGGCATGGCACAACCAAATACCGGACCCCAAATGGTGGTGGATATGTTTAAGGAAATCTGGGATCACTTTGATGTTGATTTTGCCCAAAGCTATGGTACTTGTACGGAACAATATCTCCCTGTGGCAGAAAACAAAGTTGCACAGGATGATGTATACAGACTGGGTAGCACAATATTTGTCGCGCCATAAAAAAGAGGGTATTCCCATCGCAATGATGGATTTAAAGCAATTCCAATTTTAGCGAAAATGCAGGAAAGGAGCCATTATGAACAACTGGCACAGCAACATTTCAGATATAGTAAAATCACATCGCGGGGCTTTTGCCCTCCTTGTTATATTGCTCTTTACCATATTTGAAAAATATTGGCCGGAAAGAGATATGGTGGGCGGTGCAAAGCATTTCGCTAAAGATGAAAGCTATTATTATTCCTATGAAACTCCCACCGATGTACAGTACGATCCGGAAATGGAAGGTGCCGCCGAAGAATACCATGCCCTATGCGATAGTTTTGATCTTTCATCTTTTATTGCCGACAATAATCTCACAACCTATGACCACCACAAGGCAATTTATGAACCGGAGTACACCTATCCGGGTAAACACGCTATCTATGAATTCACCCTTTCCAATGGTGAAAAAATCAGGCTCGTTCTATCAAAGCCAATCAGACAAAGTCCCGACGGCATATGGTGTGTTGAGCGCTGGAAGGACGAATACGATAATATATATCCTTATTTTCCAGACAAAAACGGAACTCCTTCCGGGGAATACTATGCCCTATTGCAGGAGCAATGCAATGTAGGAAAGAATGTGGAATGGCTTGAACCAGATCAAGTGGCACTTGACTTTGTGAAAAATGTTTTTGACCATAATATGGCAACAAAGGACAGCTTCTCGGTATCTGATAATCCAAA
>CAZKPV010000104.1:0-7154 GCA_964554735.1 uncultured Clostridia bacterium
GGAAGAAGGGAAATCATTGTCACTCCGGAGATCGAGTTTGATGACCTCAGGGCCCTAATATGAAAAAGCCACGCATTTTCGCGTGGCTTTGGTATTTACAGGAGTTACTTTTCTTCGGCTTCCTGTTTTGCTTGCTCAATAACCTTTTCGGCTATCTGGGCGGGTACTTCTTCGTAATTGGAAAAGGTCATTTTAAAGGACCCCCTACCCTGGGTTATAGCCTTGAGATCAATCGCGTATTTGAACATCTCGGCCATAGGTACCTGACCCTTGATTGTGGTTATTTTCCCGTGGGGCTCCATACCGAGAATACGGCCCCTTTTGGTATTCAAATCACTGATTATATCACCCATAAAGCTATCGGGAACGGTTACCTCCACTTCCATAATGGGTTCCAATAGCACGGGCTTGGCTTCCTGCATTCCCTTTCTCAAAGCCATAATGGAGGCTATTTTAAAGGCCATCTCCGAGGAATCCACTGAGTGGTAGGATCCGTCGTACAGGACTGTTTTAATGCCTGTAACGGGATAGCCCGCCAGGACCCCCTCCTCCATGGCCTCCTTTACTCCCTTTTCCACGGCGGGAACATACTGCTTGGGAACCGACCCCCCAAACAGTTCCTCGTCAAACTCAAAATGTCCATCCTTGAGTGGTTCAATACGGATCCATACGTGACCGTACTGACCGTGTCCCCCGGTTTGTTTTTTGTGTTTTCCTTCTACCTTTACCTCCGTGCGAATGGTTTCCCGGTAGGGGACCTTTACGGGCAATATTTCTATATCAACGCCATATCTTCTTTTTAGTTTGTCTAGGGTTATATCGAGGTGCATCTCACCCATACCGGTTAAAAGGGTCTGGCGGGTTTCGGTATTCTTTTCCAATCTGACCGTTGGATCTTCCTCCATAATCCTGTTGATCGCACTACCGAGTTTGTCTTCGTCACCCTTGCTTTTGGGTGTAATTGCTATACTGAAGGAAGGCTCGGGGAACTCAACACCGTCAAGATTTACCGGATTGCCTTTACTACACAGCGTATCACCGGTTCCCGTTACCTGGAGCTTTACAACAACGGCAATATCCCCACTGGGAACTTCACTTACCTGGGTCTGGTCTTTCCCTCTTAAAAAGAATACCTGACCAATTTTCTCGTTTACTTCCTTGGTGCTGTTGTATGCCTGGCTGTCACTGTTTAACTTGCCGCCGTAGACTCTCAAAAAATTCATCTTCCCTACATAAGGGTCGGCCAGTGTTTTAAATACCAGGGCGGATGGGGGTTGGTCTGATCTGTCTTCGGGTGCGGGGCAGTAATCCACGATAAGATCCATCAATTCCTTGACGCCGGTGTTTTCGGTGGCCGACCCGCACAGGACGGGTACTGTGCCCCCCGATTTAATGGCCTCCGCAAGTCCATGTAAAATCTCTTCCCGGCTCAAATCTTCGCCCTCTAAATACTTCATCAACAGATCATCATCGGTCTCGGCAGCGGCTTCTATAATTTTTTCCTTGTATTCGGCTACCTTGTCAGTCAATTCAGCAGGTATATCAATCTCCTTGACCTTCCCCTTTTCTGCGAAAGCATAGGCCTTTTCACTTATCACATTAACAAACCCGGAAAAGGATTCCGCCGAACCTATGGGCAGTTGCAGGGGGATAAAATGGGCCTTAAACTGGGATGTCAATTCTTCAAGGGTTTTATCGAAATCGGCGTTCTCCCTGTCCATTTTATTAATAAACACTACTCGCGGCATCTTCTGTTCTTCCACGAGCTCCCAGATAACCTCTGTCTGCACCTCTACCCCGTCAACGGCCGAGAGTACGAACAAGGCATTTTCCACAACCCTCAAAGCACCCTTGACCTCTCCTATAAAATCCGAAAATCCCGGGGTATCCAAAAGATTGATTTTTACATCTTTCCACTCACAAGGAACTAGGCTGGTATGGATGGTCAGTTGCCTGTCTGTTTCCTCGGGGTGGTAATCCGAGGTGGTTGTCCCGTCCAGGACCCTACCCATCCTCGATAGCACGCCGGTGTTGTAGAGCATTGCCTCCACGAGGGAGGTCTTACCCGCCCCTCCATGGGCAAAAACACCAACATTACGGAGTTTTCCAGTAGGATATTGTTTCAAAATTGAACGTCCTCCTTTATTGATAAAGATTATACTTATATGCATTTATAGCAAATTTACCTGAATATAGCATTATTATATGCAATTTTCCTGTTACCTATAAAAGCCCATGAGCTGATAATATTCTACAGGATTGAAGTGAATTCCTTGTTAGTGACTTAAAATATTTTTGTTTCATAGGTTTGGCTACTTGTACATATCATTTAATGCCGGGCCGTTGGGATTTAGTGCGGGAGGAAGATCTTATGAGGCCACAATCTTTTTTGTATGGGGCGGCTGTCCTATTTACCGCCAGCCTGTTTAATAGAATTGTAGGCTTCTTCTATCAGATAGCCATCATCAGGCTTATTCACGCCGAGGGAATAGGGCTTTTTAATATGGTGTACCCCATTTATGTAATGTTACTGGTTATAACTTCACTCGGTATCCCCGTTTCTATTTCCAAAATGGTAGCCGAAGAGGTTTCCGGGAACAATCTATCCGGGGCCTACCGGGTTTTCAAGCTGAGCTTAACTTATATTGCAATCAGCGCCGTGTTAATAACAGCCCTTGCAATCCTAGGTGCGCCTTTTTTTCTGAAACACATTTTTGCCAACCCAGATGTATATATGTGTTTTTTGAGCCTGATCCCCGGTATTATTATAGTGTCAGTATGCTCCGCCTTCCGTGGATTCTTCCAAGGGCTTCAACAGATGACCCCTACGGCGGTCACGCAGGCATTGGAGCAACTGGCACGTGTTTTTGCCGGCCTGTTCTTGGCCAAGCTGTTTCTACCTTACGGTATCCCTTATGCGGCCATGGGTGTATCGTTGGGCGTTATTTTTGGGGAATTTATGGGCCTTGTCACCATTTTATACATATATCTCCGGGGAAGACCGACCCTATCAGGGCACAAGGAAAGCCAGAAGCCGGAGCCACTGTTAAATGTCTCAAGAAATATTTTTAGCTTGGGTATCCCCGTTACCCTAACTCGTTTTATATCATCGGGTCTCATGTCCGTGGATGCAGTGGTTATTCCGATGAGATTGCAGGTTTCCGGTTTGTCCCTCACAGAGGCAACGTCCTGTTACGGGCAATTTATAGGTATAGCCGGGTCCCTGCTTTTAACCCCGGCTATTATTACTATCTCTTTGGCAACAGCCTTAATACCGGCCGTATCGGATGCAATGGCTCAAAAACGTTACAGGCTGGTACAAACCAGAACGGTAGAAGCATTTAGATTGACCCTCTTGGCCGGTTTACCTTGTGCCGCCGTTTTTTTTGTTTTACCCTCCCCCATCTGCGGTCTCCTGTTCGGTTACCGTGAGGCCGGGTACATCCTGCAAATATTAGCCCTAGGCGGGCCTTTTTTGTACCTTCACCAAACCACCACAGGTATACTTCACGGACTGGGGCGGGCCGATTATCCGTTTAAAAATATGATAATAGGGTCATTTTTTAAGTTGACGGGCCTGTACTACTTAACGGCCCTACCGGCCTGGGGCATAAGGGGAACGGCCTTGGCGTTTTCGGTCTCCTATATGGTCATGTCGCTCCTAAATATGTGTGATTTGGCCCGGCTCACCCATTTTAAATTGCAGTTGAGGAAAAATGTAATCGGGCCGGTTTCCGCCACCCTTTTAATGGGCCTGACTATGCATGAAAGCTTTCGCTGTTTATTGCCCGCAACGGGAGGGGAAGCAATCAGCACCCTGCTTGCTCTGGTGATTGGTCTGTTAAGTTACATGGTCTTCCTTTTCCTGTTTCGTTGCATTGAAAAAACGGATATAGACAGGGTCAAGGAACTCCTAAACATCTAATCATAGTGGTTTTGCAAAAGAAAGGGCCAGTCTTTGAGCTTGTCCAAAAGCCCATAGTCGGTTAGGTCAAAATGTACCGGGGTTACCGAAATATAATCCTCATTAATGGCCCGGGCGTCCGTTTCCGGATCATCCTGGTCCAAATTCATGGGTTCACCCGCCGTCCAAAAATAATCCTTCCCGCGTGGGTCCGTACGCTTGTGGAACACATTCACATATCTGCGGTTGCACAAACGCGAAACACGGACGCCACGTGGGTTTCCGGAAGGCACATTAATATTTAACAAAGTTTTTTCGGGCAGACCTTCTTTTATAATTACCGGCACTATCTTCTGCACAAAATTACCGGCAATCTCAAAATCGGGCCTTTTTGAAGTGGCCAATGACACGGCGAGCGACGGGACACCGTTGATTAGGGCCTCTAAAGAAGCCGACACCGTCCCGGAATAAAGAACGTCTGTACCTAAATTGGGTCCAAAGTTTATCCCGGATATCACTAGATCGGGTTCCTCTTCCACTAGGGCGTCCAATGCCAGCTTAACACAATCCGCAGGAGTCCCGTCAACCATCCAACCCTTGGTGGTTTCGCTTTTATAGAATACTTCGGTGGCGCGCAAGGGGCGGTGAACAGTTATGCCATGGCCAGAAGCACTGCGCTCGCGGTCCGGTGCCACAACGGTAACTCTTTTGGCTATAGGTTCCAGACACCTCCGCAGTGCAGCAATCCCCGGCGCGTAAATACCGTCATCATTGGTTATCAATATATACATACATTACTCCTTTAATCGGCGTTTATTAGCGAGATAGCCTCCATCCTGGTGGCCTCACTTCTTTCAAATACCCCGCGCACTGCAGATGTTATTGTTTTGCTATTAGGTTTCCTAATACCGCGCATTGTCATACAAAAATGCTCGGCTTCAATAACCACCATGACCCCCTGGGGCTTAACCTTGTCCATAATGGCATCGGCAATTTGGGTGGTGAGGCGTTCCTGTAGTTGTGGCCTTTTGGAATAACCCTCAACAACTCTGGCCATTTTTGACAGACCCGTTACTTTGCCCTTGAAAGGAATGTAGGCGACATGAGCCTTTCCGTAAAAGGGAAGCAAATGGTGTTCGCACATGGAATATAAAGGTATGTCCCGCACTAGCACCATCTCTTCGTGTTGTTCGGAAAACACCTTCTTTAGATGGTCACTCGGATCCTCGGTAAGGCCGCAAAATATTTCCTTGTACATACGAGCAACCCTACGGGGCGTTTCAACCAAACCTTCCCTGTCAGGATCCTCACCAATAGCTATTAATATTTCTTTGACAGCATTTTCAATTCTTTCCCCGTCAATCATAGCTCTTTAGTATTCCCCCTCCCTAGTATAAAAATAACCGCTTATTGTCGAAAAAGATTGTCTCACATTATTCTACCTGCACTCCAATATTAGTGCAAGTCCTAAGTTTGGTAAAAAAGGAGGGTAACCGCCGGGAATACCTTTAACCCGTTAGCCCAAAAGCATACCTATAGCTTTCTACAGCCTCGGGTATCCGGCCTGTCTGGGCCAGAACATCCGCACGCAATCCCCATATTTCTATGTTGTTGGGATAATTTTTTATCAGCCTATCGAACAGGATAAGTGACCGATCGTAATCTCCCAGCTCCGTCAGGCAGGACCCAATGTTGATCTGCAATGCCAGGTTGTCGGGCTCAAGCAAGAGTGCCTGTTCATAGCACTTGAGAGCATCTTTGAAATTATCTAGGTGTTCGTGGCAGATGCCCAAATTATTGTAAGCGATCGCGTTGTCCTTTTCGATCTCCAATGCCGCCTTGCAAATCTCCACGGCTTTTTCATATTTCCCTAAATTTATATAACAGGAGGAAAGATTGTTTAAAACCAAAATATCACGGGGTACCATTTGGTGGGCCAGCTCACTGCAGGCCAGGGCCTCCTCATAGCGGCCAAGATTAAACAGGCTGTAACATTTGTTATTTAACAATGTCGGTGTATTTACGCCCCTCGACTGCGCCAGGGCATAGTACCTTATCGCCTCCATATGTCTGTTTAACTTGCTGTAGGCGAGTGCTAAATTACAGGCAACTTCCGGACCCGGCCCTCCCTTTTTTCTGGCCTTTTCCAGTGCGTGTAGGGCCTCGTCATATTTACCCAAATATATCAAACATACGCCCTTATTGTTCAATACTGTACTGTTGCCGATGCCCGCATTTTCCGCCTCACAAAAAAATTCCAAAATCTCCTCCACGTTTTCCCTGTCAACTGCTTCTGGGCTGCCTTCCCTATAAAGGGTTTGTTCAGTATTTGCCAACCAATACAGGTAGCTTACGTCACTGCTAAATTTAGAACTTTTTTTATAGTGGTAGGCGGCCCTGTCAATCTGGCCCTTTTTGAGTAGTATTCTTGCTGCCATGAGGTGTAGACCCCTATGCGTAGGTTTAGATTCAAGCCCCCTTTTCACCGCTAGGTAGGCCCAATCGTGGAGCCTCACCGCGGATAATATCTTTCCACAAATAATTGTGAATTCCGTTTTCTTCATTGCCATCAACCCTTTCATGTATATGATTTCAACAGTGGGTTTACAATTCCTTCCACGAATGTCATTTATTTATATATTAAATCCGTTCCGCTAGGGGGAATATAAACATAGCTGACACAAGGTGGTGAAGGGGATGGCAAAAAAAAAGAAAAAGAGAAGAAAAGAGCTAGTGGAGTTTGACAAGGGTCACTCATTTCTTCGTGAGAAAACGGGTTCATCAGAAAAGATTAACCAGGAAAAGTTATAATTTACCGAAAGCGCTCATATTTATATTAAAACCAATAGGTGGTGATATAAAAATGGGCATATCTAAAAAGGAATTTTCAGCTGGCTCATTGGTTAGTTTGGGTGTGATTCTGCGTGGGGGGCTGTATTCATTAATTATTTCCGTCTTTTTGTGTGCGGCTGTCGGTCTGGTCTTCCATTATACCCACATTTCAGAGTCCATAATTTCATGGCTCGCCGGTACAATACTGTTTACCAGTGTCTTGGTTGGCAGTGCCATAGCAGTAGGGAGAGCCGGCAGCAAGGCCTTGTTGCATGGCTTGGGTGTTGGCATTTTCTTTCTGGTAATTGTATTCGGGATTACCACTTTTCTCCTGCCCGAAGGTATTGCGGTCAGCGGTTCGTGGAGCAAATCTTTCCTTGTTTTGGTTGCAGGCGTGCTGGGTGGTGTCCTAGGGGTG
>CAZKPV010000105.1:0-1881 GCA_964554735.1 uncultured Clostridia bacterium
GGTGTTGGCCAGGATGTCGGCATCCTCCCAACCGTCGGCAACGATTTCCTTGTAAATATTCCACAGTTGCATAACCGGTTTATATTGCTTGGAGTTGGCTAGGACATTGTCGCCCGGCTTGTAGAACTTATCAAAGAAGTCACCTTTAGTATCGAAAATAATCATGACGTCATTGGCGGTCATGCTGTCCTTTAGTTGTTTGATAAAATAATAGAGCAAATTTGTCTTACCGCTTCCTGTTCCGCCCAACAGCAAAATATGCTTGCTTAAAATATCCTCGTTTATATCAATGTTTTGGCGATTCTTTCCCAACAGGCCCGGGAGTACAACTTTAAGCCCCCTAGGGGCGGAGGGAATCCGTGCCCGCCCTCGGTCTTGGTCCGGCATATGGCCCGGGGTTCGGCCCCCGACCAGGTTCCCGGCAGGCTTCCCGGTTGGGCCCGTGGTTTGCCTTGTGCTTTCATCAAGGGTATGTCCGTGTAAAATTGTTGTTGTTATTGCCACTTGTCTCACCTCTTTGAGATGCCTTTTCTCATCTTTTCCCCTGTGTCTTTGCCCTGTGCCCTTTCATGGTCATGTTGGCCCAGGTATTGGACTTTGGCGGCCGCCAAATCGCTTTTTTCCCCTTCGGCCATCTGTTGCAGATACACGGTTTTTGCGGCCGACACATCCTGCCCATGCCGAGCATTGATCTCCCTCAACCGGGTCTGTTCCTGTTTAATTTGTTTAACCATCCTTTCGGCATAGGCAAAGGCATCCCTTTCGATGGGTTGTTTATAGTAGGCCCTTGGGTTTTGTTTATAGGGAATGTAGTTGCCCGGCTTCATATTCATACGCCATTGTGACAGTTCCCCTGTGTTATCGTGCCGAATAATGCCCTTTACCGCCTGATCCTGATAGGCATGGCGACCCTCGTGCAATACCGTGTCCAGATGGGCAATGCTGTCATTGCCGTATTTAGAGTCGGATGAAAGTTGTTCCATATTTATAGTTATCTCCTGAGTTGCCCGGCTGTAAAAACCCATTGTAATTCCGTCTTTTTTATCCCTTGGTATGTACTTGGGCGACACTTCACAGGCCTGCCTGTTTTCACGGCGGGCAAATTCATTTTCCACCGCCTGCAAGACGGCAATCTTCTCCGAAATATCCAGTGCCTTCCAAGAGCCGTCATTTAGCAGGTGTAGGCTTTCCGCGTAGGTAAGATCTTCTTTCATAAATGTCACCACCCCTGGCGGTTAATGTCACTGGCCAGATCTTTTTTGGCGGCTTCCGGTTCGGTTAAGAGCCAATCCATGGCGATTAGGGCCGCCGGGTAGGTAAATCCTTTATCTGACATCAATTGTAATGCAGAGAAGGATTCGACAGTTATGTCGGTTGTCGTCCTGTCGGCGATCCATTTATCTAGGGCCGGTTTTAGTTGGGGTTGAAGGTTTACCAGATCCCGGGCGGTTGTCTCCGCCACGTACTCGGTGTATTTTAATTCGTTGATAAGAATAGCTTTAACAGCTTGCAGCATTGTATTGACCACTCCTCGTTCCTTTCATCAAGGCGATTTGTTCAAGTCCTGTATCCACATAATAATGTAGCATGGCAGTGCAAGAAGCAAGGCAAACATAAGGGGACTGAGTACAATAGTGGCAAACCAATCCCAAAAGGCGGTACTTAATTCTGAAAAAATAATATCATAGGCGATGGCCACGGCGGGAAATGTAATTGCGCCTATAGCCAACCGCACGGTATATTCGGCTTTTATCAAGGCCATCAGGGTTATTGCTATGACAGCAGCAACGGCGAGCAGTGTAGTGGTTGTAGGGTCGGAATTAAGTACGGCCTTATAAATAATATGGTACAAAAGTCCGGTAACCAAAACTAAAGGGACCA
>CAZKPV010000105.1:1891-6964 GCA_964554735.1 uncultured Clostridia bacterium
TTCCAGCCCATTTCTGGGGCCTTGGGATTGCTTTTAGTGAAGCCGCCACCACCGGCACCCGTTCTGCCTGTCCCACCGCCATACGGAATATTTGTTGAGTGGGGCATTGTTCCGCCGGGCAACCGGGTTTGCCGGGGAGTTGCCGCAGTGGTGCTATATGCCCTTTGTTGGGTCGGGGGCGACGGCACAACCACCGGCGGTTGGGTAAATCTTCTTTGAGTCATGGAAGGGGCACAGGCTTGGCGGAATCTTTCATCCGCCTCACACCAGGGGCAGGAGTTTAGCGCATTGTAGTATTCATGAGCACTGTTTTTGTTACACTTCACCAATAGGCTTTCGTACAGACCAAGGGCCTTGTACCATTCCGAGGCTCCAGGTCTGGCCTTTGGATTTCTGCTCCCGTCAAGGAAGGCCCGGGTAAAAAAGTCCGCTATCTGTTTCGGCAAAATATCAATAGGCGGCACGGCCGGCGCCTGGGGCTTGTTTCCGGGTATGAAGCAGTAGTTGTTCCGTTTGACGGCCACATTACCCAAACCGGGGGAGGCCTGGGATGCAGTGTCCGTTTCCTTTATCCCATTGAAGGGTGTGTATCCGTTCATCAGCAACTTGAAAATGTGGATGGCCAAGGCAAAATTGTCGGTTTCCTCAGTAAACGTGTCCAGTGTGGCCCGGGTATAGGCTTCCCTATTTAAATTTTCCCTTTCGATTTTAAACAGCAGCTCGGGCGCGACGTAACCGTCTAGGCATACCTTGCAACGATAGGCCTTGTTCCTTTTTTTGTCCAGGACCACATGATATGAGTCCGTATCTAAAAAGGCCACCCGTCCCGTGCTGATGTCAATCCCTATATTACGGGGGTTGAAATCACCAAAAACATATCCGGCCTTGTGGACCGCCGATATTACAACACAGATATTTTGGGCCACCACAATTTTTTGTGAAGAGGTAACGTTTTTGTATTTACCGGGCGGATACTTGTACAATTCTAGCAATTCGGTGGTTATTTTCAATTTGGGCATGACAAATCCCCCGAACCTGTTGTTGGAATCGTAGATGACATCGGCAGGCCAGGCTACCTGTGACAGCACAGATGAATCCGGAGGCTTGTTTACCATAAAGGTTAGCTTATCTTCCAGTTCTTTTGATGTTGTGCCGGGGTGATATATTTTTGCAACCAGGTCGTTTTCATTTAAAATGTTGTATATATCGCCTTCGCCGCCGCTGTTGAAAGGCTTGTTATCAAGATGGTAGCTGTTCCCGGAAAGCCCTTTATATGTGGACATTTTTCCCTCCTGTTAAACTAGTCATCGGTTTTTTCACCGTACAAATGGGGATAGAATCTTTTGTGCCAAGTCTTCTCCCATTTTTGTTTCAGTTCCGCCCAATCAGGGGTGGCATAGTATTCCGGGGGCTGTAATTTTGTTCCCACCTTGCTGTTGACAAGTACGACCACGGTTTTATCGTCATTTACCTGGGTATCCGGTATGCCGGCCAGAAACTCCTTTATTCTTTCCCGCACGGCTTCTTCACCGACATTGTCAATCTCAAGGCTGTTATTGTCCATAAAATAACGGGCCAATGCCACATAGATACTCACCGGCTCTTCACGAATGTAGATAGGAAATAAAGTTTCATAAATTCCGTCCGTGGCTAAAAGTACGCTGGCAACGCCTCTGGGGTGTGTTCCGAAAACCCACTTGTCGCGGAAGAACAAGGGGAAAACCCTACCGTCCTCGTCCCGCTGTTGCTCGGTGACTTTTTCGTAAATCCCTCCCTCAGTTAAAACCACAATTCCGCTATCCCCGGAGTGGCCAAAGTGTACCCTGTCGGCTAAATAGACGACCAGGGAAAGGGTTGTATCGTATTGGTCGCACTCCCGGCCATTTGCCTTGGCCTCCACCTCAATCTTGTCCTGGGCCTTCTTAAAAGATACGCGTATAGCCCCCTTGATATCATCGGGCTTGCTTTTCGTGGTGATGTGTTCGGTGCAACAATCAACGGCCGTGTTCACGGCTATTCGGGCGGCAATTTCCGAATGCACGGCACTTCCCAGCCCATCGGCAACAGCGGCAATACACATATCCGGGCCGCATTTCACAATTTTGTGTGCATCCTGGCATACTAAGCCATCTTTTTCGTGGTATGGTCCGTTGAGGGTAACTCCATAGGCATAAATCATACCCCTACATCCATTCATCGGTGTCTTTGTCAATGTTTTCCGGTAAAGGTACACCCCTTGGCCTTTCGCCGGGGGAACTGGCGGAAATAGAGCGCATGCTCTTGTTAACCCAGTCAAAAAGTGTGGTAAAGTCGTAACCTCGTAACTTCATAACCTTCTGCCGTGATAATTTATGTAAGGTTTGGGAATCGTAGCCCTCCACGCCGACCGATAAAAAGTTTAGCTTTTGCTCACTTTCCAGGCGGTGTATCCTTTCGGCTACCTCATCAATATTGTCGGCGAAACCATCGGATATCATGAGAATCCAGGGTTTGTACGGCTCGGTACCCGAACGTCTGTATTTGCGGGCCTGTTCATCAACCATATCAATAGCCAGCTCTATTGCCGGGGCCATGTTGGTGCCACCCATGGCTTCCAAATTTACAGGCCTCATGTGTTCGATGGGGACAAACTCCTGTACAACCCGAATGTTGCTGTTGAACTCCACAATGGCGACATCCAAAGTTTCGCGCGTTGTGTTATCTTCGCACACCTCGAGTTTAAAACGATTTACTCCATTATTCAGTTCATTAATGGGCACTCCTGCCATTGACCCCGAAGTGTCCAACAAGAGCAACAGGGCCATGTGTGGTTCATTGGCACTGACAATATCCGGTACTTCATTGTTAAAACTCCTTTGTTCCTGCATCAGACCTACCTCCGTTAATGATTTTGATGTGATACCGGCCGTATTCACGCCTTATTTATCCAATTCTACATATATCCATAGCTTTCCTTCCGCAATTACCTGCCACCCAATAATCTTTAAGTATGGCAATACACCGGCACACTTTTGCATTTCAATATTGACAAAACTGAATAAGCAAACTATAATGTATTTAAGCAATAGCTTAAATGGAATGGCTGGTGGTTTATCATTGGATAATTATGTGGTTTTGAAGGCTCTTGCGGACAAAAGACGTTTAAAAATCATAGAGTTGCTTTCCTCATATGATTTATGTGTTGGTGCCCTGTCGCGCCATTTAGGGGTGTCGGAATCTTCTGTGTCCCAGCATCTTCGAGTTTTGAGAAAGGCCGGCTTGGTGAAAGGTGAAAAGGTTGGTTACTGGACCCATTACCGAGTTGAAAGGGATGTTTTAGTTCAACTCAGCCGTGTGCTAAAGGAAATTGCCTGTCGGCCAGTCAATAGCTATTGTATCCAAGGAGGTGAAAAATGTATGTCAAAATGTGAACATCCGGAAGAATTGAAGGGTAGGAAGCCCGGGCAATGCTCACCTGAGCAAATCGAAAAGTGTCATGGGGATTCAAAAAATCACCCATGCACCACGAAGGATGAAAAATAACTCCGCAGGGGTTAAATCGCGGTTGACAATGTGCCCCTATATGGTAGAATGTTGCTTACAATATAATTTTTTCAAAAAACAACGTAAAGTGATGAAGGGGAAAAGTAGGCGGTATACAGCTTTTCAGGGAGGGGGTGCCATGGACTGAGAGCACTCCCAAAGGATGAACCGTTGAAGTTCTCCCCCGAGCAGCCGGGGTGAAACAGTTGTAAGTAGGCCCGGACGGAAACTTCCACCGTTAAAAGGAAGGGGGTATAAGGAGTTTGGATTTTCCACTTTCCCGTATCCTAAAAAAGATGGTTATTCAGTTAACCAAATGGAGTGGTACCGCGGAAGGCCACAGTTTTCGTCTCCAACGAGGACTGTGGCTTTTTATATCACTAAAATTTACAAAAATCGTAAGGGGGACAAATTTCATGTGGTTAACTGTAAAAGACCTGCTTTACAGGAACAACCGTCGGTATCCGAACAAATTGGCAATTGCAAATGGATCGGTAAGGTACACTTTTAGGGAGTTTACAGACAGGTGCAACAGACTTTCCAATATGCTTTTATCCTTCGGCTTGGTGAAGGGAGACCGCGTGGCCTTTTTGGACAGGACCTGTCCGTGGTATCTGGAATTTTACTACGGGATCATTTCCGGGGGGATGGTGGCGGTCCCTATAAATTACCGTCTGTCCGCCAGGGAAATATTGCATATACTTAATGATTCACGGCCCGAGGTAATTATCGTCGGAAAAGACTACATCGAATTGATTGACTCCATCCGTGCGCGGCTTGCTTCGGTAAAACACTTCATTGCCATGGAGCCGACCGAGGGTTATGACGGCTACCATAAAACACTGGATATGGCCCCTGCCGATAACCCCGGGATAGAAGTTTCCCCGGAGGATCTGGCTGCTATTTGGTATACTAGCGGGACAACCGCAATGCCGAAGGGTGCAATGCTGACACACCGCAATATTTCAGCCAATGCGGCAAATCTGAATTTGGCTATTTCTCTTACCTTTGATGATATTGTTTACTATCCGGCGGCTTTATTCCATATAATAGGGAGCATGGCCATGGGGATGTTGGCGATGGGATGCACTATGATTTTCGAGGATTTTGCCCTACCAAAGATATGTGAAACCATCGAACGGGAGAAACCAAATATTGTTGTAACCGCCGCGGGTGCATTTGTTATGCTGGTTAACTCGGATACAGATTTTTCGCGGTACAACTTGGGGTCGGTTCAAAAAGTTTTGGCCGGGGCCGGTCCTATGCGTAAGGTCACTGGGGAAAAATTATTCGAGGCCTTGCCCGGTCTGGATAAGTTGTATTTCTCTTTTGCCTTAACGGAGGCCAGTCCTTTTGTAACCATGGGTGTTGCGGCAACGAGAGATAGCCTAGCTAAGGGTGGGTACAGTGAAGACTCAGGCAGGGAGAACTTTTGCGTGATGACAAAAATTGTTGATGACAGCGGCAAGGAGGTACCGGTTGGCGAGTTGGGGGAAATTACAGTCCGGGGCCCAAATGTGATGAGGGGTTATTGGAACATGCCTGAGGAAA
>CAZKPV010000106.1:0-4346 GCA_964554735.1 uncultured Clostridia bacterium
TGGATATCTTCCCAGGAAGTATCAACTACATCCCCGTCATCACCACTGCCACCACAACCCGCTAGGACTAGCCCAAACATGGCCACTATAGCCAGCAAAACCAACAGCTTTTTTTTCATACAATAACCTCCCTCTCACAAAATCACCTTATAAGCAAACATCTAGGGGTCTGCCAACAACAGGCGTTTTCTCAAGGTCGCCGCGGCTTACACCCTCCGTTTTCCCCACCTTCACCCCCCCCTTGCCCATGCTATGTCTATATATTCAGCAGATTATATATATTTCCTGCCACACCATTGATTTTGCAGCAGAATCACGAAAAGATAGAATGCCGGGCCGTATGTGCTGTTTCCCGGCCATCTGTAAGCTGGCCAAGTAAGGATAGTTTTACTGATGTGAACAGACAACTGATTGATGAGATCCATGAAAATGCGCAGTGGTCACTGGTTCATTTAACCCTTGCCAAATACTAATTGTCTATTTTGGCATCCAATCTGGCTAAAACCCGTGTTTCCATTTCCACAACGGAGGACATAATTTCATCCAACTCGGCCAATAGAATGCCCTTTACTGATACATCCGTAATGCTTCCCGTATTAGTACGCACATTAAGGGCCGCACCCCTTGCCCCTGCCCCGGCCAAAAGCGCACATACACCCGCATCGCTGATCGCATTTGGATTCCCATGTTCCACTATGGCCGCACTTACCTGTAATATTTGCCGACAAGAACGACAAGCCCTTAAAGGTAGCTCGGCGGCATGTTTAAATGCCTCTTGGATTGCCATGGTCCTTTTATTCTTTTGCCCCTCCGATTCCTTGGGAAGTTTAAAAGCGGACATAACACCCATAAAGGCATCGGTGTCCTTATTCACGAGTTCGACCAGTTCCTCTCTGAGACACTCCACCTTAGATAGGATTTCTTTCATTTCTGCATCATGGTCTTTGAATCTATCTCTTCCTATGGTTAGGTTGCAAACCATTGCCGCCAGTGAAGCGGCAAGGGCCCCGGCTAAAGCCGCCGCGCTTCCCCCTCCCGGAGCGGGGGAGCCGGAGGCCAATGCTTCTGTAAATTCATTTACGGTTTTTCCTGTAAACATTAAATCACTCCATTTGCGATTTTTTTATGACATCCGCCACCAATTTTGAAACTAACTCATCCTGAGGCAAAAAGGGTAAGGTAATGTGGTCTGCCCCCCGGTTGGACTTATTATACTCGATGCAGGTAGTTATGGAATTTTCGTTCCGGGCCCAAGCACGCCTAGCCACCCCGCCCATGACATCCCAAGGTATAGCGGATTTTATAATGTCGTCTATTCTTTGACTTCCGTCAAGAACAAGACCAAACCCGCCATTGACAGCCTTGCCAATACCGACACCGCCGCCGTTGTGTAAAGCAACTAAACTCATCCCCCTGGCAGCATTGCCTGTATAGCACTGGATGGCCATGTCCGCCATGATATTGCTGCCATCCTTAATGTTGGAGGTTTCCCTGAAAGGTGAGTCTGTACCACCGGTGTCGTGATGATCCCGACCTAACATAACCGGTCCTATTTCACCCCTACGAACCAATTCATTAAACTTCAATGCAATCTTAGTCCGACCCATGGCATCCTGGTATAGTATCCTGGCTTTTGTGCCCACAACAAGCCTGTTTTTCCGGGCGTCTCTAATCCAAATATAATTATCCCTGTCCTGGTATCTCCTCTTTGGGTCGATACAAGCCATAGCCGCCTCGTCCGTTTTAATTAAATCCTCATCTCTCCCACTCAAACATACCCACCTAAAGGGGCCATATCCGTAATCAAAAAGCTGTGGTCCTAACAGGTCCTCCACATAGGAGGGAAAGATGAAACCATCGGTGGTGTCCTTGCCGTTTTTGGCAATCTCGGTTACCCCGGCATCGTATACGGCCTTCAAAAAGGAATTGCCGTAATCGAAAAAATAGGTACCTCTGTTAACCAAGGTTTTAATAAGTTGGTAATGGTGCCTCAAACTTACATCCACCATTGCCCTAAATCTTTTCCTGTCCTCGGCTAAGAGTTTTGTCCTTTGTTTAAAACCTAACCCCTGGGGGCAATACCCCCCGTCATAAACAGCATGGCAGGAAGTTTGGTCAGTGAGTAAGTCAACTTCTATATTTTTGGATACAATGTAATCCAGCAGATCAACAATATTACCATGGTAGGCAATGGAAATAGGTTCTTTTTTAGCCAGATATTCCAAGGCCAAATCAAAAACCTCTCTAAGGTCCGATGATACTTTGCTTACCCAGCCTTGCTCGAATCTAGTTTTAATTCTTGAATAATCCACCTCGGCGATTACACCCACTGAACCGGCAATTTCCGCAGCCTTGGGCTGTGCACCGCTCATACCACCAAGGCCCGATGAAACAAAAAGACGCCCACGCAAATCTTTATCCCGACCTATGCCCAGTTTTGATCTGCCGGCCATTAAGATCGTGTTGTAGGTCCCGTGTACTATTCCCTGAGGACCAATATACATCCAACCCCCGGCGGTCATTTGTCCGTAATTCGCCACGCCCAACTGCACGGCCCGATGCCAATCAGCATAGTTGTCAAACATTCCCACCATCATGCCATTGGTAATAATCACCCGTGGGGCTTCCGGTTTAGATTTAAACAAACCCAATGGATGTCCGGATTCCACTACCAAGGTTTGGTCCTTTGTCATTATTTCCAGATACTTTTTGAGCAGTCTGTACTGCATCCAATTTTGGCACACCTGGCCGGTTTCACCATAGGTGACCAACTCATAGGGATACAGCCCCACCTCGAAATCCAAATTGTTGTCAATCATCACCTGAAAGGCCTTGCCCTCAACACAGCGGCCACGGTAGTCGTCAATGGGCCTGCCAAATATCCTCCCCTCGGGCCGATAGCGATATCCGTAAATCCGCCCCCTAGTGAACAGTTCATCCAAAAACTCCGGGGCTATCTCCTCATGTAGCTCCTCCGGAATGTAACGTAGGGCGTTGCGCAAGGCAATCTCGGTTTCAGCCTGGTCGAGGGTAAAACCCCTGTTGGGTGCCCTTCTGATCCCCTCAACAAAGGCGGGATATTCCGGCAATATATTGTCCAGCTTCACGGTCATAGCTTCCTGAATGTCGTCATTGTTTATCCGCATCAAACACACCCCCATCAACCTCGTGGTTTTTATTTTTTTCGGAAGCAAGTCTTAGCTCAAGAGCCTGTTCCCGACTGAAGTTTTCCAGACGCAAATAATACGAAGCCGCATCTATTAAGGCCTCCACCGGTGTCAGGCCTACAATTTCACTGGCAGTTATATCAACACCGTAACGGGCGGCCTCTATTTTTACCAGCTCAAAAACCCTATATAAAGGAACCCTTTTATAATTACATACATTGATGGTAACCTGGGCCGTATTGTTTTCCGCAATCATTACCCCCAATGCCTTAATATCCGAAAAGCCACCGGTTTTCCCCCTAATTATTTTGGCAATATTTTTGGCAACTTGCACATCGGTGGTATTAAGGTTTATATTGAAGGCAACAAGCGGTGCCCTCGCGCCTACGGCGGTAATCCCCGCCGTAGGGTGCAGTCTCGGTGGGCCAAAATCCGGATGTCTTTCTTCCTTTTTCACTTCCGTTTTGAGCCCCTCAAACTGTCCCTTTCTCAAACTAGCTAGATTTTTTCTGCTTGGTGCAGTGGCAGCCTCCTCGTATAGATACACCGGAATATTCAGTTCGTCAGATATTCTACGACCCAATTCCCGGGCTAGCCCCACACATTCTTCCATCGTAACCCCGGCCACCGGTATAAACGGAATCACATCGGTGGCACCCATCCGCGGATGCTTACCGTCATGGTGGTTTAAATCAATTAAAGCAGCGGCTTCCTTGGTTGCCCTAAATGCCGCTTCCTTCACCGCTTCCGGCGTGCCAACAAAGGTGAGTACGGACCGATTGTGACTTTCATCGCTGGAACAGTCCAGAAGGTTGACACCGTGTACTGATTTAATTTGGCCGACGATACTTTCAATGATTTTTTTATCCCTACCCTCGCTGAAATTAGGCACGCACTCAATAATCCTGGACATATTTTTCCCTTCCCCATACTATTTTTCCTTTTTTAATAACTGTTTCTACCAAATTTGTACCGAACCTATAGGGCAAATACTTGTAATTAGGTGCATCAAATATCACTAGGTCCGCCTGTTTTCCAACCTCTAGACTTCCTATCCTGTGTCCCCGCCCCAAAGCATGAGCAGCATTAATGGTGACCGCATTGATAACTTCCGCCGGTGTCATTTCGAGATACAGGCAGGCTATAGTCATAATCAGTTGCAAATTATTTGTCGGGCAA
>CAZKPV010000106.1:4412-6663 GCA_964554735.1 uncultured Clostridia bacterium
TTTTGCGGGCCGGGGCATAATGTTTCTCTCTTAAATTAAAAGTAGTCCCCGGCAAGAGTACGCCCATCACCTCATTTTGCGCCATTTGTTGTATGGCATAATCGGTAACGACCAGCAAATGGTCCGCTGTCAAAGCCCCCACTTTTGCCGCCAATTCCGTGCATCCCAACGATTCAATTTCATCGGCATGTATTTTTAGTTTAAATCCCATTTCCCGGGCGGCTAACAAGATCCTTTCGGTCTGCTCAACACTGAAAACATTTTTTTCGCAGAAAACATCGCAAAACTCCGCCAGTTCCATCTTTTTAACCAGCGGAAGCATTTCATTTACAACCAAATCTACAAACAGATCACTTCTGCCCTTGTATTCATCCGGTAAAGCATGGGCACCCAAAAATGTAGGGACCAGATCTATAGCATGGCCTTGATTTATCTTCTTAATTACCTTCAACTGCTTGATTTCATCGGCAGTACACAGACCGTACCCGCTTTTGGCCTCTGCTGTTGTTGTCCCCTGGGCAAGCATTTCATCGGCATACTTCAGGCCTATACGGATTAGTTCTTCTTTTGATGCCGAACGAGTTGCCCGCACTGTGCTTAATATACCTCCCCCACGCTCAAGTATGTCCAGGTAAGATAAGCCTGTAAGCTTTAATTCCAGCTCATGTTCACGGGAACCGCCAAATACCAAATGGGTGTGCGGATCAACTAAACCCGGTAGCACCGTTTTGTTGGCGGCATCAATAACAACAGTATCAGGAGTTATCTTTGCCTTGTCCACAATATCCTTTGTTTTCCCCACGGCTAAAATTTTACCGTCTGCAATGGCCACAGCCCCATTTTCTACAAGCCCTATATCTTTCATTTGCTCCTTGGTTTTTGGTTTCGCGCCTTGCCCATTACAGCTAACCAAGTTGGAAGCATTTTTGATTAGCAACTCGACCTTCAAACCACCACCCCCGTTCAGGTAAGTTCACCAATATCCTGCGGTAACATTTGCCACTACAGGACCTTTTAGCACCGGCACAAAGCACCACATTCTTTTTCCACTTCTTTTTGTATAATCCCGCTTACCAGCAAAGCATGCATCTTATGCAAATCCTGGTATAGAATGCGATCTTCTTGCCAATGGGGCACTGCCTTACGCACAAAGCGGTGCGCCACCTTCACCCCCCTGCCCCATCGGTGTCCTTTATAGTCCAAAGCCTGTGCGGCTGCAAACATCTCCCCCGCTATGATCCAGTTTACATTATCCAAAACCGTCCTAACCTTAAGAGCAGCAATAGAACCCATACTTACATGATCCTCCTGATTTCCCGAAGTGGGGATAGAATCAACACTCGCGGGGTGAGAAAAAACCTTATTTTCAGAAGCCAAAGCCGCCGCGGCATACTGCAATAACATCAAACCGGAATTCAAACCGCCGTGATCCGTCAAAAATGGTGGCAATCCTTCGTTTAAGGCCGGGTTTACTAGGCGTTCAAGGCGTCTTTCGGCAATATTGCCCAGTTCAGACACGGCCACAGCTAGAAAATCCAAGGCTAGTGCCAGAGGCTGCCCATGGAAGTTTCCCCCACTGATCACATCCTCTGTGTCAACGAACAATAAAGGGTTATCGGTAGCCGAGTTTATCTCCGTCTCTAAAACCTTTTGCACATAATTTATGGCATCCAGGGAGGCACCGTGAACCTGGGGTATACAACGCAAGGAATAGGCATCTTGTACTCGTGCCGGCTTTCCCCTTTGCAACAAATCGCTTCCTTTTAAAAGCCTAAGCATAACCGCGGCACAAATTTTCTGTCCCGAGTGGGGGCGTGCCTCGTGAACCCTTGTGTCGAAAGCGTTGGGCAAACCCTCCAAAGCCTCAAAAGTCATACAAGAGGATATAGCCACGGCCTTGCACACCTGTTTGGCATCATATAAGGCCAGACAGCCCAGGGCACTCATGTACTGGGTGCCGTTGATTAAGGCCAATCCCTCTTTTGCTTGTAGGGTTATGTTCTGTAACCCCACTGAGCTAAAGGCTTCCCGGGAGGGCATGATCCTTCCACGATACTCAACCTCACCCATGCCGACCATTGCTAGGGCCACATGCGCCAGAGGTATCAGGTCACCACTCGCCCCCACTGAACCTTTGCTGTAAACAACCGGGTGTACCCCTTTGTTGAGCATGGCCAGTAAGAGCTCGACAACCTCCGGCCGTACCCCTGAATATCCTTTAGCCAACGAGTTGGCCCTCAGCAACATGATG
>CAZKPV010000107.1:0-519 GCA_964554735.1 uncultured Clostridia bacterium
ATCTCTATGCCAACGGAACCTTGGGCTCCGAGCGGGATATGATTGAAGGGCTTCAGTTGGGAACAATCGACTTCGTGGTTACCTCAACCGGCCCGGTGGGCAACTTTATTCCGGAAATGAATGTGGTGGACCTACCGTTTTTGTTTAGCAGTACCGAACACGCCCACAAGGTGCTTGACGGTGAGGTGGGGCAGGATCTATTAAAGAAATTTGACGACATCGAGATCGTTGGCCTGGCCTTTTGGGAAAACGGATTTCGGCATTTGACTAACTCCAAACACCCGGTGAATGCGGTGGAGGACATAAGAGGGCTAAAAATCAGGACTATGGAAAACACAGTACACCAGGATACCTTCCGTCATCTTGGTGCCGATCCTACACCCATGGCTTGGGGTGAAGTGTATTCGGCCTTGCAGCAAAGAACTATAGATGGACAGGAGAATCCCATTCCCATTATCTACAACATGAACATACACGAGGTCCAGCCCTATATTGCCTTGACCGGTCATTTTTATTCGC
>CAZKPV010000107.1:529-6566 GCA_964554735.1 uncultured Clostridia bacterium
GACCTTACTTTTGATGGGCCAGAAGAGCTATGGCAAATTGTCGGATGTACAGCAGGACATAGTACGGAGGGCGGCCGTTGAGGCGGCGGCCTACGAGCGGGCCCAGATTCAGGAACAGGAAGATGAACAACTGTCAGAATTGGAAGAGGCCGGTGCGGAAATCACTACACCCGATCGGATTGCCCTTCGTGAGGCAACCAAGCCAATCTACGATAAGTACGAGTCTGACTTCGGCAAGGAATTGATAGACAACATTCTAGCGGCGGAATAATTAAAGGAAGTGTTTTATTGTGCGGGGTCTGTCCAGGTTCAACAACAGACTTGAACAGTTATGCAAGTTAGTCTTATTTGTGCTATTTATAGTCATGGTTGCAGTAGCTTTTACCCAGGTTGTTGCCCGCTATATTTTCTTTTCCCTCAGTTGGTCCGAGGAACTGACGCGGTATTGTCTGGTTTGGCTTACCTTTCTGGGGGGCGCCCTGGGCATCAGGAAAAAAATCCATGTGGCTGTGGAAGCAATCGTCATGTTTTTCCCCGGGGAAGCCAAGAAAATTGTCGCCAAAATGAATTACATTCTGCTTGCTGTTTTTGGTTTCGTATTGTTTTGGTATGGGACCGGCCTGTCAGTTCATAACATGAAACAACTTTCGCCGGCAATGCACATCCCTATTGGCATTGTCTATGCCGCATTGCCGGTTGGAGGCTTGTTTATCTTGTTTTTCGCCTGGGAACTGTTTGTAGACCTAACCGGGGAGCGGGGGGGAGCAGTGGAATGATGGTAGCCCTTGTTCTCTTTATTGGCGGTGGGATTTCCCATTTCCTATGCCCTGGGGGTCGGGGCCCTGGCCGCATTGCTTGCAAAAGGATCCATACCGCTCATGGTTGTGCCCCAGAGGCTGTTTGCGTCTACCGACCAGTTCGCCCTTTTGGCGGTGCCATTTTTTATTTTAGCCGGGGAGATAATGCTCCAGGGAGGTATCTCCCGCCGGTTGGTTAACTTCGCCAATGATCTTCTGGGCTGGCTAACCGGTGGGCTGGCTTTGGTTAGCGTTGCCGCCGCCACTTTTTTCTCCGCCATATCCGGATCATCTGCGGCAACCACGGCGGCTATCGGTAGTGTAATGTACCCGGAAATGATTAAACGGGGCTATCGTTCGGATTATGCCGCCGTGATCCAGGCGGTGGGCGGCACACTCGGCGTGGTGCTTCCCCCAAGTATTCCCTTCATTATATATGGCGTGATAACCGAGACTTCTATAGGCGATTTATTTCTTGCGGGTATTTTTCCGGGGCTTTTGGGTGCATTGGTCTACATGGCCTTGTCCTATGCCATATGTAAAAGAAAAGGCTATGGCGAAAGGAAGGCAAGCGGCATCGGCTATATAGGGGGTAGCAATACTTCCCTTTGGGGCTCATTTAAGGAAGCCTTTTGGGGTCTCTTAATGCCGGTGATTGTTTTGGGGGGCATATACGGTAGCATTTTTACGCCTACCGAATCGGCGGTAGTAGCAGTTGTTTATGCGCTGCTGGTTAGCTTTGTGGTATATAGGGAGCTGGATTACAAGCGGCTGTACAGCCTGTTTACCAAGGCCGCCTTGACCAGTGCCATGGTGATGATGTTAATCGCCGCCGCTTCACTGTTTACCTGGGTTATGACCATAGAAAATATGCCCCGTATGATCGGCAATGCTGTTTTGGCCTTGGCCGGAAGCAAGCTAATCTTCCTTTTGTTGGTGAACTTTATCTTCCTGGTTGCCGGCATGTTTTTGGACACGGTTGCAATTATACTCCTTTTGATTCCGATTTTCTTCCCTATTGCCATGCAAATGGGCATAGACCCGGTGCACTTTGGGGTAATTGCCGTCTTTAACCTTGCCGTGGGCCAAATGACTCCGCCCTTCGGCGTATGCTTGTTCATTGCCTCCGGAATTTCCCGGGTTTCACTCGAAAAATTAGTCCGGGCGGTGGTGCCCTATGTCGCCGTTGCCATTGTCCTCATTCTGCTTGTTACCTACGTGCCGGTTATCAGTACCGGGATACTCTCATTTATTGACTAACACCCGCCACCAGCACCCATCATTTGCAGTGGGCTGGCGCACTGCTGTTCCCACTGTTTACCAATCGCCACCAATTTTATCTAGACAAACAGTTGATAAAAATGTTATAATTTAATCAAAACTTAATATTTATGCGGTTTGTTTAAGTTTTTTCACCTACGGGGGGTGTTGTCGTATGAACATAACTGGATTCACCATTCTCAGAGGGGGGTAGGTTTGTTTGAAGAGAAGAAGTAGTTGGTTTTTCTTTATTGCTTTACTGCTTTGCCTGTCATTTGCGTTACCCGCTATGGCGGCGGAAAGCGATGCACTAGTATCGGCTGAAGGGCTAAATGCAATTTTACAAAATGATAATGTTGTAGTTGTGGATGTGCGCGGCGAGGCAGCCTATGAGGCGGGCCACATTCCCGGTGCTGTGAATCTGAACCTCGACACTATCTATGAAACAGTTGGCGGGATTAACAAAATGGCGGCCACACCGGCCACATTTGCTGCTGTACTTAGCGAGCTGGGGATCAGCAACGGTGACACAGTTGTTGCCTGTGGCGATGGGACCGACATGAAAAGTGTTACCAGACTGTGGTGGACATTGAAATTATACAACCACGCCGATGCCAAGGTTTTAGATGGTGGCGTGCAGGCTTGGGAGGCCGCAGGCTATGAGGTATCCACGGAAGCCGTTACCCCGGAAGCCGCGGAATACGTACTTACGGAGGCAGATCTTGACCAGGATGCCGTGGCCACAATTGCCGAGGTAAAAGCCGCGTTGGATAATGACAATGCAGTAATTATCGACGCCCGGGATATGAAGTATTACTCCGGAGCAGTTACAAAGGCCGCACGTAGCGGGCATGTAGCCGGAGCCATATTGATCCCATCGGCCGATTTGTATAATGAAGACGGAACCTTTAAATCGGCGGAGGACCTGACAGAGTTGTATGCAAGCTATGGTGTTGCCGCTGACAATGATATCTATGTCTTCTGCAACACGGGAACAATCTCCACCCAGCCCTATTTTGCATTGACACAAATATTGGGCTATGAAAGCGTGCAAAACTTTGACGCTTCCATGACCGGCTGGGCCGCAGATCCCTTACTTCCAGTGGAAAGGGATACGAAACTACTTAATGCCGCAGCGCTAAATGAACTTGACGATGTAGTGCTAGTGGACGTCCGCCCCGCGGAGGCCTATGATGAAGGACATATTCCCGGTGCCGTGAATCTTGATCTCAATACCATCTATGAAACCGTGGGCGGGATCAACAAGATGGCGGCCACACCGGCCACCTTTGCGGCAGTATTAGGTGAACTTGGTATTAGCAATGGTGATACCGTGGTTGCTTGCGGCGATGCCGGCGACATGAAGAGTGTTACCAGGTTCTGGTGGACACTGGCACTTTACGGCCACGCCAATGCATACGTCCTTGACGGCGGCGTACAGGCTTGGGAAGCCGCAGGATTTGATCTATCAACGGAAGCGGTAACTCCGGAAGCCGCCGAGTATGTTTTGACCGATAAGGACAGGGACGAGGGTGCGGTGGCCACTATGGATGAAGTAAAAGCCGCACTGGACAATGAAGAGGCTGTAATCGTGGACACACGTGACCAGAATTATTACTCAGGAAAGACTTACAAGACAGCACGCAACGGACATATCGCCGGAGCCATTTTAGTGCCGGCGGGTGATCTGTTTAACGAAGACGGAACATTTAAATCAGCCGCGGAATTAACGGAAATTTGCGTGGAGAATGGTGTTCTCCCCACAAATAACGTGTATGTATTCTGCAACACAGGGACAATTTCATCGCAGGCATATTTCGCGCTTACCGAAATCCTCGGTTATGCAAATGCGGAAAACTTCGATGCCTCTATGACCGGTTGGTCAACTGATGAAACCCTACCGGGCGAGGCCAGCTACCATTTCTTCAATGTCGGCTCGGATGCCGCCCTAGTTAACTCCAATAATGTTACTATGGCCGGTGAAGTATTTATTGTAAACGACCGCAGCATGATTCCGGCCAAAGCATTGGCTAATGCCTTAGGTGCCGAATTGACTGTGGATGGTGACAGCATTGTGCTCACCAAGGGTGATGTCGTTGTCGAATTGTCGGTAGGCGAAGCTAGCCTAGCAGTGAATGGGGAAGCGGCGGAAATTGATGTTGCACCGACCGAGTTGGAGGATAATCTCTACCTTCCGGTGCGTCATGTAGCGGAAGCCTTTGGTGCGGAAGTAGGCTGGGATGCCGAGACCAAGGGTATTTCAGTTGGTTTCTAGACTCTTTCTATAGATTTTATACCCCCCGTTAAACTTAGGACACCGCAAGGTGTCCTTTTCGTTGTAGAAAAGTTTCCCACAGAAGAAGGAATATGACAAAGGTTGTAGAAATTATAGATGCAAGGTAGCTAAATGATATTCACTACCACATACCACTTCAGTTTAAGTATCTATCACCATGTTTATCACCACGTTTGTCACTACACATTGACACACTTATCTCAAAATTCTATCACATTAGGGAATCATTACAAGGGCGGAGGGGGGTGAATTACCCGCGTTTTTCTAGTAACTAGTTTCACAAAAACATAATATGGGAAGGGGAGAAATAATGGTTTCAAGTTGGAGAAGACCATTAGTTGCGTTAACCTTGTGTTTGTTTTTAACTTTAGCTCTTTCAGGGGCCGCCTTTGGGCAAGTCACGGATTTGGACGGGCACTGGGCGGAGGACCAAGTAACCACTTGGGTTAACCTTGAACTGATTAAAGGCTATGAGGACGGAACATTTAAACCCGACAACAGTATTACAAGGGCAGAGTTTATTGCTTTAGTAAACAGGTCATTTGACTTTACCGAAACATCGCAGACAAATTTCACAGACGTAGCACAAAGTGATTGGTTTGCAGAGGATGTTGCAAAAGCAGTAAACGCGGGCTATATAACAGGTTATGAGGACGGAACAGTCCTACCCAACAACCCTATCAGCCGGCAGGAAGTAGCAACCATACTTGCCCGCTTACAAGGGCTTGACAGTGCGGCCGGGGAGGACATCCTGGACGGATTTGCGGATGAAATACCCGAATGGAGCCGGGGCTATGTTGCAGCAGTTGCCGCGGAGGGGTATATGAGTGGTTACCCAGATGGAACATTTAAACCAGAAGCATCCATTACCCGGGCGGAGTCGGCGGTAACCCTTGATCGGGCGCAAGGCATTACAGATAGCGTTGTTAGTTACAACAAGGCGGGCGTATATGGCCCCGACACCGGTACAACAACGGTAGATAAAAACGTAATCATCGGTGTGTCCGGCGTCACATTGCAAAATGTGGTTATTACCGGTGATTTACTTTTAGCTAAGGGTATCGGAAAAGGAGACGTCAATCTTAAAAACGTAACCGTACGCGGTGAAATAGTAGTCAAAGGCGGCGGATCCAACAGTATCGTTTTGGAAGATTGCACAGTTTCTAACATTACAGTCACTAAAGAAGGAGTAAGAATAGTTGTTATAGGTAAGAGCTCCGTAAAAGTGGTAACACTTAAATCCGGTGCAACACTAGAAGAAGTCGACTTGACGGGCACAGGATTTAGTGAAGTAATCATCACCGAAGAAGTTGCCAGAGGTGCAGATATAGTATTAGCAGGTGATTTTGACAAGGTAACAGTTGAAGAAGGAGCAGCGAAAGTAGGTATAGAGATAGCAGAAGATGCCACCGTGAAGGAACTGACACTTGACGGAACGGCAAAACTCAGTGGGGATGGGCAAATTGACACATTGAAGGTAAACGCCGATGGCTCAACCCTTGATATGAAGAATGAGCCGAAGACCTATAAGATAGCCGAAGGAGTGGAAATTGACGTTGGTGGCGAAACGATTTCGGATGGGGATAAGGATGACAAGACTCCCAAATCATCGGGATCGACAAAAACGTCGGTAAGTGCTATTAGTGTGGAAGGTGTAGTTAAAGTTGGGGAAATCCTGACAGCA
>CAZKPV010000108.1:0-6466 GCA_964554735.1 uncultured Clostridia bacterium
ACATGCCTTGCATTTGCAATGCAGTTAGCCGCCGGAAAAGCTTCACTGGATGCCTGTCCGCATGTTAGTGACGAGGCAAAAGCGAATCTGGAATCGGCATCGGCACCTCCGGTTGCACTAACCAAGATAGGTACCGGCGAAAGGGAACTTCAAATAGGTAACGAGACAGTTTTATTCCGTCATGAAAAAAGATTCGAGCATCCCTGCGGAATTGCCATAGCAGTTTCAGACCAGGAAGATGTAGAAGCAAAAGTAGCGGAGATTAACAAGCTGGTTTTTGATCGTGTAGGGCAAATACACCAAGTGAACCTAGTGGCGGTTGTCAATGATTCCGGTGATGCCGACACATTTGTAGATGCAGTAAAGATCGCACAGGATAAGACCGAATACCCCTTGGTTTTGGTAAGTGAAGATGTGGCAGCCATGGAAAAAGCCTTAGAAGTTGCAGCGGCAAAGAAACCCCTTGTTTACGGCGCAACTGCAGAAAATGCTGATGATATGATAGAATTGGCCAAGAAAAATGATGTCCCCCTCGCCGTCAAGGCCAGGAATTTGGATGAACTCGAGGAGTTATCTAAAAAGGTGACTTCTGCAGGTTGTAAAAATATTGTGTTGGACTCGGGTGCACGCGAAGTTAACGACATTTTGTTCGACCAGACACAAATCAGAAGAGGTGCCCTGAAGCGTTTCCGGCCATTTGGTTTCCCCACCATGACCTTTGTGGATAACGAGGACCCCGTGCAGGCAATAGTGGACGCAAGTGTTGCCATTGCAAAGTATGCCGGTATAGTTATAATCAAAACTGCCGATCCGGCTGAAGTTCTACCTTTAATAACCTTGAGACTTAATATCTATACTGATCCGCAGAAACCAATCGCCGTTGAATCCAAAATTTATGAAACAGGTTCACCGGATAAGGAATCTCCAATATTTATTACTACCAACTTCTCACTCACCTACTTCTGTGTTGAAGGTGATGTCGATGCTGGAAGAATATCCTCATATATACTGCCGGTTGATACCGATGGTACATCAGCTCTCACCGCATGGGCCGCGGGCAAATTTACACCCGAAAAAATTGCAGAAACAGTCAAGAAGAGCGGAATTGGTGATATGGTATCACACAAGAAGCTCATTATCCCCGGCGGCGTGGCGGTGTTAAGCGGTGAGCTCGAGGAAATTTCGGGCTGGGAAGTATTGGTTGGTCCCAGGGAATCGTCTGGAATACCAACGTTTATTAAACAAAGATGGGGCGCATAAGTTAGTTTAAATTTATTTCGAAAGGATAATTAAAATGCCGAAATACACGGTACGCTTCCTTCCGGACAAGAAAGAGATAGTTGTAGATGAAAAAGACAATTTACTTGCAGCAGCGACCAGGGCAGGCATTTCTATAAAGGGTCCCTGCGGGGGCAATGGGGCTTGCGGTCAGTGCAAGATCGTGGTGAAGGAAGGACGGGTTAGCTCGGCGCAAACAGGCACATTAACACAAGAGGAACTGGACAAAGGCTTTGTCCTGGCGTGCCAGAGCTTTCCGGAGACAGACCTTGTGATAGAAGTTCCGGAAAAGTCCAGGTTAACTGAACACCAGGTACTGTTGGATGATGATGAAGCCAGCGGTGCCGTATTATCCGAAAATGCGGCAGAAGAAGTTGACTATAAACACAGCCCGCTGTTCAGGAAGGTATATTTGGAACTGCAAGAACCAAGCCTGGACGATAACATGGATGATTTTAACAGGGTTTTAACGGCCTTACGTAAAAAAACGGCTTATGAAATCATTCGTGCGGACCTGAGTATAGTAAAGGACCTGCCTAAAATATTGCGTGATAGCAATTGGCAGATAACCGTAGGGCTTTCCTTGTGTAGGGGTCATGCGGAAATTACCAATATTGAACCGGGTAGGGTTACAAGGGAATGTTATGGTCTGGCCGTTGATATAGGAACTACCACGGTGGTGGCTAATCTGGTAAGCCTCAAAACCGGAAAAACCATCGCCTCGAAGGGTGCCTACAACAAACAGGCCGTTTACGGTGACGATGTTATTACCCGTATCATCTATTGTGACCGGCATGGTATAAGGGATTTGCAGGATGCGGTGTTGGCAACGGTCAACCAATTAGTTTCCGAGCTTACTGCGGAAAGCGGGATTAAAAACGATGAAATATGGTCGGCCGTATATGCGGCCAATACCACAATGACCCATATGTTTTTAGGTATCGATCCCATGTATATACGTCTCGAACCATATATTCCCGCCACAAACAACTTTCCGCCGGTTAGGGCCGATGAGTTGGGAATTAATATAAATCCGAGGGCCTGGGTACACTGTTTGCCCGGGATTTCCAGCTATGTAGGCGGAGATGTAACCAGTGGTGTTTTGGTTACGGGGATGACTTGTAACGATGAACTTACACTGTTTATAGATATCGGAACAAATGGAGAGATGGTGCTCGGAAGTAAGGAATTCCTAATATCGTGTTCATGCTCAGCCGGCCCCGCATTTGAAGGTAGCGGCATAAAACATGGCATGAGGGCTATGAGGGGGGCAATCGAGCGTATCCAGGTTATGCCCGGAGGGTATACTGTGCAATACAGCACAATAAATAATGCCAAACCGATGGGTCTGTGCGGCTCGGGGCTGATTGACTGCTTGGCAACATTGCAAGATGCGGGCGTTATTGACCGGACGGGTTCATTTGTGCAGGACCTGGACACCCCCCGCGTGAGGGATAACGGCGAGGGCAAGGAATTTGTAATTACCTGGGCCGAGGAATCAGGCAAAGGGGAAGACATTACAATTTCCGAGGTAGATGTTAAAAATCTAATCAGATCCAAGGGTGCCGTCTATGCGGGTATCCGCAGTATGTTGTCTATGGTCGGCCTGGAAATGGAACTGATAGAAAGGGTCCTGATTGCCGGTGGTTTCGGACGTTATATAAACATACGTGACGCCATCCGTATTGGCTTGTTGCCCGATTTAGATGTGGAGAAATATACCTATATAGGAAACAGCTCCATAAAAGGAGCCAAAAAAGTGTTGTTGTCTACCGTGGCGCGTGAACAGGCTGATGAAATAGCTGCAAAGATGACCTACCTGGAATTGAGTATAGGCAACCTATTTATGGATGAGTTTGTGAAAGCCTTATTCTTGCCACACACGGACATGCAACTTTTCCCGTCACTTTTGGAACCGAAAACAGATGAGCCTTAGTATTTAGAAAGGGGCAAAGGAAAGTATGGTAATAAAAATAGCTGTAGCTGGTAAAGGTGGTACCGGAAAAACAACTTTTGCATCACTGGTGACCAAGCTGTTAGTGGATGCCGGGAAAGCACCTGTTCTTGCCGTTGATGCGGATGCCAATGCAAATCTTGACGAGGCATTAGGTTTAGAGATTAATGAATCTCTTTCCGAAATCATGAACAACGTAAAAGACAATATAGACCCTTTGCCTGCAGGAATGACGAAGGATCAGTATTTACAATACAAGATGCACCAATCCCTAGCGGAAGGTGATGACATTGATCTGCTTGTAATGGGAGGGCCAGAAGGAGATGGGTGTTATTGCTTCGTTAACAACATATTAAAGGGTTACATGAATGATTTGATTGATGATTATTCTTATGTGGTCGTGGATAATGAAGCCGGCATGGAACACTTGAGCAGAAGGACTACTCACAATATTAACTACCTGTTTGTTATAAGTGATTCATCTGCCAGAGGTATAAGATCGGCAGGCAGGATGAAGGAGTTGGCGGAATCACTAAAGTTGGATATCAAGAAAATGTATCTGGTAGTGACAAAGGTAGTAGGTGATTCCATCGAAAAGCTGATGCCGGAAATTGAAAAAACCGGTCTAGAGCTAATAGGTACTATTCCCTACGATGAAACGGTCGCCCTTTATGATCTTGAGAGTAAACCTCTGGTTGGCATGCCTGACGATTCTCCTGTGGTTATATCCACCAAGGAAATTTTAAAGAAGGCTGGTATCCTGTAAACTGAAATCGCTTAACAAAACGAAAGGGGCGAAAAATATTGGCTGTAAATATTATCAAAGAAAAATGGACTTCACATGTCAGCGAATTGGTCTTAGGCGAGGAGCCTAACCAACTGAAAATTGGAGGTGAAAAATCCTTACCCTTCTTACATTTTGAGGGGGAGATTGCCAACAGACCTGTTCTTGCATTGGAAGTCTTTGACGTTAAGCCCGAAGGTTGGCCGGAAACACTGACATCTGTTTTTGAAGATGTTCTGGATGACCCGGTAGCCTGGGCAAAAAAATGTGAAGAGCTGGGTGCGGAACTTATTTGTTTGAGGCTAGCCAGTGCGGATCCGGAGTTCGGGGATGCTTCCCCGGAGCAGGTGGCGGAAACTGCTAAAAAAGTCTATGAGGCGATTAATGTTCCCCTAGTAATTTTAGGCTGTGGCGCGGAAAAGAAAGACGCTGAAATTATGCCGGCCGTGGGGGAAGCCCTAACCATGAAAAACTGTTTACTTGGATGTGCTACCGAGGACAACTATAAATCCATTGTGGCCACCTGTATGGTTCATGGCCATAACGTCATAGCATCCTCGCCGCTCGATATCAACCTAGCCAAGCAGTTGAATATCCTGATCACAGAGATGAACTTTGCACCGGAACGTATAGCAATTGACCCGTTAATTGGTGCCCTCGGTTATGGCATAGAATACGCATATTCCATTATGGAGCGCTCACGCATTGGGGCTCTGACGGGTGATAGAATGCTGGCCATGCCCATCATATGTTTTGTGGGGCAGGAAGCATGGAAGACCAAAGAAGCCAAGGAGCCAACCAATGAAGAGTGGGGAGATGTCCAAAAAAGAGGGTTATTGTGGGAAATACTCACAGCTACCACACTTGCACATGCAGGCGGATCCATACTTGTATTGCGCCATCCCGAGTCATTGAAGCAAATTAAAGTCCATTTGGAAAAGTTGATGGCCAAGGACTAATAAAAAAAAAGGTTAGGAGGTTTAATGCATGATTCTAATTGGTGAACGTATCAATGGTATGTTTACGGATATTAAAGAAGCCATTCAAAAGAAGGACGCCAGTGTTATCAGCGACTGGGCCATGAAGCAAATGAAAGCGGGCGCCCACTACCTTGACATTAACACTGGCCCAACAGTCCGTAAAAATGAACAGGCGGAGGTCATGGAATGGTTAGTTAAATCCGCACAACAGGAGTGTCCTTTGCCTTGCTGTATTGACTCAACCAACACCGAGGCAATCGAAGCGGGCTTGAAGGTTCACAAAGGAAGGGCCATGATTAACTCCACCAGTGCGGACCAGGAGAAAATGGACGTTTATTTCCCCATGGCCAAGAATTACGAGGCTGCCATTATAGGGCTCGCAATGAACGAAGACGGCGTACCCAAAAGTGCCGCCGACAGAACAGCACTTGCCATGGAGCTGGTTGTAAATGCCGACATGCATGGTATTTCAATGGAGGATCTGTATATTGACCCGCTGGCACTTCCGGCAAACGTGGCACAGGACCACGGGGTAGAAGTAATTGAGGCATTGAGGCAGATCAAAACTTTAGCTAGCCCATCTCCACGTACAACACTAGGCCTAAGTAATGTTTCACAGAGGTGTACGGACAGGCCCCTACTGAACAGAACATATATGGTAATGTGTATGACCGCCGGTCTAGATTCAGCAATCGTTGATGTTATGGATGAACCATTAGTTGATGCAGCAGCCGCCGCAAATGTGCTTTTAAACAAGGATATTTACTGTGATTCATATCTAAAAACGTTCCGGCAAAGGTAATAACCCCAGAGGATGAGCGCACGCACCAAACGTGCGCTCACCGGTACGTTTATAATAGGAGGACGGGTGTGATGTGTAAATGAGTCTTGACAACAAGATTAATGGTAAAGTCGGAACTGTAATGATTGTCGGCGGGGGAATTGCCGCTATACAGTCCTCGTTAGATCTTGCCGAGTCAGGGTATTATGTTTACTTAGTGGAAAAGTCACCAGCAATTGGCGGGGTAATGCCCATGTTGGATAAAACATTCCCTACCAACGACTGTTCCATGTGTATCTTATCCCCTAAGCTCGTTGAGTGTGGACGACATTTAAATATTGAAATTTTGACCTGCTCGGATGTTGTGGACGTCCAGGGCGAGCCGGGTAACTTTAAGGTAACAGTTAACAAGAGGGCACGCTACGTAGATGTGGACAAGTGCACAGGTTGTGGACTGTGTGCCGAAGAATGCCCTGTAGAGATTGAAGATGAGTTTGACCAGGGTTTGGGAATCAGAAAGGCCATTTACAGGCCGTATGCACAGGCCTTCCCCAATGCTTTCGCCATTGACATGGACGAGTGTATTGAATGTATGATGTGCGAGGATGCCTGTGAGGCGGATGCTATTGATCACGACATGGAAGATGAAACTGTTGAGCTCGATGTCGGATCAATCATTATGTGTCCTG
>CAZKPV010000109.1:0-6458 GCA_964554735.1 uncultured Clostridia bacterium
TTGCTACCCGTAGGTGTCATTGGAGAATACTGCCCCCCAGTCATACCGTAAATGTTATTGTTTATTATCATCAAGGTCATATCTATATTTCTTCTGGCAGAATGAATAAAATGATTGCCGCCGATTGCCGAGGCATCCCCATCCCCGGAAACAACAAATACTTTTAGGTTTGGTTTAGCCATTTTAATACCCGTTGCAAAAGGAAGAGCCCTACCATGGGTAGTATGCAGGGTATCAAAGTTTAAATAACCGGTAATTCTTGAGGAGCACCCTATCCCGGATACCACAACAATGTCATCGTGGTTATAATTGCATGCCTTGATGGATTTAACCAAACAACTTGTGGCAATACCATTGCCACAGCCGGGACACCACAGGTGAGGCAGTTTATTTATCCTGAAATAGTCTTTAACCTCTGCAAACATTTAAATCACCTGCTTCAGTTCCGCCAGAATCTCTTCCGGCCTGATTAATTCACCGTCTAAGCGGTTTATACCTTTAACGGCTGCCTTGCCACCGACTACCCTTTTAACCTCATTGATTAACTGACCATAATTCAGTTCCGGTACTATAATTTTTTCCACGCCCTTGGCCATACTCAAAACTTCCCTGTCTGGAAACGGCCATATTGTTTGCAATTGGAGCAAGCCGGCAGCTATACCGGATTCTCGTGCAATCTCGACCGCCTCCTCGGCGGAGCGTGCCGTACCGCCATAGGCAACAACGGCAATTTTAGCATCTTCCAGATACCGACTTCTGGTAAAGACGATTTTCTCCGTGTTTGACTTTAGTTTTTCATGTAAGCGAACCATCATTTTTTCCACGATAGTGCCGTTGTTGGAAGGGAAACCCGTTTCATCGTGGGAAAGCCCGGTCACATGAAAATGGTAACCCTCTCCAAAGGAAGCCATTGGCGGCACACCGGATGCCGTTGTCCTGTATGGTAAATATTCGGACGGTGGTTCCGTAGGCCTTGGTCTGTGGGTCAACATTAAAGAATCCGCGTCTGCAATCTCAACTCTTTCCCGCATATGTCCTACCACTTCGTCCATAAGCAAAATTACCGGTACCCTGAATTCCTCGGAAATATTTATTGCTTTGATCGTTAACTCATAGGTTTCTTTAACCGTTGCCGGGGATAAAGCTACAATAGGATGATCCCCATGCGTTCCCCAACGTGCCTGCATAACATCACCTTGAGCAGGAGATGTAGGCATACCCGTACTGGGCCCAAATCTCATAACATTCACAATAACGCATGGAATTTCAGCCATAGATGCAAATCCTATATTCTCCTGTTTGAGAGAAAAACCCGGCCCGCTTGTTGCCGTAAGTGATTTGGTGCCTGTCAACGAAGCACCAATTACCGCCGCCATACTTGCTATCTCATCTTCCATTTGGATAAATGTGCCACCAATGTGCGGCAATTTTTCCGCCATTAGCTCGGCTATTTCAGTGGAGGGAGTAATGGGATAGCCGGCAAAAAATCGCACACCGGCGGCCAATGCTCCTTCCACACAAGCTTCATTGCCTTGCATGAGTCTGGATTTACCTACTTGCAATTTACTCGCCCCCAACCCCAATGCTTATCGCAAAATCAGGGCAAAGGTTTTCACATAGTTTACAGCCAGTGCACTTTTCCGGTTGCTCGGGATGGGCCTTTCCATTAAGACCGAATTCCCAAACCCCCTGGGGACATAGTTCCACACATATACCGCAGGCCTTGCACCAATTTTGATTAATCTCGATTTTAACTTTCCGTTTTTGCTTTGGAATAGCCTGTAGCATGTATACCCACTCCTTCTTGTTCGCACACTATATTTTTTACTTCTTCATCTACATTATAGGTGCAACTTCCATGCCATCCCCCGGCAAAAACCTCTGGACACTAGCAGCGGCAAGTGTTAGGATGGATTCAGACGGTCAACCTAGGGCTCATCTAAAAACATAAAACCGTCTCAACATGAGATCAAAAACTTCTCGAGGCCCTATAACAACTGCCTCATGTCATTTTGATACGGACTATTCTCACTTTGATATTTAACGTAAAAAAAGCGGCCCCCTGCCTAGGAGGCCTCTTTTAATGTGGTCTGTGTGTACCATTTACTTCACAACACCTTTATCCCGTAAGGATTCATAGTAATCCTCACTTATTCCCGCCTCTTTTAATATCTCCCAGGTATGTTCACCGTGGCGAGGCGGTGGCGACATCCCCCGCTTTATACTGTCACAGGTCGTTTTTATGGGAGATGCAATCTGCCCTATACTACCCTCAGTGGAATGTTCTATGGTTTTAAAAGTATTTCTTGTTACAAGCTGTTCATTCTTTAAAACTTCCTCCATATTCAGGATTGGGGTGAGGCAGCAATCGACCTTACCAGCAAAGGAGATCCATTCATCAAGGGTACGCCCTTTAAAAACACTCGCCATCTCCCTATATGCGGGGTTTTCCGCAATAGCCGGGCTCATTTGAACATCAATTAAGTCCTCCCGCCCTACCCCCTTGCAAAAGGCAACCCAGAATTTTTCTTCTAGGGCCCCCAAAGCAATATACCTATCATCAGAGGTAGCATAAGTGTTATAGCAGACTATTCCGCCCGATAGCATCATTTCACCCTTTTGCTCTTCCCGGCCGGTGGCAAAATAACGCCCAAAATGCATATTGAAAAGCGAAACCAACCCATCCAACATTGCCACATCCAAATAACAACCTTCCCCGGTTCGCAGTTGCCGGTGCAAGGCCCCCACAATTCCCAGGGCTGCAAATAACCCTCCGGCCACATCGGCGGTTTGCACCGCCGGTATGACCGGGTTTTGACCGGAAGGCCCCGTTAAACCCAAAATACCACTCAACGCCATATAGTTTATATCGTGGCCGGCCATATCACTGTACGGCCCCTCCTGCCCGTAACCCGTAAGGGAGCAAAAGATTATCTTTGGGTTGGCCTTTTTGAGATCCTCATATCCGATACCCAGGCGTTTGGCAACACCCGGGCGAAAGCCTTCCAGGATTGCATTTGAGCTTTTCACGAGGGTTAAAAATATATCTTTACCCTCCACAGATTTTAAATTCAGGGCAATGCTTTTTTTGTTCCTGTTGAGGGCTAAATAATAAGCACTTTCATTTTTTACACGAGGTGGAAACCATCTCATATAGTCCCCCTGCCCTGTGTCCTCTACCTTAATTACCTCCGCGCCCATATCGGCTAACATAAGGGAGGCATACGGCCCCGGTAGTAGGCGGGACAAATCCAAAACCCTAACCCCTTTCAGCATGGCCAATACCCCCCTAGTTACCCAAGATTGCAATACTGGCAACACTGAGTGACGGGAAACCACCCAGGTTATGGGTTAATCCTATGCTGGGATTTTTAATCTGCCTTTCGCCGGCCTTCCCCTGCAACTGCTTATATATTTCATAAGCCATACGCAGACCGGAGGCACCAATCGGGTGACCGAAACATTTTAAACCACCGTCAGGCTGACAGGGGATGGTGCCGTCTAGATCATAAAAACCGGCCTCTATATCTTCCTTGGCACGCCCTCTGGGGGAGATCTGTAGATCCTCGTAAATAGTCAGCTCAGTAATGGAAAAACAGTCGTGTACTTCCATCACGCTTAACTCCTCGCGCGGATTCTTAATGCCGGCCTCCTTGTAGGCCTTTATACCGGCACGATAGGTTGTTTCGACATGTGTTCCATCCCAATTTGTATGCATTAATTCCTCACCCGAACTGGCGGCCACTTGTAGGGCCTTGACATAAATCGGGTCGGGCCGCAATTTTTTAGCAAGGTCCGCACGGGCCACAATTGCAACGGCCGCGCCATCACTTACCCCGCAACAATCAAACAGACCCAGCGGCCAGGCTATGATCGGCGACTTCATAATGGTTTCCACATCAACTTTTCTGCGCAAGTGCGCCTTGGGGTTTAAAGACCCATTATAGTGGCTTTTCGCGGAAATTCTAGCCATTGCTCTCTTACCCTCTTCCGCACTTAAACCGTATTTGGCAAAATATCTGGTAGCCATCATAGCGAAGGCACCGGGAGCCGTTACGTTGGGGTAGATAAGTCTGTTCTGTGTTCCCATGACGGCACCAAAATCCGGCAACCCGCCGTATCCTGTGTCTTTTAGTTTCTCGACACCTACCGCCAGGGCAATATCACAAGCCCCCGAGGCCACGGCATAGCAGGCACCGCGAAAAGCTTCGGTACCCGTTGCACAGAAATTTTCAACCCGCGTAACCGGTAAAAATGGCAGTTTTAATGTGGTTGACAACGGCAATGCACTTTTGCCCACGTTAACTTCATCAAAACAGGTCCCAAACCAGGCCGCGTCTATGTCCTTTTTTTCTATACCGGCGTCTTCTATAGCTTCCTTAAAGGCCTCAACAACCAGATCTTCCGCACTCTTATCCCATAATTCACCAAATCTTGTACAACCCATGCCGATAATGGCTACCTTGTCCTTGATACCCATAGCCATTAAACATCACCCCCCGCATTATCTTCCACCGGTACTGCCTTCCAAAAGTAACCGCTGGTCCCCCTTTGCTTGTCCAAGTATTTCCTTCTAAAACTCATCTCCACCGGCATTCCAACCTTTATACTTTCCAAATCACAGTCGGTGAAGTCAAACCAATACCTTCCGCCGCCCTCAAAATCTATAACTCCATAAATTGCGGGAGGTGAGTAACTAAACGAAAGGTTGTCCGCAGTATAAGTAAAAATATTTCCCTTGCGGTTTGCAAAGCAGTAGTCTTCCATTTCATCCATCGCCCCGCATTCGGGATTCACACACACACGTTGCCGTGGAAAATGTGGTGTACCGCAACGCCTACATTTTGTTCCGTAAAGGGATAATACAGTTTTCCTGTCACGCCACAATGCTGAAAAGGCAGTTATCGGTACCTCCTCTCCCCTAATACCTATTTCTAAAGGCAACATATTGCGAAAAACCAAATACTTTTCATAATTATCAAGTTCCTCTTTCGATGCAAGCCTTTCTTTAAAACTGGCCGGCATTTTCACCTTTTCGATATCTTCAGTTACCTTAAAAAACATTGCATCGCAACCGCTTCCGTACCCGGCAACGAGGATCAGATCCCCGGGGGAGGCCTCCTCTAGGGCGGCTACCAGCATCATAGGCGCGTAAGCCGCACCCGTGTCCCCCATTACTCCAAACATGTTTCCCTGTACTTTTTCAGCATTCACGCCCATTTTTTTGGCAATACTTAAGTGGACTCTCTCATAGGGGCAGGTAAATACAACCTTGGAGAATACATCGATCTCTAAACTATATTTTCTTAACAAACCGGAAACTGCTTCAATTAGATTTCTTGCATAGCCCTCTTCCCTGATCCAACGTTCCTCCCAAGCATGATCGAAATCTTCCCAGGCCGCCCTACGGCGGTCTACAAAATCATCGGTAACGGAATACGAACCCTCAAATGATGCCAGTACATTTTCTTTTCCCACAACAAAGGCCGCGGCACCGTCACCATAGAGGTGCTCCTGAATACTTCCGGCCTTCCCCTGTCGGCAATCACCCATGCACACCATAGCATTTACTGCATCACCCGCATCAATTGCATCAAAGGCATTTAAAAGAGCCGTTGTTCCGGCCCTTGTCGTGCCCGTGATGTCGGTAGTTCGCGTATTCGAGTTCAAATCTAGGGCCATAGCTACAATACTTGCATTTTGCCGCTCCTGATAGGGCATGGTGGTGCTAGCTAAATATAGCGCGCCAACACTGTTTTTATCCACTACCTTCAGGCAATCCATCCCGGCAGCAACCGACATGGTGAGGCTGTCTTCGTCATGGTTACCCACCGTCTTTTCACCTTTTGCGTAAGCATAATTTGCGGCATTAAACCATCCCATAGCAGAAAATATTTTTTTACGATTTAGTCTTAACTTAGGCACATAACTACTGTAGGCAGTTATTCCTACCATATTTCTCATCCCTCCAATACCATTATACTAAAAATAACTCACTATTCAAATTAATGCAAAAAGCGTGCCTGTCAACGGCACGCTAATGGCATCAGTGATCTGTCTTCCATATCGCCTTTAGTTCCCTAAAGAACCCTCCTTGTACATGGCACGCAATCTTTTTTTAGATATTTTCCCTACACTGGTCTTGGGTATCTCCTCGAGGAACAATATCTCATCCGGCATCCACCACTTAGTTATTTTGTCACTGAGAAACTCCAATATCTCTTCCTTGCCAACTTTCCCCTTATCCTGTTCCTTTAGAACAACGCAGGCTAGCGGCCGTTCCTGCCATTTTTCATGGGGGATGGCTATAACCGCCGCTTCTGCAACCGCAGGATGTTTGAGTATTCTGTTCTCTAGGTCAACGGAGGAAATCCACTCCCCACCGCTTTTCACAAGGTCCTTGGTTCTATCCATAATGAAAACATAGCCCTCTTGATCGACGGTCACTATGTCACCGG
>CAZKPV010000110.1:0-6406 GCA_964554735.1 uncultured Clostridia bacterium
TCCGGCGGCACAGACAACCATCTGATGTTAGTTGACCTTCGCAATAAAAACATTACCGGCAGAGATGCGGAGGAGGCTTTGGGGGGCGTTGGGGTCACCGTGAACAAGAATGTTGTTCCCTTCGATGAACAATCCCCCAGGATTACCAGTGGAATCCGCGTGGGCACGCCGGCAGTAACAACCAGAGGCCTTGATGCCGCGGCCATGGAAGAAATAGCTGAAATTATACACTGTGTGCTGTCCTTTGCCGGGGATGATTCATACAGAGAAAAGGCGCGCAAGATAGTGGCCGGGCTTTGCCAACGATACCCCCTTTACAGCGAGTTTTAGCATCACAGAAGGGAAGTCAGTAACAGTAAATGAAAAAGATCTTGGCTGTTTTCGGCACCAGACCGGAAGCGATTAAAATGGCTCCGCTCATAAAGGAGTTGCAAAAACACCCCGAGCAGTTTTTCTGTAAGGTTGCCGTTACCGCACAGCACAGGGAAATGCTCGACCAGGTGCTTGAGCTGTTCGATATAAGGCCGGATTACGACCTGGATATAATGCACGCCGGGCAGACATTGTTTGACATCACCCGGCGGGTCTTGTCCGGATTGGAAGAAGTATTGGAAAATGAGAACCCGGATCTCGTGCTGGTACACGGCGATACCTCCACGACATGTACGGCGGCGCTGGCCTCATTTTATCGGCAGGTACCCGTTGGGCATGTGGAGGCGGGCCTTAGGACCGGCAACAAATATTCCCCCTTTCCTGAGGAGATAAACCGCAGGATTACCGGTGTTTTGGCCGATTTGCATTTTGCACCGACCCGGGAAGCCGCAGATAATCTCCGGAAGGAGTCGGTTTCTCCGGATAAAATTTTCATTACCGGAAACACGGTGATAGACGCCTTGCTGGCAATCGTACGCCGGGAATACCACTTCCGGGATCCCGTTTTGGAAAGCATAGATTTTGAAAACAAACGCATCCTTCTTGTAACCACCCACCGGCGTGAAAACCTCGGGCAACCTTTGCGCCGGGTTTACCGCGCCCTACGCGCCCTTGCCGATGAATACCCCGACATTGAGATAGTTTTTCCCGTTCATAAAAACCCGGCCGTTCGCAATCTTGCCCATGAGGAATTGGGTGACCTGAAATGTGTGCACATGATTGAGCCCATGGAATATGAGCCCTTCGTCAATCTAATGGGCCGCTGCTACATGGTACTGACGGACTCCGGCGGGCTCCAGGAGGAAGCCCCTTCCTTGGGAAAACCGGTACTCGTTTTGCGGGATACAACAGAACGGCCGGAGGCGGTGAGTGCCGGGACGGTAAAACTAGTCGGAACGGCAGAGGAGCAGATAAAGAAGGAAGCAGACAGCTTGCTAAGCGACACAGAATATTACCGGAAGATGTCCAATGCCGTTAACCCTTACGGCGATGGCCGCGCATCAGTGCGGATTCGCCGGGCGATACAGCACCACTTCAGCCTTGGGGAAAGACCCCGGGACTACCTGGGCTAACACAGAGGCAACACAAGAGTACAAGGGAGCACAAGGAAGCACAAGGAAGCACAAGGGGGACGTTTCTTTGTGCAGTTGCCGAAGGCAGGAACAATAATTTTGGCGGGGACACAGAGGGTTTGCCCTCCATGCCGAGCCCCCCAAGCTGCCCTTCTTGCCCGTGTGTTTGAATAGTTTAACAAATTTTTATCAGAGTCCTCCAACAAAAAGATATAAGATATATAGGAAAGCAGGAGTTGAAATGGGCCCATTAAAGGCCATAGCAATTTCATCGGCTATAAGTCTTGAGCTCGCGATATGCGTGGTTGGCGGCTATTTTCTGGGCCGTTTTCTGGACGGCAGGTTTGCCACGGCTCCTTGGCTTACCGTTCTATCATTGGTAGTGGGTTTTATAATCGGTGCGTGGGGGACATACAGGCTGTTGGTTTACTTTTTGGGTTGGGATAAGACAAGGTGAGGATAAATCCCAGTGTACCCTCGTGCCAAAGCCGGGGATTTCCCGCGGCTTGGGAGGTGAGTAAATGCGGGAGCTGGATGAACCTCTAAATAAAACCCTACGCATGGCAGGATTTTTACTGATTATATTTTTGGGCCTGTATATTTTTGGTTACCGTCCAAAGTTTTCTTTGGGTGTGGCCGTGGGCACCGCGGCGAGTATCTGGAGTGGTTATTTTTTAGGCGTCCGTATGCGAAGACTCCATGAAGTGACTACACGGCAGGCCTTTGCCTTTATGCAGGCGAGTTTTTTCCTTCGTTTTGGTTTGATAGTACTTATCCTTTATATGGCTTCCCGCCTACCGTGGTTGGATTTGGTGGGCGTGGCACTCGGGGTTTTTACAGTACCTGTTTTTTTCATTTACCAGGTTATTAAAACAAACGAAAGGGGTGATTAATAATTTATGGATCTCCATCAGGTCGAACAGGCTCTTAATATTTGGAATTTTCCCGAGCACCCGGTGGCGGTACAGCTTTTTGGAATGACGATGGACTTCAATATGAAAACCATTGTCACAACCTGGATAGCCATGGCCCTGATTCTTCTGTTTGCTTGGGCTGCCACTAGGAACCTGAGCCTGCGCAAGCCAACACGCTTGCAGGTAATCTTTGAAATGATCTATGAGGGCATTCGCGGCCTCGTCAAAAGCAATATGGATCCCGAGAAGGGTGCGCCCTTGGTCAATATCGTTGTTACCTTGTTCTTATTTATTTTGTTCTCCAACTTGTTGGGCCTTTTCCCATCTATGATGTCGCCCACGGCAGACTATAACACTACATTCGGCCTGGCTGTGACAGTGATTATTTTGGTACAGTATTTTGGCGTCCGCTATAAGGGTACCGGCGGCTATCTCAAGGGTTTTCTGCAACCATTCGTTCTTTTCCTTCCCATTAATATTGTAGAAGAATTAGCCAAACCGGTAACGCTGGCTTTCCGTCTTTACGGAAATATCTTTGCGGGTGAAGTACTTATCGCGGTTTTGCTCGGTTTAATACCACTGACGGCGGATCTATTGGGTGGTTTTATAGCTTCGGTTGTCTGGCTTGGATTTAGTATTTTTGTTGGGTTTATTCAAGCCTTTATTTTTACAATGCTCACCATTGCCTATGTTTCCATGGCAGTTGGAAATGAGCATTAAACTTTTATTTCCGAAAGGAGGGAACGACATATGGAATTACCGGCAGCAGCAGCTTTTGCCGCCGCTCTTGCGGTTGGACTTGCCAGTTTAGGCGCAGGTATCGGTAACGGTCTGGTAACCAGTAAAGCAGTGGAATCTATCGCCCGCCAACCTGCAGCAAGGGGTAATATTTTGGTAACAATGTTCATTTCCGTAGGTTTAATTGAGGCCCTTCCTATTATTGCCGTTGTTATTGCTTTCTTACTTATGGGTAATATCTAGCTTTTTCAAAGCGCGGTATGAGGCGTGGCGGTGGCATACCCCGCCGCCTGCTTGTACGTAACGCGGAAGGGAGTGTAATTGTAGTGCTTGAGTTTAATGCGACTTTTTTTGCCGCAATATTTCACTTTATACTAATATTAGTTTTGCTTCGCCTTGTAGCATACAAGCCGCTGGTTAAACTCCTGGAGGAACGCCGGCAGTACATAGCCGACAGCATTGCGGAGGCGGAACGTGAGAAAACCGCGGCTCAGGAAATAAGGGCCGGTTACGAAGAAGAAATGAGGCGTGCCCGGGAGAGGGCCGAGGAAATTATTGAGCGTGCCACCAAGGCCGGTGAGGAACAGTCCGCAGAAATAATCACCGAAGCCAAAAAAGAAGCCGACAGGATAAAGAATGAGGCCATCAGTGAAATCAGGATGGAAAAAGAAAAGGCTTTGGCCGCATTAAGGGACGAAGTGGCTTCACTTTCCATTGTGGTGGCAGAAAGAATCATCGATGAGCGAATAACCGATGGTTTGCAGCACGATATGGTTGAAAAATTCATTGAAGAGGCGAGGGAACTGCCGTGTTAAGGGGAGCAGTAGCAAGGCGTTATGCCCAGGCTCTTTTTGGTATTGCTCGGGATGAGGATATTATAGACGAATTGCAGCAACAACTTCAGACGGTGGCGGAGATAATCACCGGAAACGAAATGTTGCGTAGGTTTATTAATCACCCGCAGGTTACGGCAGACCAGAAAAAGGAACTGCTTTTGGCATTACTGGGCGGCAGGATCTCCAAGGTTGCGGAGGGTTTCCTGATGCTTTTGGTGGAACGACACCGGGAGGCATATTTGAGCGGCATTGTTGAGGAGTACGCACGAATAGCCGACAAGGCACGCAATGTTACGGAAGCCCGGGTGACATCCGCAGTAGAACTTACCGATGAGCAAAAAAATGAGCTCGTGCAAATTTTGAAAGGATATACAGGCATGGAAATCCGCACATCCTACGATCTTGATCCCGGTCTTTTGGGCGGGGTGCTGATCCGCATCGGTGACCAGGTGATTGACGGCAGTATCCGAACCCGCCTGAACACCTTGGGTGAGCGTTTGCGGCAAATTGAAGTTAGGGAAATAGGGGTGAACCAGTAGATGAGCTTGCGTCCGGAAGAGATTAGTTCGATTATTAGACAGCAGATAGAAAAATACCAGTCCGAAATAGAAGTGTCAGGTGTTGGCACTGTCATCCAGGTGGGCGATGGTATTGCCCGGGTTTACGGGCTGGAAGATGCCATGGCCAATGAGCTATTGGAATTCCCCGAAGGCGTTTTGGGTATGGCTTTGAACCTGGAAGAGGACAATATCGGCTGCGTTATTCTGGGCCCATTCACGCATATCAGAGAAGGAGACACTGTGAAGCGTACTGGGCGCATCGTTTCCGTTCCCGTGGGGGATGCCCTTGTGGGGAGAGTGGTCAACCCCTTAGGTCAGCCGTTGGACGGGAAAGGCCCCATAGAAAGCGACCAGTTTCGCCCCACAGAGCGTATTGCTCCGGGGGTTATTACCAGAAAATCAGTCGATCAGCCTTTACAGACAGGATTAAAGGCCGTTGACTCCATGATCCCGGTTGGCCGGGGGCAGCGGGAGCTGATTATCGGCGACCGGCAGACAGGCAAAACAGCCCTGGCGGTCGACACGATCATTAATCAAAAAGGACAGGACGTTATCTGTATATATGTGGCCATAGGCCAGAAGGCTTCGACTGTGGCCGGTGTTGTGCAGTCCCTGCGAGATCACGGGGCCATGGACTACACGATTGTGATGTCGGCAACGGCTTCGGAGCCCGCACCGCTCCTGTTTATCGCACCATACGCGGGCTGTGCCATGGGTGAGGAGTTTATGGAAAAAGGTAAGGATGTTCTCATAGTATATGATGACCTCACCAAGCAGGCCGCGGCCTACCGGGAGCTGTCCCTCTTGCTAGGGCGTCCACCGGGTCGTGAGGCCTATCCGGGTGACGTGTTTTACTTGCACTCACGCCTTCTGGAGAGGGCCGCCAAGATGTCCGATGAATACGGCGGGGGGTCACTGACCGCCCTTCCGATTATTGAAACCCAGGCCGGTGACGTGTCGGCCTATATTCCGACCAACGTTATCTCCATTACCGACGGCCAGATATATCTGGAGTCCGACCTCTTTAACGCCGGGCAGCGACCCGCCGTCAACGTGGGGCTTTCAGTTTCGAGAGTTGGGGGTGCTGCCCAGGTTAAGGCCATGAAACAGGTGGCCGGGCGGTTGCGTATCGACCTGGCCCAATTTAGGGAGCTGGCGGCCTTTGCCCAGTTCGGTTCCGACCTGGATAAGGCTACCCTGGCCAGACTGACCCGTGGTGAGCGCATCACGGAAATACTCAAACAGGGCCAGTTCCAACCAATGTCGGTTGAAGACCAGGTAATGGTTATTTATACTGCCGTGAACGGCTTTTTGGACAGCCTACCGATTGAAAAGGTGGGCCGGTTCGAGAAGGAATTTTTAAAATTTGTTTACGTCAGTTACCCGGATATTCCGGAGAAGATATCCTCCACGGGTGAAATAGATGATGAAACAGAAAAGAAACTACAGGAATGCATAGCGGAATTTATGAAAGTCTTTACAGAGGGCTAATGCAAGGTGGTGAACAAACTTGCCCAGTATGCGCGATATTAGGCGCCGAATAAGAAGCATCAAAAGCACCGAACAGATTACGCGGGCTATGAAAGCTGTATCGGCGGCCAAACTCCGCCGGGCCCAGGAAAATGTTTTAGCCGCGCGGCCTTTTGCTAACCTGGCCAGGGAAATGTTAGCCAGGGTGGCGGCTTCGGCGGGCCATGTTGAACACCCCCTTCTGGAAGTACGTGAGGTGGGGAGCAGTTGCTTTGTAGTTATTACCGCCGACAGGGGTCTTTGCGGCGGCTTCAACACAAATATTATTCGTGAATCCAACCGCCTCATGGAGGGTGTGGAAGGCCGGTCACTGTGGACGGTGG
>CAZKPV010000111.1:0-2374 GCA_964554735.1 uncultured Clostridia bacterium
AAATAAACCATATCAAAAACATCGAAGGTGTCCACGGTGTACACATTATGGCCATCGCCTGGGAAGAGATCGTTCCGACGATTGTTGAAAAAGCCGGGCTGTCCAAAAGGCCTAAGGTAGACTAAGGTAGACTAAGGTAGACTGATAGGCAGGACCGTTGGTGAACAGTCCTGCCTTAAATTTACCAGGTCCGTGCTATCCAATTATAACCGTTGTTGTTGTCCCAGTTGTTTGCACTGTCCTTGAAACAGAAGTTAACTATATTCTCTTTCAAATCAATGTCTTTTTCCCAGCCGATGGGGCTTCGGTCCATTTTCATAGTCTGCAAGTCATGCCAACTTTCGGGGCTGCCGAAGCCATAATGTAGGAATACACTATCTGCACCTGATTTTGCAAGCAATCCATGGTAACAGATTTTACACATGTTGCCGAAGGTGGGCTTTACTTCAACGCCTTTTTCGGTATCTTGCCAACCCTTTATACCCACTTTCACACCCCCCATTTTGTAATATAATCTTGTTTATAGAGTGTATATTAAAACAAAAAGTATACTTGGAAAGAGTTACCGTTTTATTTGCCGTCTGTTCCGTTACAGCCTGTCCCCGACAAGGAGGGCCAGATCACAAAGTCGCGAAGCGTACCCCCATTCATTGTCATACCAGGCAAATACCTTACAAAGGTTATCACCTATAACCAAGGTGGAAAGGGCATCAACAATGGCGGAATGGGAATTGCTCAGGTAATCACTTGAAACTAATGGTTCTTCGCTGTAAAGCATGATGCCCTTGAGCTTGCCCTCGGAAGCCTTTTTAAATGCGCCGTTAATTTCCTCTTTTGTAACGGATTGGCGAAGGACCGTTACGAGATCAACAATGGAAACAGCGGGCACTGGGACACGTACTGAAAACCCATTTAGCTTGCCTTGGAGTTCAGGAATAACGAGTGCCACAGCCTTGGCCGCTCCGGTGGTGGTCGGAATTATGGAAACGGCCGCCGCCCGGGCCCGACGGAGGTCCTTATGGGGCAGGTCCAATATTTGCTGGTCGTTGGTATAGGCGTGGACCGTTGTCATTAGGCCTTTTTCCACGCCAAAATTGTCATGCAATACCTTGACAACGGGTGCCAAACAATTTGTGGTGCAGGAAGCACAGGAGATGATCCTGTGGTTTTTGGGGTCGTATATTTCTTCGTTAACACCTAGGACAAGAGTGACATCTTCATTTTTTGCGGGTGCACTGATTATGACCTTTTTCGCCCCGGCTTCGATATGCTTGGCCGCCTCTGCCCTGGCGGTAAACCTTCCTGTCGACTCAATGGCAATGTCTATCTGTAAATCATGCCAAGGCAAGTTAGCCGGATTGGCTTCGGCCAAGACCCGGATTTCGCGGCCATTGAAGATTAGGCAATTGTCACCATACTTTATATCCGCATCCATAGGGCCGTGGACGGAGTCGTACTTAAGCAAATGTGCAAGTGTTTCGGGACCGGTCAGGTCATTTATAGCGACGATATTAGCCCCCGGGTGGGTGGATATGGCCCTAAAAAACAATCTGCCAATACGCCCAAACCCGTTAATAGCAATTCGAAATGACATTTTTTTCGCCACCCCTTTATTTTTATGTTTATGTTTCCCAGGAAAAAATATAGGATACGTTATTTATAAATATAAGTGTTGAAGGATGTCGAAAAGCCTTTGTAGAAATAAGGGATACAAATAGTTGAGTTGGAGTGATTAATGTGAAAGAACGCTTACTCATTGTCATCGATATGTTAAATGATTTTATAGAGCCCGATGGGGCTTTGCCGTGTGGAAAGGCAGGCGAAAAAATTGTTAACTTTGTTGCAGAAAAGGCTAAAGAATTTACAGGAAACAATGAAAGTGTAATCTTTGTGATGGACAGCCATGATGAGGATGATTTAGAATTTAACAGATTTCCACCGCATTGCGTCAAGGGCAGTAGGGGGGCAGATTTAATACGGGAACTTGAGGGGCTGGGCGATAAAAGTGTAACCTACAAAATTTACAAGTCCAGATACAGCGGTTTTTACGGCACCGATTTGGACCAGCTCTTACGTGAATTACAGCCCGCCGAGATTCACATAGTTGGGGTTTGTACCAATATATGTGTTTTATATACCGTGGAGGAATTATGTAACCGTGATTACGAAACGATTGTTTACAAAAAAGGGGTTGCCAGTTTTGACGAAGATGCCCATTTGTGGGCACTGAAACAAATGGAAAATGTTTTGGGGGCCAAAGTTATATAATTATAAAAATATACCTTGAGCCGAGATTATAAGAAAAAAAGCAAGCGTATATGTAGGTTAGGTGTAAACCGTGTAATTAAACAAATTGCGTGTTTGCTATAATTGC
>CAZKPV010000111.1:2384-6395 GCA_964554735.1 uncultured Clostridia bacterium
CCGGGGGGTAAGCATGCGTGATTAAAAAAAGGACAAGGAAAAGGACACTAAAGCCATACAAGGAAGGAAATATCACAGCGGCTTTCGGTAATGATTTAATTGCTTCCGGGACAACCACAATTCCTAATTTACTCCTAAAAATGTACAAACATATGGGCATTGAAGACAAAGAGATGGTTTTGTTGATTCAGCTCTTCAGACTAAGGCCGGAGGAGAGAAAACTTGGTACCGTAATCGGGGAACTTAGCGGTTGCCTCAACGCCCAAGAGGCTGAAATTAACAATATGTTGACCAGTTTAGTAGAAAACGGCCTATTGGGTATTACCAGATACTACGATGAAGGCTTTGAACAAATTTACGAGGGTTATGATTTTGAGCCGCTATTTGACAAACTTTCCGAGATGTGGGCCTGTTCCAAAGTGAAAGACCTGGAGCGTGTCCATCAATTACTTGAAGGTAAGGATGTTAAAACAGGGGTTAGCGATATTAATGACCCCAAGGTATCCAGGCTCTTTACTGCCTTTGAGGAGGAATTCGGCCGGCCCCTTTCGCCAATAGAAATCGACCAGATCAGGCTTTGGTTCAAGGAAACCGACCTGACCCTAATTATGGAGGCCCTTAGGCGAGCGGTATTAAGGGGAAAACATAATTTTAAATACATCGACCATATTTTGCTTAACTGGAAGAAAAATAATATCAGGACTATAAATGAGATTTTGGAAAAGGACCATTATTTTAAAAAACCTGTTCCTGTGAAGGACAAGCAACGGGATGACAGGGATGAACGCAAGAGGGCATTGATGGAGACGCTTTATTTGAGTTAACAGAAGGAGTAAAACCTTGAAACATTGCGATTTATGTAATGACCGCGGGATCATCATGGTAAATGGTCTGGCCAGGCCATGTGCCTGTATGCAGGAACGCCGGCTACTCAAGAAAATAAGGAATTCACACTTAACCGACAAGATGCGCGGTTTCACCTTTGACAAATTTGACTTTGGTTATTACAGCAAGCACCGTGAATCCGCCGACAAATCATTTAAGGCTGCACTGGATTTTGCGGAAAGAACTGCCCGGGGCGAAAGACCGGACGGGCTTTTTCTAACCGGGGAGGTAGGAAGCGGCAAAACCTTTCTGGCATGCTGTATTGCCAACTATATACTGGACAAAGGTGAGCAGGTTATATTCTTGGTTGTTCCCGACTTTTTGGACAGCATTAGGGCCACCTTTGACGCGCCCAAGGGCGACAGTATCGGGGAGCAGGATCTGGTGGATGAGGCCAGGGAAATACCGGTTTTAATCTTGGATGATCTAGGGGCTCATAATTATACCGACTGGACAAAGAACAAGATATATTCCTTGCTTAATTACAGGTTAAACAACGGTTTACCCACCGTTATAACCTCAAATATAAGCTTTGGCGATCTGACAATTTATCTGGGTGAGAGAACGGCATCGAGGATTTCGGAAATGTGCCGTCCCTATAGGTTGCAAGTGGAAATAGACATTAGAATTTTAATGAGACAGGCTTCCAACAAATAAGGTAATTAATACCTGAATAACTTTCCGTTTCCTGTTAAGAATACCTTAAGGGTCGGAAAGGAGGATAAAATGAGCAGGTTTAAAGAACTTGCTTTTTTGTTTACTCTGTTAGTTTTAGGTCCGGTAATTAACTGTTCGGGTTTAATGGTGGTGGCCCATGCCGCCGGGAATGACTACTATACGGTGGAGCAAGGGGATACACTGTATTCTATTGCAAATTCGAACGATACAAATATTAATAACCTTACGGCAGTGAATAATATAGTGAATAATATTATTTGGCCCGGCCAGGTACTGGTAATTCCACAAGAAAAAAAGAAGGGGGCGCCCATATCGGATGAAGATCTGAAGCTCCTGGCCCGTTTGATACATGCGGAAGCACGTGGGGAAAGCCTAGAGGGGAAAATCGCGGTTGGTGCGGTTGTACTCAATAGGGTGAACAGCCCCCACTTTCCAGATACGGTGGCCGAGGTAATTTTCCAAAAGAATACTTACGTCTACCAGTTTTCACCGGTTGGTGACGGGACAATTAACCTTGAACCTGATGGCCCGGCAATGGAGGCAGCGCATATGGCTGTAAGCGGGTTGGATCCAACGGGAGGGGCCTTGTATTTCTATAATCCCGAGATAGCGGATGATTCTTGGATCAAAACGCTTCCCGTGATTAAACGGATAGGTAATCATATATTCGCACAACAATAGAACCGCCCTACGATGGGCGGTTTTTGGTAAAGTCAAGGCTTTTTATATGAATATTCACGGCAGATACTACAAGACTGGTCATTGACTCCACAATATCCTTCACTTCCAATTGGATACGGCCTGCAACCTCAGACAGATTGCAGCCGTAGTAGACGGAGGGGGCAAGGTCAATAACCACACCCTCCGAGGATTTCCCTATTGTAATCTTCCCCGGTGTGCTGATGTCTTTAATTTTGGAAAGGGCATGAATTACTATACTGGTGAGGGCATTGTTAGTTATAAAAAAACGTCCCAAAGAGGTAAAGGTCGGCCTTACAACAGATTGTTCAAGCCAACTTTTGGGGCCTTGTTTCCCCTTCCTATGCAGAAAAACGTGGAGTGAGTCAATAATTGTTTCCGGGAAAGTCCGTTTTACCTCAACCGATGGCGCCGGTATTACGTGTTTTCCATAGTGCTTTCTCACATAACGGGCTTTACGGATTTCCTTGGGAGTAGCGATATCGTTTATAAAAATAATTTTACAAGGCTTCGGTGCCTCCAACCTGGAGGCAATTCTTTCCACCATCTTTTGGGATGTTCCTAAAATGAGAATCCTAGTTGGTGAAATCTCCTTTAGGGTTTCCCGGGCCTTGTTTACATGATCTTCACCCATAAAAAGGGCAACTTTTATGGCGCCTATTCTTGTGGGCTGTTTTTTTGCGGAGTGGCCGACTAGGATCCGGTCTCCCTTGATTATGAGGCCGTCATCTATAATTAATTGGGCCTTGTATTTATGAGCTAAAACCATGGCACGATGGCTTTTACCAGTTCCGCTCGGCCCTACAAGAGCATAAACATCCACCTATTTTCCCTCCTTGTATCTTGACACCCCTAGGTCGTGTATACAGTATATTATTGCGTTTTCCTTTATAAAATAGTTAAAACTATGTCATTTAACAAGATATACAGTTATAATAAAGTAATCATCTATGAGGTGATATTACATGTCTCGGCAATTTACGGACCTGCTCGTGGATAAATTTAACATTGGCGAACAGGAAAAAAGGATTTTGTTATTAAAAAAAAGACAGTTAAACAAAAGTGAAAGAAAGATACTGTTTCAAAACATTAAACCACATACAAAAGATTGGGTCAACCGGTTGAAGATGGAAATTGGAGCCGCCGGGGAAAACGGGCGGGATAAATGGGTAAATGTTACTGTGGAAAGTTTACTGGCCAAAGGCGGCGAGCCCGATATCTCTGATGAGCTAGCCATGGAAGTCCTGGGCCGGTTCAATGTTATCCACGAGCTGAGAAAACAAGCCGAAAAAAGAGGTATTATGTTAAAAACCCTTGCCAGTATAGGGGGGTTAGGCTTTATACTTATTTGTGTAGTCTTTATAACCTCTCTTATTCTAATACTTACACCCTATTTAAAATGACCTTTAGAATGGAGTGGGATCCTTGGCTAAAAAGGTTGATATTTACAGTGAATCATTGGATTTGTTTTTAAAAGCAGATACGGAAAAAATGAAAATATGTAGTGGTGCAGATTATGATGAGGGCAATAAAACATTCCGGCTGAAATATTTTGGCCAAAAGTGTACCATAAGTGCGGAAACGGGTGAGATCAATTTAATCGGGGATACGATTGAATTGATTGATGACGACAGGACCCTTATACTCCAATATATGGTACAATCAAGTGGTCTCCCCCCTCGAGGGCGGTGGATCTCATTTCTCGAGCTCCCCGGTGGCCCCTTACATTACCTACCCTTACAAAATGTT
>CAZKPV010000112.1:0-6377 GCA_964554735.1 uncultured Clostridia bacterium
CGGTGTCAGTTGCCATCTTAGGCGAATTGTGAATCACTGTGAGCTTAAGTATTTGTGCAGTTGTTGGTTTTTTTAATACCCCCTTTGCAGTAATATAAAAAAACACTCCCACCCCCGGCCTTAGGCAGGGAGTGTTCATAATGGCAATTGTAATAAGGGCAGGAAAAACACTCCTAATTAGTAAAAGGAAGTCAAATTAGAAGTATTTCCGTTACCCGATTTGTTGTTAGCGCTCTCAAGCGAGTGATGCTAATGTATATTTTAATCAAAACTGGCCTAAATTTCAAGTGTCAGGATAAAAAAAATACCGCTTTTCTCGGTTAGTACCTTTCGTCGGTGCTGGTGTAGCGGTTTTCACATATAAAGGCTTCCATTTACGGGGGCTCTTTGCGTCATAGTTTATTTTTTATACCCTATGCCAGTGAAGCCGACAATTAAAACTTAACGCTCGTCATAAATAGCTACATCACAGATGCACGGCCCGCCGCCGGCGGATATTTCCTTTGCTTCGGCGGGGAGCCGCTGGCCTTTGGGGGATTTAAAAAAGGATATGTTGGCGTTGGCGGATACTGTTACCGCCCTCCAGGCCTTGCAGGCCGGGGCAAGGGCGTAATCTGCCAGCGTAAAAAAATGGCTCCTCCGTGAACCATATTCACCTCGTTTAGATGGGTGGGGGTGATTTTCATTTCAGCCTTGGCGTAACCCGGGCGAACGTCTAACAGTTTTACCCCGGCATGGGCGGCATATTTTTATTACCGGTGTTTTAACTGTTCCCAGAATGCCCCTCGATACAAAAAACACCTGTACCTGAAATTGGGAAAAAGATGTGCTTGAGATAGAATTCCTGGTGAAACTGTTGTGGGCCGGCCAGGAAATCTTGATCGTAAGGCCTGGTCTTTGGGGATTCCTTATCGTGATGCCGGGAATTTGCCGAAAAACCTATGGGGATTGTATAGGTCTGTGGTAAGTCTGTGGCTGTGTGCAGATTTTCAATTAATGTGTACCATAAGCTGGTAGCACTGTAATGTGGTGGTAATTATTGTGCAAAAAGTTCATTAATGTGTGGATTTCATGGATAAAAATGGAACATATTTTTTACAATCCACACATTAGTTGATTTTTTGCACAGTGACCCGTATTTTTTGCCAAAGAACGCAGAGGGGAACACGGAGGTGGGGTTTTTTTGCCACAAAACCGGGTAAGGAAATACCAAAATGTCGGCCTCATCAACGGCCTTGTTAAAACTACCCTTGTAAGGGTGTGAAACAAACAACAGGTATTTCACTGATTTTTACCCCATTTCGCAATGAACTTTTATTTGTACGTGCCGTGTTTGTTATCGTGGGTTACAGAAGGTGGCGGGGACCTTCAAAGCCCTACACCGCCACCCGCAAATCAGCTTTTTTATGTGCGCTTATACTGTTATACTGCGCAAGCTTTCGCGCCGCCTTACACCGCGTTACGCCGCCTTACACCGCGTTACACCGCGTTACGCTGCACGCCGCACCGCACGTTACACGCCACGCTACAACAAGGTTCCTAGGGTTCTACTTTTTCAGCCCGTAGCAGGTAGTTGTGGAAAAAGTATTCCCCGACAGCGATCAGGGCCGCGAAGACCAACACGGTAACAGCCGTGGTGGTAAAGGCCGGGTTGGCCGCAGCCACCAGAAGCGGGATCACAGCCGCCAAACCGCCGTTGATTATGGCACCGATCAGGCTTCCGACCTTGGGCAGTATAAACAGGTCCCCGACCAGGTAGTCTACTGCCGCCGCTAAAACGGCAACAAGGAAAACCCATCCAAAAGCGTTGCCGCCAATGATGCCAAAGGCTAGCACTGCAACAACTAGACTCATTACGAATTTAAATATAAGGGCTTTTGCAGTTTCACTCATCTTATCACCTCCGTCTAAAGTTTTGCCCAAATTTAATATACCTATTCCTGCTGTTTTGTGCGGAGGTTGCGATTCATGAGATTGGTAATTGGGGCCTGTTCGAACCCCCGGGATTGCAGGGGTCTGATGGGTTTTACTATGACAGGGGTTTTAAAAAACTAAGGACGGATTCAATGGCCCGCGTTAACGGGTTTCTGTATTCAATCTTGGTCCAATCAACTTCCTTGCAGAACTCTAGGTCTCTGTTAAAGATTGCCTTGTACTCTTTTGCGAGTGCTTTGGATTCGAAGTAGCCGTAAATTTCATCATCTATTTCTAGGCTCCTGGTATTTAGGTTCACTGTACCCACACACAGGCCGTAGTCATCAATGATCATGGTTTTGCCGTGCATTAAATGTTTATAGCCAAACACCCTGACCCCCGTTCCAATGAGTTGACGGAGGAAAAAACGGTTCAAACTGCGGTTAAAAACACCAAAGGATGCGTAGCCCAATGACACCATAAGACGCACATCCACACCCAGGGCCGCTGAAGTCTTCAGGGCATTTAACAATGTGTCCGATGGTCTAAAATAGGGCGACTGTATCCAGACCCTTTTTTTTGCTTGGGCAATCAGGTTTGTGTAACCAAGATTCATTATTTCCGCATTGTTGTTATTATATAGGCCGCTGGCAACGATTTGGGCTTTTAGATTTCCCTTGGTGTCGGGGGAGGGGAAATAGTGCCCCAATTCGTGGCGGAGTCCTATGTTGGGCTTTTTTTCCGAAGCGGCCAGGTCGAATAGGAATACCCTTTGCAAATCATGGACAATGCTACCGGTAACCCTCGTATGGGTATCCCGCCAGTGTTTCCCCCTGGCACCGTATTGGTATTGATCACCAATATTCATTCCACCGAAATATCCAATTTTGCCATCGATAACAACAATTTTCCTGTGATTTCTGTAGTTAATGCTTCTGGTGTAGGGTCTAATGGCATAAACGCCGGCGCCTGCCTTCTTGAGTTTTCTGATCAAGGGGAACGAAAGGGCGGACAAGCAACCAATGCTGTCGTACAGGAGTTTTACCTCGATCCCTTGCCGGACCTTATTTATCAAGCCATCGATGAGCCTTTTACCGGTGCTGTCATTGTGAATGGTAAAGTACATGACGTGGATACTGTCCTGAGCACCCTCTATATCCTCGAAAAGTTGTTGGTATTTGCCGGCACCGCCGGTGTATATCTCGATATCGTTGTCATTGGTAAAGATGCTGGCGCAATATTCCTTGTGAAACCTCAATCCCCGGGATGGAGATTCCCCGAGGGGTTTATCGGTCTCGGCCGCAATTTCCCCTAAGCGATTGAAGGTATCCTCATGCCTCCGCCAGATTTTTCTTTTTTGGTAAGCCGAACGGCTGTCACTACCAACAAACCAGTACAGAAGAAGGCCTAAACCGGGAATAAATATCAACGCCAAAATCCAGCCGAAACGTTTCATCGGTTTTCTTTGGTCGAAAAATATTAAAAATGCAATCAAAAATAGGTAAAGGATATAGACCAAATAGTAAATGTATCTCATAAATTTCAGCATATCACATAATGATTCAAAAGGTGAAGTCAAGTAGCATTTTGGGCCTAAGTTGTGATAGTATCTTAGGGTGATGTGATACAGGAAAGGGGAGTGTATATGAAAAAGGCAATGATCAATACGGACAAGGGCGATATTACAATTGAACTTTACGAGGAGGATGCCCCCAATACGGTGGCTAATTTCCAGTCCTTGATCGAGTCCGGCTTCTACAATGGCTTGACTTTTCATCGTGTGGTACCCGGCTTTGTAATCCAAGGAGGTTGCCCACAGGGTACGGGAGCCGGAGGTCCCGGTTACACCATCAAGTGTGAGATAAATCCCAACAAGCATGTTCGTGGAACCCTGTCAATGGCCCACGCCGGTCGTGATACGGGGGGAAGCCAGTTTTTCATCTGTCACGATGCCTTCCCGCATTTAGATGGAGTCCATACAGTTTTCGGCCAGGTTACGGAAGGTATGGATGTGGTGGATAAGATCGCGGAAGGTGACAAGATGAATGAACTGAAAATTGTTACCGAGGAATAGCAACAAGGGGTCTTGGCAAAGGGGCTGAAAACAGCCCCCTTTTTTTCGCCCCTTTCGCCCTCTTAGGTAATAAATTTGCACAGCACCCTATAAATATTACTTAATCAGTGGTATTGGAAAGGGTGGGGTGAATGAGGAAAAAATACATTGGTTATTTGCTGTTGGTTGTAATTGGTGTGGTCTTGGCGGTGGGGATATACGCGGTAACACATAAGAAACCACCTGTCGGTCCGGGTGCGACAGAAGGTATTGCAATTTCCCCGGAGGATAAAAGTAGTGCCTTGTATAGGGAAATCCAAGAAATCAGCGGGGAATATAAAATCGAACCGATTGACGCTGCGGTGGACAGGGTGTGGAAGGCAATTCCCGGGTACAACGGGCTGGAAGTCGACATTGATGCCAGCTATAGGGCCATGCAATCGGACGGACTATTTGACAGGGACAAAATTGTCCTCAAAGAAATATCACCCCGGGTTCATCTGGAGGATCTTGATCCCGAGCCAATCTACAGGGGCAATCCCGAAAAGCCTATGGTGGCTTTTTTGATAAATGTGGCTTGGGGTGACGAATACATACCGGGGATACTTGAGAGCCTAGACAAGCATCAGGTAAAAGCAACATTTTTCTTCGATGGAAGTTGGACGAAAAAAAGCCCCGATTTGGCAAGGGAGATACATGAAGGTGGCCACGAAATAGGCAACCATGCATACAGCCACCCCGACCTTCAGCGATACTCCAGGGAGGAGACGAGAGAGGAAATCAGAAAGACAAATGAAGTCATTGAGGAAACTCTTGGCGTAAAACCAATCTGGTTCGCCCCTCCCAGTGGCAGTTTCAATGAGGCAACCGTACAAGTGGCCGATGAGCTGGGCATGAAAACCATCTTGTGGACGGTGGACACCGTTGACTGGAGAAAACCCGCAACGCAGGAAATGGTAAGCCGGGTTGTGTCGCAGGTGGAAAATGGTAGCATGATTTTAATGCACCCTACACAGCCCACCGCCGAGGGGATTGATGCCATGATAACCGGTATCCGGGAAAAGGGCTACCTTTTAGATACGGTTAGCAGTCTAATGGATGAAAAAAGGGTCAGGCTTGAATAATTGAATAACATACCAGCAAGCCTGCTTAGAATTGTGGTAACATTATAGTTGAGTATCAGCCGGGTATCAATGGGTACTAACAGTGGTCTGACGATAGACCAACGGTTGACAGCGGAAGGCATCTTGTGTGATTTACAAAAATCTAGGGTCGGGCTTTTATTGCCATGGGCAAGGGGGTGGTCAGGTTAGCGAGGGCAATATTATCAACGGTATGCCCACCGAGTGGTAGGCCTAGACCGGTAGGTTTGTGCTCGTGTGCACGTAATACAGAAAACTTGGGTACAATCTGTATATACATACAAATAACGCCTAGGAGGTATGTTTTGTGAAATCTTACCGTAAGGAACTGTTTTTCCACACAAAAACCCGCCGTGCTTACATTAATATTACACCACAGGTTGAAGCGGCCCTTGCCGAAAGCGGGATCCGTGAGGGGCTGTGTCTTGTAAATGCCATGCATATTACCGCGAGTGTGTTTATAAATGATGACGAAAGCGGGTTGCACAGGGACTTTGAACGTTGGCTTGAGAGGCTTGCTCCGGAGAAACCTTACGACCAGTATGACCACAACAGTTATGAGGACAACGCCGATGCACATCTGAAACGCTCCATTATGGGACGTGAGGTGGTTGTTGCTGTAACGGAGGGGAAGCTCGATTTCGGTAGGTGGGAACGAATTTTTTATGGTGAGTTCGATGGGAAACGGAAAAAACGGGTGTTGGTGAAGATTATCGGGGTGTAGGCACGATCTACTGTATCTGTTGCCGGGGGTACTGGGGGGTATTGGGGGGTACTGGGGTCAGGCCTGAATAATTGAATTACGTGTTCCAAACTGACACTGGGCCACGGCCGCGTGTGCGGTGCCCCTTATGCTGTAAAACGCGCGCTATGCGATGCGGGGCCGGGATGGGCGACAATGCGGGTGAACCCGGCTCAGGTTGGCATAACAGGGCTAGGGTCGCGATAGTGCCGGGCTGGCCCGGCGGAGTTGGGATAGTGCAACGGTTAAAGGATGGCTTGGTGCCACATCACCAAGGAGGCAGCCAATACTTTGCCGTAGTGTGGCTCACGACCGTGGCATACACGCGTGCCGCAATACCGCTGGCGCCCAACACCACCGCTGCCGCCCCGTTGATAGGCGCGGCCAACCGCCCCGCATACCCCCGCGTACCACCGCGGCGCTCGCCGCGCCCCCGCGCACCGCGGCGCCCAACACCCCCGCTGCCGTCCCGTCGTTAGGCGCGGCCAACCGCCCCGCCTACCCCCGCGCACCGCGCCGCCCAACA
>CAZKPV010000113.1:0-6280 GCA_964554735.1 uncultured Clostridia bacterium
AGGAGTGCATTTTGACCGTTTAATTGACTATGCAATATCCAAAGATGCCCCGAATAAGATAAGGAAGAAGGTACTGGAAATTATGGCCGGTATCTCCCCCCAGGTATGTTTTGACGACTATACGGCTTGCAACAATTTTGATGTTAGCAAAAGACTTGCCGAAATTAATATACCGACCCTGGTGGTTTGCGGGGATGAAGACGTGTTGACCCCCGTTAAGTACAGCAAATTTTTAGCGGAACATATCCCCAACAGTCTTTTGAAAACCGGGGCGGGTTCCGGTCATTTTTTGCCCGTAGAGGATCCGGACTTTTTAAATGAAACGATAAATGATTTTTTAACTACTTTACGAGGGTAGGGGGTGCAACGATGTACAATACAGAAAGTACCATTCAAAAAATAGGCGTTCTTTCCGGCGGCGGTGATTGCCCCGGAGTAAATGCCGTGATACGCGCTATTGTAAAAACAGCGCGCGATAAGTACAAAATGACCGTCATTGGTTTTGAAAATGGTTTCGGCGGTTTGATTCAAAACCGGGGGAGGGTGTTGACCGAACGCGACATTAGCGGTATCCTACCCCGGGGCGGTACAATACTGGGTACCACAAATCGCGACAATCCCTTCAACTACACCCTGTGCAAAGGCGGGAAATATATTTGTGTGGACGTGTCCGACAGTGCCGCTGAAAATGTGTGTATTCACTGTTTGGAGGCTCTAATCGTAATTGGCGGCGTTGGCAGCCTTAAAATTGCCAAGGAATTCTCGGAGAAGAATGTGCCTATAATAGGTGTACCCAAAACCATTGAAAACGACCTTTGGGCAACTGAAAAAACCTTTGGCTATGACACTGCCCTCAACACTGCGATGGATGCCATTGACAAACTCCACTCAACGGCTGAATCCCATCACCGGGTTATGGTGCTAGAGGTAAAGGGCCAAAATTCCGGTTGGCTTGCTTTGGAAGCCGGTTTGGCGGGCGGCGCAGATGTCATCTTGATTCCGGAAATCCCCTTTGATTTAGAAAAAGTGTTCAGTAAGATTGAAAGCCGTCGGGCACAAGAGGATAGGTTTAGCATAGTAGTTGCGGCAGAAGGGGCCCGCTGTAAAGAACAAAAAATAGACGGCAAAAGTATTGCCGAAGCCGTTGCCGTTGAGGTTGAAAACAAAACGGGTATGGAGACCCGTCCTCTGATATTGGGACACCTTCAGCGTGGAGGCAGTCCCACTGCCTATGATCGAATTTTGGCAACACGCTTTGGCGTGGCGGCGGTTGAGGCGGCAGTTGAGGGCAATTTTAACAGTATTGTATCCTTACAATGTGAAGAAATAACCTCCGTAGCACTAAATGAGGCTGCAATTAAAACCAGAAACGTACCCTTAGTCGGTGATCTGGTTCGGTCCGCCCGCAATCTGGGTATTTGCCTGGGTGATTAGAGTATAGAAAGGGGAATGATATTAATGCACTATGATGAGCCGGTATTTAGGCCGCCGAGCGAGGCATTCAGTTTAATCATACAGATAACCATAGGATGCTCACACAATGCTTGTACTTTTTGTGGGATGTACAAGGGTAAAAAATTTAGAATCAAACCTTGGGAGCAATTGAAGCAAGAGCTTGATGAAATTAAAACACATTATTCCCAGGCAAAAAGAATTTTCCTGGCGGACGGCAACTCCTTGGCAATGGACACGGAGTTGTTGGCGAAGGTTTTAAAGAAATTGTATCGTGATTTCCCAAATCTCGAACGTGTTTCGTCCTATGCCGGGCCGAAGGATCTATTAAAAAAGTCACCGGAAGATTTGGCATATTTACGTTCCCTGGGTTTAAATCTACTGTACCTGGGCGTGGAGAGCGGGAGCAATAAAATATTAAAGGAAATTAAAAAGGGTGTAAATGCGGAGACTATGTTAAAGGCGGGTCGGGTGGCCCTGGAAGCCGGTTTTGATCTTTCGGTCACCATTATAATCGGCCTGGGCGGCCAAAAGGATACAAAGGAACACGCTATTGATACAGGCAGGCTAATAAGCGCCATGGACCCGACCTATCTGGGTGCCCTGACCCTGATGCTGGTCCCGGGGACATCACTTCACAAGGACTACACCGAGGGTAAATTCGAATTGCTTACCCCTAAACAAACGTTAGAAGAATTATATCTTCTGGTGAAAAATCTTCGGGGTCTTACCCACTGTGTTTTCAGAAGCAACCACGCTTCCAACTACCTACCCTTACGTGGAACCCTTGACAGGGACCGTGAACAACTGCTGGCGCTACTGAGCAATGCCATAGACAATCCTGAATCGGTCCGACTAAAACCTGAATTTGCCAGGGGCCTCTGATCATGAGGCCTTATTTTTTTTGGGTGTCAAAATAAATTGGTGTGTGGTAATATATGGTAGGCAGCTATATTATAATAGTAGTTCGGCTAGCGGGGGGTAAATATGTTTACGAAACGGTGGGCTGTGATTTCAGTGTTTGGTCTTGTACTAATATTATTTGCTACAGGTGGAACACTAATTCGGGGGCACGCATTAAATTCGGAAAAGGAAGAAATTAACACACTTTTAAGGGGGGCTCTTGAGGACAACAGTTGGATGGCGGCCAGCTCGGTTGATGAATTGAGGCTGATACTTGGCCGTTATTATACAGATCCTCTCCTAACGGAATTGGTAAACAACACCTGGGAATTTATCAGCAAGCCCACGGATTGGTATGGGCAAGCAAAACTTGAAAACTTTGAAGTAATTAGATACGATAGTTACGAGACGGAAGTTCGTGCGGAGATCAGCGAAACGGATCTCATTTATGGAGACAAGCTCCGGGGGGAGGCAATATATACTATCCAAAACACAAGTGAGGGAAGGAAGGTCGCTTCCGCCCAGTATTATTGGAATATGAAGGATAAACTTTGAAATATGTCGAAATGTACAAATCGGAGGTTATGTTTGCATGAAAATAGGTATTTTTACCGACAGTTATCGGCCCTATACCAGTGGCGTGGTGCGTTCCATTGAAACCTTTTCTAAAGAGCTGACAGAAATGGGGCACGAGATATATATATTTGCACCCAGTTACCCCAAATACAAAAATGAAAGGGACGGGAGCGTTTTTAGATTTGTGTCCATCCCAACGCCTACAAACTCTGATTTCGCTTTGGCCTTGCCCTTTTCCCTGAGGTTGAGAAGGGTCGTAAGACGCCTAAATCTGGACATAATTCATGTGCAATCACCTTTTTTGCTTGGCGCCCTAGGGGCTAGGTGTGCCCGCCGTCTGGGGATACCTCTTGTATTTACCTTTCATACCATGTATGAAAAATATGTCCACTATGTTCCCTTTGCCCAAACGATTACCAGTGAAATAACCAGAACAGTTTGCCGGGAATTCTCAAATAAATGCAATATGGTTATTGTCCCCACCATGATAGTAAAAGAATATTTGAACGAAATAGGGGTGCGGTCTCCCATCCGGAGCGTTCCTACCGGTATTGACATTGATATATACAGCAAGGGTGATCCAAATTGGCTGCGTGAGAAATTTAATATCGACCCGGACAAGAAGGTTCTTATATTTGTCGGTAGACTAGGTCAGGAGAAAAACGTCAACTTTCTTTTGAAAAGTTTTGCGGACATCGCCAAAACCAATCCGGATACGATTCTGGTGCTGGTTGGAGAGGGTCCGGAAAGAAAAGACCTGGAGCATGAGTCCGAGCTCATGGGTATACGGGGGAGATTAATATTTACCGGAACGCTGAGCAAGGAAGAGGTTGCCTCCGCCTATTGCGGATCCGATATTTTCGTCTTTGCATCGGTTACGGAGACCCAGGGCTTGGTTGTGGGGGAGGCCAAGGCGGCGGGGTTACCGGTGGTTGCGGTACGTGCCTATGGTGTCTCCGAAATGGTTGAAGACAAGGTTGATGGCTTTTTGACGGAACTGACCCAAAGTGAATTTACTGGGAAGATAAATTTGTTATTGAACAATGATGAGCTTAGGGCCGCGATGAGTAAAAATGCCCGCAAAAATGCGGAAAAGCTGTCCTCCCGTAATGCCGCCCTGAGGCTGTTGGAAATATACAACGAAAGCATCCAAAACAAGGCATCAAAGGAACCCTATCTTGCATATAAAAAATAATCATCTTCCCCTCAATTTTTTGCGGGGTTATTTGACTCGAGGTGATTGCCCTGGTTAATTTAAAAGATCTGGATAAAATCATCGAAAGAACCATCGGCACTATAGAAAACAGCAAGGAGCAGATCTATGAAATAGCCGAAGGTGCCCGCACGGAGTACCTTAGAGTCAACAGAGAGCTCATGGAAGTCAAAAATGAAGTAAGGTTAATAATTGAGGAAGTTGATTGGTTGGAGAAGGAAGAAAAGAAGGCCAGACTACGGTTAATGAAGGTTAGCAGTGATTTTCAAAAATTCTCCGAAAATGACATTAAGGAAGCCTACGAAAGTGCGCAAAAAAAACAGATAGATTTGATTACCATGCGTGAACGGGAACACACTTTGAGATACCGCCGGGATTTGTTGGAGATCAGCCTGAAAGGGCTTCAACGCACTATGGAAAAGGCCGAAAACCTAATTTCCCAGGTCGGCACGGTACTGGAGTTCCTTGGCACCGACCTCCAGGATATAAGTGTAAAAATCGGTGACATACAGCAAAAGCAACAGCTTAGCATGAGCGTGATACGTGCCCAGGAGGAAGAACGCCGGCGGGTTGCCCGGGAGATACACGATGGCCCGGCCCAATCCATGGCCAACATAGTTATGCGCGCCGAGTTTTGTTTGAAATTACTGGAGCACGAGCCGGACCGGGTAAAAGAAGAACTGGTATCTTTACAGGACCTGGTGAGACTCAGCCTACAAGATGTCAGAAAAATCATTTTTGACCTTCGGCCCATGGTACTGGATGACCTCGGATTGGTCCCGGCGATCAAACGTTATTTGGTCAATTACGAAGAGCAGAACACCATAGAAACAAAATTTTTGTTTTTTGGAGAGCAAACCAGACTGACCTTGTCCTTAGAGGTAGCCTTGTTCAGAATAATACAGGAGTCCCTAAACAATGTCAGTAAACACTCCAAGGCTAGTCAGGTGATTATAAAGCTGGAAATACTACCTAGCAAGGTCAATATACACATCAAGGACAACGGCTGTGGCTTTAATCTCGATGAGGTTATGAACAATAGTGAAAAAGAGGGTTACGGCCTGATAGGTATGCAAGAAAGGGTAGAGCTTTTAGACGGGGAGCTGAAAATTACAACCGCACCCGGTAAAGGGGCGGAAATAAATCTCTCCGTGCCTAGGATGGAAAACACGGTTTATATGTAAAGTGTAAGGAGTGATTTTATTTGGAGGCACCGCCCGGTACAGTCAAGGTTTTGATAGCTGATGACCACGCTATGGTCCGTGAGGGACTGCAAAAGATACTGTCTATGGAAGCCCGCATAAGGGTTGTCGATGAGGCGAGGGACGGCAAGGAGGCCGTGGAAAAGGCACTGTCAAATGAGGTTTCCACAATCCTGATGGATATCAACATGCCCGGCTTAAATGGCATAGCCGCCTGTAAGGCAATTAAAAAAGAAAAGCCGGGGGTACATATAATTGCCCTGACCATACATGATCAGGAGGAATACCTGTTTGAAATGGTAAAGGCCGGCGCCTCGGGATACGTTTTGAAGGATGTGAACCCGGACAAATTAATCGAGACTATTTTAGGGGTGGCAAACGGTGAATCCTTCTTACCGCCCAGGCTAACCGCCAACTTGCTTAAGGAATTCCAACGACTCTCGTCATCGGAGGGCCAGGCTCCCGATGACGAACTTACCGAAAGGGAACAGGAAGTCCTGCGGCTAGTGGCCAAGGGCCATACCAACAAGGTAATTGCCGAAAATCTGTACATAAGCGAGAAGACAGTCAAGAACCACCTCACCAATATCTTTCAAAAACTAGATGTCCATGACCGAACTCAGGCGGCCATACTGGCCATAAAGTCGGGGATGGTAAAACCATAGGACCGAGTCCACCAGGACCAAGGTCCTATTTTATTTTGGGACTATCGGCCGCAGTATTCGGGACCCACGCTTCATGTAAAATTGCATGTATTATTATACAATGAAAACAAAAGCTCGAAGGAGGGTCTTATATGTTGAATATTGCCAAAAGACTTTTACGTGAAGAAGAAGGACAGGGAATGGTGGAATACGGTCTGATTTTGGCACTGATTGCCGTGGTGGCTATGGTGGCCTTGGGGCCATTGGGTGATAAGTTAAAAGTGATATTC
>CAZKPV010000114.1:0-6215 GCA_964554735.1 uncultured Clostridia bacterium
TACTCTTGTGGTTATTTCCGCACACCTGAGGATTCCCTGGAGCAAGCCCAGCTGCAAAAAATTGACCACACTTTACGAAAATTGCAGTTAAAGGAAGGGGAAACCCTACTGGATATCGGAAGCGGTTGGGGTTGGCTGATAATCAGAGCCGCAAAGGAATATGGTGTAAGGTCAATGGGTATCACCCTGAGCAAGGAACAGGAGGAGGAAACTAATAAAAGGATTCTGCAAGAGGGCCTAGATAACAAGGTCGAGGTCAAGCTACTGGATTTCCGCGATCTTGCAATGGAGGGGTATAAGTTTGATAAAATAGTGAGCATTGGAATGTTTGAACATGTTGGCAAGGAAAGCATAGGGGAATATTTTTCGGCCGTGGAAAAGATGCTCAAACCCGGGGGTCTGTCCATACTTCATACCATCACCCATCCCAAGGAAACTCCCTTCAACCCTTGGTTGGAAAAATATATCTTCCCTTGGGGCTACATCCCTTCTTTGAGGGAAACTGTATGGGAATTGCCCGAACATTCCTTTAATTTAATTGATCTAGAAAGTTTGCGGATGCATTACGCTATGACCACTGACCATTGGGCCAGGAATTTTGAAGCTGTCAAGGGGCAGGTGGAGGAAAAGTATGGGAAAAGATTTACCCGCATGTGGCGTTTGTACCTTGTTGGGTGTGTCATATCTTTTCTCCATTGCGAACTGGATGTGCACCAATTACTGTTTTCCAAGGGATTGAATAACAATTTGCCCTTAACTAGGGAGCATGTCTATGCGGCCCATTAAAAAAAAACGGCATGACCGTAGTTTGCGGCCATGCCGTTTCCTGTGCAAAAATCCTTAGGCTTTCGTATCCGTATCCGTATCCGTTTCCGCTTCCGGTGTGCCCTTTACTGTTTCTTCAGCTTCTTCGCCTTCGATTTCGCCTTCGATTTCCTCTTCTTCCTCTTCTTCCTCTTCTTCTTCATAGTGAGGTGCAACTACACCTACTATGATTTGCTCGGGCTCCGCCAGGATGGTGATGCCCGGAGGCGACTCCAGGTCTGCAACTTTGATTATATCACCGATTTCCAAATCACTTACATCAACTTCGATTCCCTCAACGATATCGGTGGGCAGGCACTCGATCTCAATCTCGCGCACATCAAATTGTATAACACCCCCGTCGGAAACCCCTTTGGCCTTGCCGGTAATCACTAGGGGAATCACCGTTGTTAGCTTTTCAGTCATGGAGACTTCGAACAAATCCAAATGAATTACTCTTTGGGTAAGGGGATTTTTTTGGTATTCGCGAATCAAAACATTATGCTCCCCTTCACCTTCTACAACCACTTTGACAATCTGCCCGGAATCCAAGGCTATTTTTCTCAATTCCTTTTCGGAAATTGACAAATTTATATTATTGGTACCCTTTCCGTAAATAACCCCGGGAATATATCCTTTTTCACGAAGGCGTCTAACTGCTCCTTTACCAACATCTTGTCGTTTCTCTACTGTAACTGCGGCTGTTCCCACACTATCTTCCTCCTCAACATCCATTATTGTACAATTGCGGAACTGTTCCTTTAAAGTATGTTCTAATTAACAGCATAATAATCCTTCTTTAATTTATGGGTTAACTTTAGATTTATATTCCGGCGGAATTATATCTCCAATAGTACACATGCTACAGGGATACGGACTACCACAGGCCGGGAATGGGGAATATTGAGGAGATACCCATCAACGGATCCACAGTTCAAACTGGTTTTAATGACCGGGATTATCGGGTGCGATTTATTTTATTGAAACGGCACAAATAAACCCGCCATCGGTGCGGCCGGCATTTATGGCGGCATCCTCAATGGAAAAGGCGGCTTGTTCATTATTGAAATTGAAATCCGGAGGTATGAACAAAACTGTTTTACCCCGTACTTGCTTACCCGGCATGGCCTCCAAGAGCTCATCAAGGGTGTAAAAACGGGCGCAATTAAATACGCTAGCCGGATCTCGGCGTGCTTTTTCAGCATAGTAACTGTGCCAGGGGCTGTGGCGGCCGATCAGTCCAACCACAAGCCGCCCGCCCTTTTTTAAAACGCGAAATGCTTCCCTAAGGGCTAAGGGAAGATCGTTAACAAATTCAAGGGCAGTTACCGAAAGAACCAGATCGAAAGATTCGTCACAGAAGGGAAGGTTCATGGCGTCTGCTTCCACAAAATGTACGGTAAAGCCGCCGGCGGAGGCTTTGGCCCGGGCCCGGCCCAACATTGCCCGGGATATATCAACCCCGGTAACTTCCAGGCCCATGGCCGCTAACTCAAAAGAATATTGCCCGGTGCCGCAGCCCACATCTAGCAATCTTTGCCCCTTGTGTGGCTTAAGACAGGTATAAATTAACCTGCTTTCAATCTGGTGGACAAGACGCCCTTTTGGGGTAGTGTACCAGGAATCATACCTGCTAGCCATTTGGTCATATAAATGACCCATTTTAGTTTTTACTTTGGCTGATGATTTTATTGGCCCGATCGTGCATGTTCGGATAGAGATCAACGGGAACTGCATCCCGTCCCAGTGCCTTGTAAACCATGTATCTGGCACATTCTGTTTTGTCACCCAAACAGTATCGGTTCTTATATAATTTACCTAAACCGCTTTCTATGTCCATTTTATCGGTGTAAAACGGGCAAGTTTTTAAGAGTTCACAAGACATTAAAAGACCTCCTTCTACATTTTAGATAACTATGGATTCTAATATATATTATTTTGCCTAGATTTGTCAACTAGGTATTTGGTTTGTGACTTTAATAGGGCTGTAAAAGGAATTTTTCATCTGAAAAGCGAAGGAAATAATAATATAGCAACCGGGAGGTTAAACCACGGACAGGTAAAACCTAGCTGTTTCGGGAAAAATGGTTAATAGGGTTAGGGGTTTTTAAGGGGGGCTAATGTGGATATAAAACAACTAAAAAAACTATTGAAGGAAAAAAAGTATGTAACGATAAAAAAAGAACTGGAGAAAAAAAGTGAAGTTGATATAGCCGAGATTTTAGAACCCTTTGGCGTCCACACTACACTGATTATGTTTAGGATGTTACCTAAGGATGTCGCCGTGGGCGTTTTTTCGCGCTTTTCTTCCGATCAGCAAAGGGAAATAATTGGTTTAATAACGGACGAAGAACTAAGGGAAATTTTAGATGAGCTCTTTTTCGATGATATGATCGACATGATCGAGGAAATGCCTGCCAATATAGTAAAGAAAATATTATTCCAAACTAAAAAGGAAGAAAGAGGCCTAATTAATCAATTTTTAAAGTATCCCCAGGATTCCGCCGGCAGCATAATGACAATAGAATATGTGAGCCTAAAAAAGGGGATGACGGTTAAGGAGGCCATGGAACACATAAAGAAGGTTGGCCTTAACAGGGAAACTGTGTATACCTGCTATGTGATGGATGAAAACAGAAGGCTTGAGGGTATAGTTTCTTTACGGAAATTGGTTATCAGTGAGGATAACCAGATTGTCGGAGATATAATGAATCGCGATGTCATATACGTGTGTACCCACGATGACCAGGAAACGGTGGCGGCAATCTTTAAAAGGTACGGGTTTTTGGCCTTGCCCGTGGTGGATAAGGAAGATAGGTTAACGGGAATAATTACCTTTGACGATATAATGGGTGTTATCGATCAGGAGAACACCGAAGACTTGCAGAAGATGGCCGCAATGTCACCTACCGAAGAAAAATACCTTGACATAGGGATTTTTACACTTGCCAAACACAGGATTCTGTGGCTTTTGATCCTGATGATTTCCGCTACCTTTACCGGGGGGATAATACGAAGATATGAAGAGGTTTTAGGGACGGTAATAATTTTAGCGGCTTTTATACCCATGCTTATGGATACGGGAGGAAATGCCGGTAGCCAGTCGTCCACCCTAATAATTCGTGGTCTTGCCTTGGGCGAGATAAAATTAAAAGACGTATGGAAGGTCATCTGGAAAGAGTTACGGGTTAGTATAGTTGTGGGTGTAGCATTGGCAGTCGCTAATTTTTTACGGCTTTACTTCATAGACAATGTCAGTGTTTTAATTGCTTTTACAGTATCGTTTACCCTATCCGTGACAGTGGTGATGTCGAAGGTTATCGGTGGCGTTTTGCCCATGCTTGCCAAAAGGGTTCACATTGACCCGGCTATAATGGCGGGGCCCCTTATCACCACTATTGTTGACGCAATGAGTTTGCTTATTTATTTTTCGGTGGCATCGAAGATGTTGGGAATTTAGCCTATAGGGGGCACTCTACCTTTTAATAAATCCACTTTTCCTTAATGTTTCTGGTACTGATGATAAAGAATGCCAAACTGAACACAACCAATACAGAAAAGCACAAAATTACAGCCATATGGCCTTCACCGCTAATGGCTGTTTTTAGTATGTCCGTGCCGTAGGTTAAGGGTATTGCATAGGATAGGGGTTGCAAGAATACGGGAAGGTCATGCACGGGTATAAACAAACCACACAAAAAGATCATGGGAAATCTGAAAAAGTTAGAAAAGGTCTGGGCCTCGAAAACCTCGCTTACTGTTACGGCTATCAGCAGGCCTAAAAATGTTGAAGTTACAGCAATAAAGAATACGCTTCCCAATACAATGAACCAATTTATGCCGGTTAAACTCACCATGAATGAAGCAAACACCACCGGGATAAAGGCGTTTACGATTCCAAACAGTATGGCACCCGTTGTTTTAGCCAACATTAAAAGATTTAGGTCAATGGGGGCCAGGAGCAAACGCTCAAAGGATCTGCTTCTTCTTTCAAAAGTTATGGTAACCGCCAACATGGAGGTGGTGCCGAATAATATTGATATGGACATTACGCCGGGTAAAATGCTGTGGACGTCCATTGTGGTTTGCGATCGTATAAAAAACATCAGCGTCCAGGCCAGGGGGAAGATAATGCCCCAGCTAATGTTAGGAGGCTTAAGGTAGTAATTCCTCATATCTTTCATTAAAATGCTTTTAAAGGCAATCCAGGATTTCATTTTTTACCACCTTCATTTTTCATTTTCTTGGCCTCTATACCCGTAATTTTTACAAATACTTCTTCTAGCGAGGGCCTGATGACTTTTGCTTCGTATAGGGTTGCGGAATTATTTCTGAAGACATCTATAATCGGGATCAGGTCTACAGTTTCCTCGGCTAGAATCCTGATAGTTTGTTCATCAATAACTTTGCACTTATATTTAGGGAAGGCCGTACGCAAAATCGATTGCAGTTCACGGACGTTGCCTTCAACGGTGAATTGCACAATCTGTTCTTTTTGAGCGGCCTCCAGCAAGTTGCTTGTATGGTCGGTGCCCACAATTTTTCCATCGACAATAAACGCAATGCGGTTGCACAGTCTTTCCGCTTCTTCTATGTAATGGGTAGTCAAAAATATGGTTGTGCCGCCTTTGTTCAGGTCTAACAACAATTTCCTGATGTTTCGGGCACTTTCCACGTCAATTCCTGTTGTGGGTTCATCCAAAAATAAAATATCCGGGCTGTGTATTATACCCGCCGCAATAGTCAGTCTTCTTTTCATGCCCCTGGAATAAGCCTTAAAGGGTTTCAGGGCTGCTTCCTTTAATCCGACTAATTCCAGCAACTCCCGGGCCTTCAGATTCCTGGTTTCCTTTTCCATACCATAGAGAGCGCCGCAAAAATCAAGGTTTTCCAAGCCGTTCATTTCCGGGTAGAGATTGCTTTCATCGGGGACAATCCCCATTAGTTCCTGCGCTTTTTTCATCTGTGTTACACAATCTATCCCCGCCAGGAAAATTGAACCACCGGTGATTTTAGCCAGGCCGGTCAACATATTTATAGTTGTCGTTTTGCCGGCACCGTTAGGTCCCAGAAAACCAAAAATTTCACCCCGTTTAACTGCAAAATTTATACCGTCAACTGCTGTAAAATCCCCGTATTTCTTGGTAAGGCTTTTAACCTCTAGTATGTTCATCCGTATCACCCCAATTTGCATTCAAAGAGATTTTACCTTATTTAGCCTCCCTTCGCAAGATTTGGCTGACAATCCCACTATTGGGGAGGACCTGTACCTGCGGCGGCAAATGGGAAAAGAGGAAATTGGGGACCAGGCATGGAATCATACCTTTAAGAAGAAATTGCACCCAAGGGATGAACCGGTCTGCAGTTTTGTATTATAGGATTACCACAAGGGGGGCCCGGGGCTTCCTTTT
>CAZKPV010000115.1:0-6152 GCA_964554735.1 uncultured Clostridia bacterium
CACCAACCTTTGCTGAATACGCCAGTGCCGTTGTAGGAAATACCGGCAGAATCAGACTGTTTCCCCTTTCACAGGAATCCGGTTTTGAGATAAATTTTGTTGAACTGGCCGATCGGGCCCGCGGATGTGATGTTATTTTTATTTGTAATCCTAACAATCCCACGGGCAACCTGATAAAAAGGGATGTTTTGCTGGATTTTTCCCATAAAGTTGCAACTTTTGGTAGTCTGGTTGTTATAGATGAAGCTTTTATGGATTTTGTCGAAAATCCGGATGATTATTCCCTTATATCCCATGCGGTGTGTATGGATAATGTAATAATCTTGCGTTCACTGACCAAGTTTTTTGCATTACCTGGGCTAAGACTTGGCTATGCCGTGGGTACTGAAGAAAATATCGAAAAGATAGCCCGGGCTAAAGACCCGTGGAGTGTTAACAGCATGGCCCAAGTGGCAGGTACGGCGGCACTAGGTGATACGGACTACATTAAAAAGACCTTATCAACCATATGGGAGCAAAAACAAAGGTTAGCCCGTGATTTAAGCCGAATACCTGGGTTTAAGGTATTTCCACCCAGTGTTAATTTTATACTGGTTAATTGTAAAAATACGGGGATACCCGTCAGGGAGATCGCCGAGGAACTGGGTTATATGGGGATGCTTATCAGGAATTGCGGCAATTATCCTTTACTTGACGGCTACTATTTTCGCGTTGCGGTAAGGTCCGAGGAGGAAAATAAAACCTTGGTGGAGGGGCTTCAGGATGTAGTAAAAAGGAAAGCCTTCACCTAAACCGAAGTAATTAATAAAGCTAAGGCTACAAGGCCTATTAGGCATCAAGGGGGCAGTTGGAGTTGGCAGTATATTTTTTTGATGGCAACGGCCTAATTCAGATGTTCGCCGGTGGTACTAACATGTTGGGGGAACTGCAAGAAGAAATAAACAAACTAAATGTTTTCCCGGTTCCCGATGGGGACACGGGGATAAACATGTATCTTACGATGAAGGCGGCTGTAGAAGGGGCACAACAAGTTGACGATCCGGAGAACATAGGCTCTGTGGCAGAAGCGGCGGCAAAGGGGGCTTTGCTAGGTGCCAGAGGAAACTCCGGGGTAATACTTTCCCAGGTTCTAAATGGATTCGCCGGTGCCTTAAAGGGTAAATCCAAGGCTTCCGCCCAGGACATCGCCCTGGGCCTGGAGGAGGGTTCCAAGGCAGCATATAAGGCAGTTGCCAATCCCGTCGAGGGTACTATTTTAACAGTTGTAAATAAAACCGCGGAAGCGGCAAGGGAGGCTGCCTCCAGGAGTGCGGACTTGTTACGTATGATGATAGTCAGCTACCGCCGATCACTGATTACTTTGAGGGAAACACCTAAGATGCTACCGGTGTTAAAAGAGGCAGGTGTAGTAGATGCCGGTGGAAAAGGCTTTTCCGTTATCCTGGAAGGTATACTGAGAACACTAAAGGTAGCGGAGGAGATTGAACTTATCCAGGATTTTGCAACCCGGCAGGAAAGAAAGATAATGTCCCTCCCCGTTACGGCACTGGATGAAGAAATTGAATTTAAATATTGTACGGAACTGATTGTGAGGAACAATGGAAGAATAGCCGTCCAGGCCCTGAGATCCGAACTTGAACCATACGGGGATTGTTTATTGGTTGTTGGGGACCAGGATGTGGCAAAGGTACATATTCATACCAACCATCCCGGTTTTGTATTGGAATGTTGCATAAACTACGGTGATTTAAATGATATCAAGGTGGACAACATGACCAAGCAACATCAGGATCTGTTAGTGATGGAGGAAAAGGACTTGGGTTTGGTGAGCATCTCCCCGGGCGATGGTCTCACGGAAATAATGTACAGCCTTGGGGTAGATCAGATAGTTAACGGCGGCCAAACTATGAACCCAAGCACCGATGATATTATTCGTGCTGTTGAAAATGTGGCCGCTAGGGAAGTAGTTGTTTTGCCGAATAACAAAAATATCCTGTTGACCGCGAACCAAGCCATGAAAAACTCCACCAAGAAGATCACGGTGGTTCCCACGGTAACCATTCCACAGGCCTTGGCAGTGTTATTGGCGGCAAATCCCAACGAAGGTGTCGGGGAAAACATCGGCAGGATGGAAAAGGCATTGGAAACCGTTAAAAGTGGGGAGGTTACCAGGGCCGTACGGGACTGCGTCATCGGAAACAGGAAAATACATGAGGGCGACTATCTCGGTGTTAGTGAAAATGGAATTTGCTCGGTTGGCGATAACCTTGGCCATATTTTAACAGAGCTGATCCATAACATGCTAGGGGAGTACGATGAGTTAGTCACCTTATACTACGGATCAGATTTAACTGAGATGGATGCGGAAAAGGCAGTGGGGGATTTAAGAAAGAATTTTGCGGACTGCGAGTTTGAATTTTACTACGGAGGACAACCACACTATCACTTTATTATTTCCGTAGAATAGATATAGTGGGGGATGTTTATGCCGAAAATTAAAATTGTCACTGACAGTACTGCGGATTTGCCGACCGAGTTGGTCAAGGAATACGGGATTACTGTAGTGCCCTTGGAGGTCCACTTCGGGGAGGAAGTATACCTTGATGGAGTGGATATGAATTCCAGCCAATTTTTTAAAAAACTAAAGGCTAGCGATACTATTTCCTCTACGTCACAGCCTACCCCGGTAGAATTTGCCAAAGTATATGAGAATATTGTGAAAAACGGAGATAATGTACTGTCTATACATATTTCCTCGCGTATGAGCGGCACAATTCAATCGGCTTTGCTTGCCAAAACCATGTTTCCAAATAGTATAATTGAAGTAGTTGATTCCCGCTTTGTGTCGATGGCCACGGGTCTGATTGTCCTGGAAGCGGCGAGATTGGTTAAAGAGGGGGTCGGACTAGAAGATATATTAAAGCATATAGTTGCAGTGCAGAATACAATGCGGGTGTACTTTTATGTTGACACCCTAAGATACATGGAATTGGGAGGCAGGATCGGGAAGGCAACGGCTTTTTTAGGGACATTGCTTAATATAAAACCCTTATTGACCATAGAAGATGGTTTGGTGGGGCCTTACGAAAAAATAAGGGGTAAAAATAAAGCTATCAGGAGGGTACTGCAAATAGTTGAGGAGGAAACTAAAGGGGAAAAGGTTAGGGGTGCGATTGTGCATGGTGACAACCTAACCGAAATGGAATACCTCTATGGTATACTTTCCGAGCAACCCAGCTTTACCAGCTTGGTGAAATCTGAGCTCGGTGCGGTTGTCGGTACCCACGCCGGGCCGGGAATGGTTGGTATCATCTTTCACAGGAGGTTTTAAAATGTCAAAGATAATAGGAGATTGTTTGCCACAAGTTGTGATTGATCTGTTTGACAGGGAAATTACCACTGCCGTTTTGTCAACCATTACTGAGGATGGCAACCCTCATGCCATGCCGGTACATTTGCTCAAGGCATTGGATGAAAACACAATTAGGTTTGCTTTGGTAAAAAACCATCAAACAACTTTGAATATAAAGCATAATGGCAAGGTCATACTAACGGTTTTGGATGGGCATGATATTGCCTTAGGCATCAAAGGTGACGCCAAGGTTGTGAAAGAGCCTATGGATGGTAACAAGGCCATGGTTTTGGTTGAAATGATTGTTTCAGAGATAAAAAGCGACACTACTCCTACGGTGATTGTTACCAGCGGCGTACGTGCCGAGCATAGAACAGATAAAACCGCCGCCTTTTTCAGGGCAATGTTCGATGAGCTAGAGGTGAAATGATTGTCATTAAAAACTGCCCTATTTGATTTGGATGGAACTATACTGGACAGCCTGCCTCTAATTATCAATACTTACAGAAAAGTCTTTGTGGAGTTGGATATTCCCTGGGGGAACGGCGAGGTTGTAAAATGGATTGGGCGCCCCATAGTGGATATCGCTAAATTCTACGCGGGTGGGGAAAGATGGAAGGAGTTTGTTGACCTCTATCAATCTATATATGCCCATGATCACGATAGCCACACGCGGATCTTTCCCGGGGCAACAGAGGCCCTAGCAAGTTTAAAAAAACGGGGTATACAACTGGGCATTGTTACTTCCAAGAGAAGGCCGGCAACTATGCGTTCGCTGGACTTCCTTAATTTGACGGATTTGTTTGGCGTAATTATCACCGCGAGTGACGTGGCTAAACATAAACCCAACCCGGAGCCTGTTTTAAGGGCCCTTGAATTGCTTGACACGCATCCCGAAAATGCTATATTTGTCGGTGACAGCCCCTTTGATATTATTTCCGGTAAAAAGGCGGGGGTTTACACCATTGGGGTTACCTGGGGCATGGCAGACGGTGAGGAACTCAAAAGTTACAATCCGGATCATCTTTTGGATGATTGGTCCAAATTGCAGGAATTTTTAAATTGTTGAGGAGGAATACAATGGGAAATACCCAAACTGTTTACCGAAGTACAAATGATTATATTGCCACAGGGGATCTTCAAAACAGTGTGAATGTTTCCGTGGGGATTGGAAGGCCCTTGCTTATAAAGGGTGAGCCGGGGACCGGTAAAACAATGTTGGCAAAGAGCATTGCCGAGTCCTTGGGAAAGGAATTAATTATATGGAACATTAAGTCCACTACCAAGGCCAAGGACGGCCTGTATATTTATGATACGGTGCAAAGGCTTTACGACAGTCAGTTTGGCGATCATGATGTTTCGGATATCAAGCAGTATATCAAATTGGGAAAATTGGGGGAGGCCTTCCGGGCCGACAACCAGGTGGTTTTATTAATTGACGAGATAGACAAGGCAGATTTGGAATTCCCCAATGATCTATTGTGGGAACTGGATGTTATGAGTTTTCACATACCGGAGACTGGTGAGGATATCACGGCAAAGCAAAGGCCGATAGTTATAATCACCAGTAACGCCGAAAAAGAATTACCCGATGCCTTTCTCAGGCGATGTATCTTTCATTATATTGAATTTCCCGATGAAGCACTCATGGAAAAAATCATACGTGTTCACTATCCCGACATAGAAAAGAGATTACTCAATGAATCAATAAATGCCTTTTATTGGATTCGTAATATCAGCGGTCTCCAGAAAAAACCGAGTACCAGCGAGCTGTTGGATTGGATACAGGCTTTGTCCCTGGGTGGGATTAGCCCTAAAACTATAGCCCGCGAGCTACCTTTCCTGGGAGTATTACTAAAAAAGGACAGGGACTTTATGGCTGTTTTGCAAAGACTTCGCAACCAAGGTGCTCCCAAAAAAGTGCCCGGTACGGGTATCCTGAGGAATTGGTAGGTTATGTTTGATGTTTATTAATTTTTTTTACATGCTTAGAAATTATGGGGTTCCGGTGTCCCTGACAGAGTGGATGACACTTATGGAAGCTTTGTGTCTGGGATTTGCCTTTTCCAGCCTAAATTCCTTTTATCATCTGGCACGTTCGATCCTGGTAAAAAGTGAGGCATACTATGATAGGTATGACCTTGCCTTTTACCACTATTTCAAGGGGATAGAAACAACGGAGGATTTAGCGGAGAGGGTTATGGAGTGGTTGGAAAAAGCCCTACCGCCGCTAAAGATATCGCCGGAGGAGCGGAAGCAGTTTCCGGACTGGGATCTGGATGAATTGCGCCGCCAGCTAGAAGAAAGGTTAAGGCAACAGAAGGAGGAGCACCACGGTGGAAATAGATGGATTGGAACCGGTGGAACCTCAAGATTTGGACACTCCGGTTATAATCCCGCGGGGATACGCATTGGGGGAGAATCCGTTAATAAATCGGCCGTAAAGGTGGCGGCGGAAAGAAAATTTCGAGGTTTTCGTGCCGATGAAACAATCGGTGTCAGGCAGTTTGAAGTTGCCCTCCGCAAACTCAGGCAGCTCAGTAGCCGGAATGAGGGGCCCAAGGATGTACTTGACTTGGATGGGACTATAGAGGCAACCGGCGAAAAGGGAGGCCTTCTCCAGTTGGTATGGGAAAAATCCCGACGTAATGTTGCCAAGGTTGCCCTAATAATGGATTCCGGCGGATCCATGAATCCGCATACACGTATATGTAGCCAATTGTTCACGGCCTTAAACAAGGCAACCCATTTGAAGGATTTACGCTTCTTCTATTTTCATAATTGTATATATGAAAGAATA
>CAZKPV010000116.1:0-6151 GCA_964554735.1 uncultured Clostridia bacterium
GGTTGGGGCGGAATTGGTTTGTGATGCCATAGTTTTACATGGCACGGATTTTCAAAAGGAGAAATATGTCAAACCGTTATTGGCGGGTCAAATGTTTGCCGCCGAATGCCTAACTGAACCCAGAGGGGGCTCGGACTTTTTCGGAACTACGGCTACAGCGGAGGACAAGGGTGATCATTTCATCTTAAATGGTCAAAAACGTTTTATTGTCGGTGCTGAAGGGGCAGATTATTTTCTGGTATACGCCCGGACGGATTTCGACCCTAAAACCCACCCGCATAAGGCATTAACCTGCTTTATAGTTGATCGCGGTCCCGGTGTGGACGTGGAATACCTGTATGGCCTTATGGGTTGCCGCGGTGGAGGGACTGGACGTCTGGTGTTCAAGGATGTAAAGGTTCCGAAGGAGAACATTGTGGGTCATTTTAATGGCGCCTATGATGTATTCAACACCATGATGATTCCGGAAAGGTTGGGAACCGCGGCTATGACCATTGGGGCCGCCCGCCCGGCTTTGGAGATTGCCACCCGTTACACTACGCGCCGCAAGGCTTTTGGCCAGGTTATTAATAGATTCCAGGGGGTCAGTTTTCAGGTGGCCGAATCGGCAATATTACTAGACGCCGCCCGTTCCATGGTTTATACAACGGCAAGGGCCGTGGATGCCGGGGAGGATATGAGGTTGATCAGGCGTATGGTCAGCCAAACCAAGAAGTTCGTCACCGAATCATGCCAACAGGCTGCCCGGAATTCCATGCAGGTTATGGGTGGCATAGGCTACACCAATATTTTCCCAATAGAAAGGATTGTGCGTGATCTGGGTTTGGCCTCTATTTGGACGGGTACAAGTGAGGTAATGTCAATGATTGCCGCCCATGAATGGTATAAAGAATATCGTAAAAAGCTGGAGGCCCGCCAGGCGAGAAACCACGAATTGGATGCGGAGGAAGCTGGGGCGGAAGATGAAAAGATATACGAGTAAACCCAAAGTTTGATACCGATGAATGTAAATTCACCCCTTTCCAGGCGAAAGGGGTGGATTGATTTTACCAGTAGTCTATATATGGTTAGATTTGGGAGGCGATTACCGCCCTTTGAATATTGTTTGTCCCCTCAATTAAAGATAAAACTCTGGCATCCCTCAAATATTTTTCAATGGGGCTGTCTGTAAGGTATGCCCTTCCACCGCAGATATCCATAGCGGAAGCGGCGGCTTCCTGAGCAACGGTGCTGCCGGCTATTTTGGCCATAGATGAAGGTATGGTGTAATCCAAATCTTTGTCGATAAGCCAACAGGCCTTCCAAACCAACAACCGCGCCGCTTCTATCTTCACAAGCAGATCCGTTAACTTGAAGGCGATGGACTGCTGATTGAAAATTGGTTTGCCAAATTGGTGCCGTTCTTTGCTATACCCCAAGGCGTGTTCGTAGGCGGCCTTTGCCAGGCCAACTCCTATGGCTCCGGCCAGGGCACGGCCGCGATCAAAGGTTTGCATCAGTAAAAGATAGGCACAGCCCTCCTTGCCGACAAGCATTTCTTTTGAAACGGAGACTCTATCCAGCATTAATTGGGCGGTATGTGCGTAGCGAATGCCAAGTTTGCGGCGGACGGTTCCTTTATTGATTCCCGGTGTGCCCGCAGGTAAGATAAAGGCGGTTATCCCCGAACGTCCTTTTTGGGGGTCCACGGTTGCAAACAAAGTCGTAAAACTCGCAATACCTCCATTGATTACGAAATCCTTGGTTCCTTCGATAATCCACCCTTTTTTATCCCTTTTAGCTAAAGTTGAAATGGAAGCAATATCCGAACCGGCTTCTGGTTCCGTTAGGGCCAGTGCGGCTAGGTGTGGTTCGGGTGTGGCCAACAAAGACAGGTAATCCATCTTTTGTTGTTCCGTACCGGCCAGAACGATAGGGCTGGCAGCATGAATATTTGCCGTAACCACGGCGGCCACACCTGTGCAAGTTGCAGCTAATTCCTCCAGGAGAAGTGCTGTTGTAAAATAATCCAGCCCACGGCCGCCGTATTCCTTGGGGATTGTAGGCGTTAAAAAATTATGTTCTGCCAAAATTTGCGCTGGCCCGTAATTAAAATGGGCGTCCCCCTCCTTGTCGAGCCTGTCCACCATGGGAGCGATATTTTGGATGACAGAATTTCCAAACTCCTCCAGCAAGGTTTCTTGACGGGGATTTAGGGAAAAGTCAATCATTTTCTCCCACCTCTCTTTTGTTTAACCATACCGCAAAATCAATCAGCAATTTTTTACCTTCCGGGGATAGGGATTGAAATAGGGCTTGCAGGTCGGGATTTGTATCCGGGCTTGTTGTGTGGTATGTATAATTGTTTTGCTCCAAGGGTTGCAAGAAAAATTGAATTGTTTTATTGAGCACCTCGGCTATTTTTTCAAGCTGGGCCAGGTAAATGCGGCGTTTTCCCTTTTCATAATTTGATAGGGCAGACTGGGAGCAGCCAATTTGTGCCGCTAATTGTTCCTGGCTAAGACCGGCTTCCTCCCTAGCCATCTGTATTTTCTTGCCAATAGATTTGTAGCCCATGAAAAGCCCCCTGTTTTTTATTTAATTATAACCTATCTTTTACTCTTTTCAAGGGAAGGGTTTGGCAATATCTGCTTGACGTGATGACCGCCATTGCCTATAATAGAAAAAATAGTCAGAAACTTTATCCAGAGGTTAGGTCATGAACGGTCCGAGGGGCAGGAAATTTGCAGGACAATTTTTTGGTTTTACCTTTAGCCAGTACTTTTTTAATTTTAGTAACGGTTATTTGTTTTGCAAAAAAATAAAATCAATCTCCGGCGAGGCCGATAACAGATTTAAAAACACCATGAACCAATATCACTAGCGGTAAAGTTGCATACCCGCACACTATAGGAGGAATCTCACCGGATGGGATTCCTTTTTTTATTCAAATATTAGCAAATTGGAGGTTGAAGGAATGATCATTGTCATGAAAACCGGTGTGGCAGTCGACGGAATGGGGAGGATTAAAGAAAAGGCCGAAAACCTTGGGTTGGAGGTACACGAGGTCAGGGGGGTGAACTATCACTTGATTGGGTTAATAGGGGATACCAGTCATGTGGACGTGGAAAGTTTTGAAGCGGATGAAAACGTCGAGAGAATAATCTATGTTCAGGAACCCTACAAAAAAGCAAGCAGGCTTTTTCATCCGGAGGATTCCCTGATAAAAGTAAAAGACGCCATAATAGGAGGAAAAAAACTTGCGGTTATCGCCGGCCCTTGTTCGGTTGAAAGTGAATCCCAAATCGAAAAAATAGCCGCCGAGGTAAAAGAGGCCGGGGCCGGTTTCCTCCGCGGAGGGGCCTTCAAACCCAGGACTTCGCCCTACAGTTTCCAGGGACTCAGGGAGGAAGGGTTGGAGTTACTGAAACTGGCAAGGGAAAAAACCGGCCTGCCCATAGTGGTGGAATTGATGTCGGCGGACAGATTGGAGATGTATGAACGTGATGTGGACATAATTCAAATAGGTACAAGGAATATGCAAAACTTTGATTTGTTGAAAGCTGTTGGCCGGGCAACGAAGCCGGTGTTACTAAAAAGAGGCTTGTCTTCAACAATTGACGAATTTTTAATGGCAGCCGAATACGTAATGGCCGGGGGTAATGAGCAGGTAATTTTATGCGAAAGGGGCATCAGAACATTTGGTAATTTCACAAGAAACACACTTGACCTGAGCGCTGTTCCCGCCATCAAAAAGCAGAGTCACCTGCCCATTGTCGTTGATCCCAGTCATGCCTGCGGGATTTGGTGGATGGTAGAACCCTTAGCCAAGGCTGCAATCGCCGTAGGGGCGGATGGTATAATGGTGGAGGTACACAATGACCCTGCAAGGGCCTTATGTGATGGGAATCAATCCATTAAACCCAAAAAATTTAGACATCTAATGGAAAGCATCAGGAATATAGCCCCGATTGTCGGTCGTGAGGTGTAAGTAAATAAAGGGGGGTCAAAATGCAAACTGTTGACGTAAACTTGGGTGACAGGAGATATAGTGTATATATCGGGGAGGATATGATTTTTAGACTGGGTGAAAAATTAAGGGAAACAGTTGATGCGGAAAAGATTGCAGTGATAACCGATAAGAATGTCGTAGGACTTTACGGGGAACAGGTGCTTGATATCCTTGGCGAGGCCGGATTTGACCCCGGGCTGATAGTCGTGAATGCCGGGGAAAAAAGCAAATCCCTGACGACCTTGCGGTATTTATATAAAAGACTTTTGGATTATAGGATAACTAGGTGGGATTGCATTTTAACCCTCGGTGGTGGGGTCGTTGGAGATCTGGGGGGATTCACGGCGGCAACCTATTTGAGGGGTGTTCCCTATATCCAGGTGCCCACAACGCTGCTAGCCCAAATTGACAGCAGCATAGGTGGAAAGGTTGCCGTTGACCTGCCGGAGGGGAAAAATTTAATCGGAAGTTTTTACCATCCCCAGGCGGTATTTATTGACCCTAAGTTATTAGACACACTTCCCGATAGATTTGTTAGCGATGGTATGGCCGAAGTAATAAAATATGGTTGTATTAAGGACAGGGCCTTGTTTGAAAGTTTACAGGGCCACAAAAACGGAAGGGGACTTCCGGACAATATCGAGCGGATCATTTTTACCTGCCTTGACATTAAAAAAAGGGTTGTAGAGGAGGACCAATGGGACAGGGGAGGCAGGATGGTGTTGAATTTTGGGCACACCCTTGGCCACGCCATTGAAAAACACTTTAATTACGATGCCTACACCCATGGGGAGGCTGTGGCCATAGGTATGTATCAGATAACAAAAATGAGCGAGCGATTGGGTATTACGAGGCCCGGGACAACGGAAGGTATCGGCAGATTGCTAACCCGATATCATCTGCCTTATGCAATGCCGGCCGGCAATGTCAGGGAAATTATTGCAGGGATAAGCGCCGATAAAAAAAGAAAGGGTCAGGACATCAGTGTCGTTTTGTTGGAGGAAATAGGCAAGTGTTTTACCAAGCAGGTAAGGCAAAAGGAAATACATAACTATTTTACGGGATAATACAAGGAAAAAGGGGCGGGTCATCAGGAATGAGCATGTATTTAGGCAGTAAAATAAGATTGGCGGTTTTTGGGGAATCCCACGGTGAGGCCATTGGCGCGGTTATAGAGGGTTTGCCTCCGGGTATATCCCTAGACAGGGAATACATAAAGGGTGAAATGAACAGGCGGCGGCCCGGCGGGGGACTCATCTCCACATCAAGAATCGAAAGCGATGATTTTAAAATACTGAGCGGCTATTATCAAGAAAGAATTACCGGCACGCCCCTTTGTGTGGTAATTTACAATAAAGGGCAACGATCCGGGGATTATAAGAAAATGAAACATTTGCCGCGACCTGGCCATGTTGATTACACCGGGCATATAAAATATAGGGGATTCAATGATCACCGCGGTGGCGGGCATTTTTCCGGAAGACTAACGGCTCCCGTGGTTTTTGCGGGGGCAGTGGCCAAAGACTTCCTCCGCCATAGAAATATCCGAATAGGGAGCCATATAAAAAGCATCTATAATATCGTGGGTAAGGGTTTCGACAGCAGGGACATTGATGGGGACCTTTTGCGCGGGCTCAGGCAAAAGGGACAGGAAGCCCTGGGTATACCGGTCCTGGAGGAGGATACCGGTGAGAAAATGGTGGAATGTATCCTGGAGGCCAAGGATCAGAAGGATTCGGTTGGGGGGGTCATCGAAACAGCAATCCTCAACTTGCCGGCCGGGCTTGGGGGTCCGCTTTTTCGCAGTGTGGAAAGTCGGTTATCCCAGGCTTTGTTTGCCATTCCGGCGGTAAAGGGAGTGGAATTTGGTGCGGGTTTTAGTATAACCACCATGATGGGTTCGGAGGCTAATGATGAATTTACAGTGGATAAGGGTGAAATAAAAACAACCACAAACAACAACGGGGGCATATTGGGGGGTATCACCAGCGGGATGCCGCTAGTGTTTAGGACGGCCGTGAAACCCACACCTTCAATTGGCAAGGAACAGGGCACAGTGGATCTGCGTACCATGACCGGGGCAACAATATCCGTAAAAGGACGCCACGACCCTTGTATTGTGCCTAGGGCTGTGGTAGTGGTGGAGGCTTTGGCTGCCTT
>CAZKPV010000117.1:0-6128 GCA_964554735.1 uncultured Clostridia bacterium
AAGCTAAAGGCAAGTGCACCCTCCTTGCATATAATTAGGGCCGATATTACTACGGAATTTACACCCTTGATTGGAACGGAGAAACAATGTGAGGAGTTGGTCCAGTATATATTAAATGAATTCGAAGAAAGTCCCGAAAAGCTCTGGAAATCCGCCCTGTTTGGCAAAAGCCTGGATGAAGTGGTGAGGGAGAGTATCCAAAGCAAACTGCAACACATGCCCGAAAATGCACAGAACAAGCTGAGGGAGACATTGCAGCGGATTGTAAACGAAGGCAGTGGGGGACTCATATGCATAATCATTTAACCGGCCTAGTGCCGGTTTTTTAATATAGAAAAGTAAGGGAGTTAAAGAAAGGAAAAACGCCCGACGGGAAGAACTATTATATGGTTAGGAGCTGATATTAGATGAAATATATTGTTGTACTAGGAGATGGAATGGCGGATTATAAATGCCCGGAGTTGGGTGGTAAAACACCCCTTCAATACGCGAAAACGCCAAATATGGATGATATAGCTTCCCGGGGGTTAATAGGTCTTGTAAAAACTGTGCCTGCCGGATTTGCTCCGGGGAGTGATGTGGCGAATCTGTCCGTAATGGGTTATGATGTTCGAAAGTACTATTCGGGGCGTTCCCCGCTGGAAGCGGTAAGTATGGGTATTGACCTTGACGAGGAGGATGTTGCTTTTCGTTGCAATCTTGTAACCCTATCCGAGGGTGAAAATGAATATGTTGAAAAAACAATGATCGATTACAGTGCCGGGGAGATAAGCACCGAGGAAGCGTGTATTTTGATAGATGCTATTGAACGGGGCTTGGGCGGGCAGGAATTGCATTTTTACTGCGGGATCAGCTACCGCCATTTGCTGGTTTGGAAAAATGGCGGGCTAGACTGCGAGCTGACTCCGCCCCATGATATTTCAGGCAGGAATATCCTTGACTACTTGCCCAAGGGAGATGCGGGTGACAGGTTAAAAAAGATTATGTTTGACAGCTACGATTTGTTAAAGGGGCATGAAGTCAACAGGGCCAGAAGGGAGAAGGGCCAAAAACCTGCAAACTCTGTATGGTTTTGGGGTGAAGGAAAGAAGCCAAGTTTACCAAGCTTTTGGGACAAGTTTAATTTACGGGGATCGGTTATTTCCGCCGTGGATTTAATCAAGGGCATTGGTATATGTGCCGGCTTGGACGTGGTAAATGTGCCCGGCGCAACAGGCAATATAAATACAAACTTCGAGGGCAAGGCAAGAGCTGCCCTAGAGGAACTGGAAAATGGCAAGGATTATGTATATGTTCATGTGGAGGCCCCGGACGAGGCGGGTCACCAGGGTGATGTCGAGGCGAAAGTAAAGGCCATCGAATTGATTGATGAAAAGGTCCTGGGCGTGATTTTAAAGGGTTTGGAAGGCTATAAAGACTATCGTGTAATGGTGTTGCCGGATCACCCGACACCCATTTGTACAAAAACCCATTCATCCGACCCGGTACCCTTTGCCATTGCGGGACAAGGTGTTGGGAATGTTATAATAAATGGGCACGGGCCGTCAAAAGCTTTTGACGAAGATAATGCCGAAAAGAGCGGACTGTATATAGACAGCGGGCACAAATTGCTAAGGTTTTTTACTAGGCTAGGAGAGGATGAACCGTAGTGGCAAAGAAAATGCATATCAATGTAGGGATGCTTGGTTTGGGTACCGTTGGCCGTGGTGTTTATAAAATTTTAACAAACCGCCGGGAGACAATCGAGAAAAGAACGGGTGTGGCTATAAATATTAAGAAAATCCTGGTACGCGATACTTCCAAGGAACGGGGCATTGAAATCAGCCCGGAATTGCTAACGGATGACGCAAGCGAGATTCTGAATGATCAGGGCATAGATATAGTTGTGGAATTAATGGGTGGTATTCAGCCGGCGCTGGAATTTGCCCTAAAGGCATTGGAAGATGGTAAAAGCGTGGTCACGGCTAACAAGGACATGATTGCCGAGCACGGCCAGGCCCTTTTTAAGGCGGCAGAAAAGGGTAAAAGTGATTTATTGTTTGAGGCAAGTGTTTGCGGGGGAATACCTATTGTCAGGCCTTTAAAAAGGTGTCTAGCGGCCAACAAAATAGACGAGTTAATCGGTATCATCAATGGTACCACCAACTATATGCTGACCAAGATGAATGATGTGGGAAGCGATTTTAACGAGGTTTTAAAGGAAGCCCAGGAACTTGGATATGCGGAAGCCGATCCCTCCGCCGATGTGGACGGCTTCGATGCGGCTAGGAAAATCGCTATTTTAGCTTCTGTTGCGTTTAATACCAGGGTCGATCTGGATGATGTTTTTGTGGAAGGGATTACCGAGATCAGCACGGACGATATTGCCTACGCCAAGGAATTAAACTATACCGTCAAACTTCTAGCGATTGCAAAGGATCTACCGGAAGGGCTGGAGCTGAGGGTACACCCCTGTTTTATACCCAAGGAACACCCGCTAGCCTCCGTAAATGATGTCTTTAACGCCGTTTTTGTCCGGGGTGATGCTGTTGGGGAAACCATGTTTTACGGTAGGGGTGCCGGTGAAATGCCAACCGCCAGCGCGGTTGTGGCGGACATTATGGAAGCGGCGAAAAACATTACCTACGGTGTGGCAGGTTTGTCCGGTTGTACATGCTACAATGAAAAACCAGTTAAACATATGGATGAAAGCCGGTGTAAATATTTTATCAGGATGTCGGTTGCCAACCGGCCCGGCGTTCTTGCCTCGATTGCAACCGTATTCGGCAACCATGATGTCAGTTTGGCCTCGGTTATTCAAAAGCATTCAGAGGGTGAAAAGGCGGAAATTGTTATGGTAACCTACCGTGTGTTGGAATATAACTTAAAGGAAGCATTGGGCAATATAAAAAATCTACCTGTAGTTGAGAAAATTTACAGCTTAATTAGGGTAGAGGGGGAAGAATAATTGGGTGGTTTTCGATGATCAAGGTTAGGATTCCCGCGTCAACAACAAATTTGGGGCCCGGATTCGACTGTCTGGGTATGGCGTTGGAATTATACAATACCGTTGAAATGTTTCCGTTTCCCGGTAGGCTCTACATCGAGGTCCAGGGTGAAGGGTCAAACGAAATTCCCAGAAACAGAAGTAATCTAACATATATAGCCGCCTGCCGCGTATTTGAAAAAACAGGGTATGCCGAGCAGGGGCTGCGGATCAGAATTACCAATAAAATACCGGTAACCCGTGGGCTAGGAAGCAGTGCCTCGGCAATCGTTGGGGGTTTGGTTGGGGCAAATATTATATCGGGGAACAAACTGTCTGTAAAGGAGTTGCTAAATATTGCGGCGGAACTGGAAGGACACCCCGACAATGTGGCTGCTGCCCTCTTGGGTGGCCTTGTAATTACAACACGGGCAGACGATGAGATAAAATATATTAAAATCACACCGCCAAAAGACCTACACTGTATTGTAGCCGTCCCTGATTTCGCCCTGTCAACAAGGTTGGCAAGGGAAATCCTGCCGCAACAGGTGACACTACAAGATACTGTTTTCAATCTCAGCCGGACCGCCTCCTTAGTTGCCGCAATGATTAAAGGTGATCTAACTTATCTTAGTTATGCCATGGATGACAGATTACACCAGTCATTTAGGTCATCCCTAATACCGGGTATGAAAAAGGTTTTTGCCGCCGCTAAACTGGCGGGAGCGCGCGGGGTTTGTCTGAGCGGTGCTGGGCCTTCGGTTGTGGCTTTTGCGGATGAAAACTTTGATCTTATAGCCCGGGTAATGCGCGAAACTTTTTGGTTAAATGACATGATGGCCAAAGTTTTCATACTAAAACCTAGCCCGGTGGGCGCCAAGGCTTTCGAGAGGAAATAATACAAGAAAGAGGGAACAATATGCTTATCGTCCAGAAGTATGGTGGCAGCTCGATTGCAGATGTCAATCTTATTAAAAAAGTAGCCTCCAAAGTGGTTGACAGAAAAAAGCGAGGAAATAGGATGGTCATTGTGGTTTCTGCCATGGGTGATACCACCGACCATTTAATAAATACCATGAACCAAATAACAAACCATCCCCCGGAAAGGGAAGTGGATATGCTTCTTTCTACCGGGGAGCAAGTGTCAACGGCTTTGTTGGCTATGGCCATAAAAGAGTTGGGGGAGGAATCGGTCTCCTTTACGGGTTTACAGGCGGGCATACAAACTGACAGTGTGCACACCAAGGCAAAAATTACACAAATTGATACGGGGAGGCTAATGGCCGAGATTGATATGGGAAAAATACCTGTTGTTGCCGGCTTCCAGGGATATAATTCCTTAAAAGATATTACAACGCTTGGCCGGGGTGGGTCCGATACCACGGCCGTGGCCCTGGCCGTTGCCTTAAAGGCCGATTTGTGCGAAATATTTACAGATGTCGATGGTATATTTACCGCCGATCCTCGTCTTGTGCCCGAGGCCAGGAAGCTCGACACAGTATCTTTTGATGAAATGCTAGAACTCTCCAACTTGGGGGCGGGTGTGTTGCATCCGCGGTCAGTTGAACTGGCTAAAATATACAACATACCCATGAAGGTACGCTGTAGTTTCAATGACAATGAGGGAACTTTAATACAGGAGGCATCTGTAATGGAAAAAGATATGGTGGTAACCGGGGTTGCTCATGATAAAAATGTAGTTAAGGTAGGGCTGTACGATGTTCCTGATCGGCCCGGGGTGGCCAAGGCCATTTTCGAGCTGCTGGCAAGGGACAGCATAAATGTCGATATGATTATTCAAAGTGCGAACAGAAACAGCGTCAATGATATATCTTTTACTGTTTCCCGCAATGATTTGGATAAAACCATAAAGGTAGTGGAGGAAATTAAGGATTCACTTGGTATAAGCGGATTTAGCTATGACGAGACAGTGGCCAAAGTCAGTATTATAGGTGCGGGAATGACCAACAGTGTTGGTGTTGCGGCAAAAATGTTTTCCATCCTTGCCGGGGAAAACATAAATCTCGAAATGATCAGCACATCCGAGATCAAAATCTCTTGCGTTATAAAAGAAGTGGATACGGAAAAAGCCGTCAGAGCCCTACACAAATCATTTAATCTCGGGTAGATTTTATTTTAACTGTAACGCGGCCCTCCACCTTTATACAAGGAGACGACACATGATAAAAATAGGTTTTCTCGGCCCAAGGGGTACTTTTACCGAAGAGGCGTTGGATCTGTGGTTAAAAAAGCAAGGCTGTCTTCCCGGTGCATACGAAAAGACCCCCTATTCTTCCATTGTTGAAGTTATGAATGCCGTGGGTAAGGATGTGCCCATAGGCATAGTTCCCGTGGAAAACTCACTGGAGGGATCGGTTAACATTACTGTAGACTCATTTATCCATGATGTCGAGGTGATGATAAGGGGGGAGGTAATTTTACCTGTTATTCACAACCTGTTTACCGGGGACAGGATCCCTTTGGGGGAAATAGGGGAGGTTTATTCCCACCCGCAGGCCCTTTTTCAATGCCGTAAATTTTTGGCGGAAAAAATGCCCGGCACAAGATTAAGGGAAACGCTCAGCACTGCGGAGGCAGCTAAATTGGTTTCCGAAAAGGGCGGAAAGATTGCCGCAATAGGTAGCATATCACTAGCTGACACATATAACCTTGTTCCCGCGGCTCAAGGGATACAGGATAGCGAAAACAACATGACTCGTTTTTTTATACTTTCAACCGAAGATGAAGTTAGTACGGGGTGTGATAAAACCGCCCTAGTATTTTCCGCAAAAGACAAACCCGGCAGTCTTTTTGAATGTCTGAAGGTATTTGCAACCAATGAAATAAACTTGACAAGGATAGAGTCTAGGCCATCCAAGAGGGTCCTGGGCGAGTATATTTTTTTTATAGTGGTGGAGGGCCATCGGAGGGACAAGTGCCTTGTGAAGGCATTTGCAGAACTGGAGCCCCACATTGGGTTCTACAAGATTTTAGGGTCATATCCGACATTCCGCATCTAGTATTGCATTGCGCAATCAGCGGTGCGCAAAGTTGCAGATTGTAAGGTAATATCCTTTTGTACCCCACACAGAGGGGTGATATCGTTACCGTGGCAAGCCTGACCGGCCATAGCAATATCAATACAACTGCAATATCTACACAA
>CAZKPV010000118.1:0-6109 GCA_964554735.1 uncultured Clostridia bacterium
GTAGGGGTTCCAGCTCCTCAATCATCACGCCGCCCGGTCGCAGAACCATAGGTACGGCCGCCGTGAGATCCAACACTGTGGATTCAACCCCCACATTCGTAGGTCCCCCGTCCAGGATAAGGTCCACCCTTCCGTTTAAATCCATGTAAACGTGTTCCGCCTTGGTCGGGCTCGGTCTCCCGGACAGGTTGGCACTCGGGGCGGCAACAGGTAAACCGGCCTCCTCGATGAGGGCCAGGGCCACCGGGTGTGCCGGTACCCGCACCGCCACCGTATCCAGCCCGGCGGTAACTTCATCGGGTACGGCCTTCCCCTTCGGGAGAACAAGGGTCAGTGGCCCCGGCCAAAAAGCATCCATGAGCTTTTTCGCCAAAGGGGGCAGTTCACCGGCAATCAGGGCCTGCACATCTTCTCCCCGGGCTAGGTGAACAATCAGGGGATTGTCCGGGGGTCTTCCTTTTGCGGAAAAAATTGTGGAAACAGCCTTTCCGTTTAAGGCGTTTGCACCAAGGCCGTATACTGTTTCGGTCGGAAAGGCCACAAGTCCGCCCGACTGCAAAATTTCCGCGGCCTCACGGATGTAACCCCGGTCAATGGCATCAATATTAATTTTAATATACTTTGTGTGCTTTTTTTTCATCATCGGCCTTCTTTTTAATTATATACCTTTTGGGCACATAATAGCCTATTCCTTCCCGCAAGGTCCACTATTAAGCGTGAAATCCACCTCTTGGGTTCGTTTTTGGCGTTAAACTCGCGGACGAGGGCAAGTACACCGGGGCCTTGTTCCGCACCGATTTCCGCTAAAAGGCGGCCCCCCTGACTGAGCCATTCATAGGACTGGGCCAGTAAATCCCCATACAAGGCCAGGCCGTCCGGCCCTCCGTCAAGGGCCAGGCGGGGTTCATACCTCACGTCTTTGTCCAGCGCCGGGATTTCATCACTCGGTATGTAGGGTAGGTTGGCAACAATGAGTTCAAAACTACCCGGGCACACCCTTCTCCCCGCTCCGGCGTCCGCGGCATCCCCGCCGGCGTCCGCGGCATCTGCGTAAGCGCCCGCGGCATTTGCGTAAGCGTCCGCGGCATTTTTGAGCGGTTCGAGTAGGTTTCCGTGAAGAAAAAACAACCGATTCTCCACGCCGTGTTTTTTACTGTTGGATCTGGCCACATTCAGGGCATCAATTGATTTTTCTATAGCAAAAACCCTAGTGTTTGGATTGTATTTGGCAATGCTCACGGCAATGGCTCCGCTACCTGTGCCAACATCCGCCACTAGGGGGTTTCCTGTTTTATTTTGCAATATTTCAAGGGCTTTTTCTACCAACAACTCGGTTTCCGGCCGGGGTATCAACACATGGGGGTTAACCGTGAATTCCAGCCCCATAAATTCTTTGTGGCCGACAAGATAGGCCACGGGTTCGCCCATGCCTCTCCGCTTCACCAATCCGGAAAAACGATCCTGCTCCCGGGTATTGATTTCCCGTTCCCAACCGGCGTACAAAGAAGCCCGGGACAAACCGAGGCATTCCGCCAGTAAAACCTCCGCATCAAGGGAAGGATTTTCTGTGCCTTTATCTTTCAAGTACGCCCTAGCAAATGCCAGGGCGTTTTTTATCGTATTCCCCATTGCAGCTCATCGTTCCTCACTGTACCTGCCTTAGTCGTTCGGCTTGATCTGTGGTTATCAAGGTATCTATTAGCTGGTTCATGTCGCCCAGCATTATATCCTCAAGGCGATGTAGGGTTAAGCCTATACGATGGTCGGTAACCCGATTTTGTGGAAAATTATATGTTCTGATCCTTTCGCTGCGATCCCCGCTTCCAACCTGCAATTTGCGGTTGGTGGCAATCTCCTGTTTTTGTTCTTCCTCTATTTTATCCAAAACACGTGCCCGCAAAACCTTCATGGCCTTGTCCTTATTTTTATGCTGGGATTTCTCGTCCTGGCAGGAAACCACAATCCCGGTCGGTAGGTGGGTAATGCGCACTGCCGATTGGGTGGTGTTTACGGATTGGCCACCGGGGCCGGTTGAGCAGAACAAATCTATGCGCAGGTCGTTGGGGTTGATTTCAACGTCCACTTCTTCCGCCTCCGGTAGCACGGCCACTGTTGCCGCCGAGGTATGTATGCGTCCGCCCGATTCTGTTTCGGGAATACGCTGCACCCTGTGCACACCGCTTTCAAATTTCAGCCTGCTGTAGGCACCTTTTCCTTCCACAAGCAGTATTACCTCTTTAAAACCGCCCAGGTCGGTGTGGCTGCTACCGAGCATTTCCGTTTTCCAACCCTTTTCCTCCGCATAGCGGGCATACATTCTGAATAGATCCGAGGCAAAAAGGGCGGCCTCCTCCCCACCGGTCCCCGCCCGGATTTCAATGATAACGTTTTTCTCGTCATTGGGATCCTTGGGCAAAAGCAAAACCTTGAGCCTGTCCGTTAACTTGTCCCTTTTGGCCCTCAGTTCCTCCAGTTCCGTGGTGGCCATTTCAAGCATTTCTTCGTCTAGCTCGTCCTCGAGCAAGGATTTCACATCCTCGATTTCCGCAAGCACATCCCTGTGTTCGCGGTAGGCGGTAACTATATCGGTAAGATCGGCATGATCTTTGGCATACTTTTGATAGCGGCTCATGTCGGCCAAAACCTCCGGGTCGCCAAGCAATTTGCCGAGTTCCACGTAACGTTCCTCTATACTTTTAAGCCTGTCTAACATAAAACTCACTCTCTTTCGAAAACGGCAATTGAAACAAATAGCAGAGCCCCGCGCCCTGCTACTTAACTGCTACTTAACTGCCGCTTAACTGCTTCTTAACTACCGCTTAACTGCTGCCTGACTGCCTTTGGATGCTTTTTGTTTGCCGCCCGGTTTTGCGCCAGGCCTTCGCCGGGCCTTCTATTTGCTCAAACCAAATTTCCTGCGGAATCTTTCGGCCCGCCCACGGGTTTCTACCATACGCTGTGAACCAGTGTAAAAAGGATGGCAATTGGAGCATATTTCTACGCGCAATTCCTCCTTGGTGGATCTCGTTTCAAAGGTGTTTCCACAAATACAGGTTACTGTTGCCGGGCCATATTTTGGGTGAATACCTTTTTTCACCACTGTCACCTCTTTTCCAAACTCAAGTTGAAAATACCGCCTGTTATTATAGCATAAAGTGTGGTCGGCCGCAATAGATCAGGGGTAACCGCCCCCGTCTACAGGGGCCTGCTATAGCTTCCCACAATCAGCCCCGGCAATGCCTCCCCCAGTATTTTTATTAAAGGGGGGATTCCCAAGGGTTCGCCTGTCGGGCGGTCTTCCCCAAGTACATGCCAAAGGAGGTCCGGATCGATATTTAAGTTGCGCATCTGGACCTGTTGTACGCCGGTTTCCGACAGGAATTTGAGGAGGGCTTCCGCCTCGTCTTCACAATCGGTCAGGCCCGGCATGGCAAGCAAGTTTACTGCAACAAACACACCGAGTTCCCTGGCACCCTTGATGGTATCCATAACATTTTGCAGGCCGTATCCCTTAGGGCGGGTGTAGGCTTGGTAGGTGGACTCCCGGGCGCTAATGAGGCTTACCCTGATGGAGTTTAAGCCACTGGAACATGTTTTTAAGACCTTTGTCGTGTCGCCCCCGTTTGTATTCATATTCAGGGTGCCCGCATCGGTTTGTAGGCGCACTTTTTCAATGGCGGGGGCGATGATGTCGGCGGCTAGGGATGGTTCCCCCTCACACCCTTGGCCAAAGCTGACAATTGCGTTTTTGGGTGCGCCTTTGGGGGCGCCTTTGGGGGCGCCTGTGCTAGCGTTTTTGGGTGCGTTTGTGCTAGCGTTTTTGGGTGCGCCTGTGCTCGCGTTTTTGGGTGCGTTTGTGCTAGCGTTTTTGGGTGCGCCTTTGGGTGCGTTTGTGCCCCCGGTAAGGTGGTGGACTGCCAGCTCAACGATTTCATCCACTCCGGGGCGAAATTTTATACGTTCCTGGGCCGGACAACAAGGGGCTGCCTGCAAGGATATACAACCCAAACAGCGGGCATTGCATGAGTTTGAAACAGGAATGCCGCCCTCCCACCGGCGGTAAAATATATTCTGGGCCGTATAGCAGTTGTATTCTAGCGCACAATGGGCTAGATGGGCGACAATGCGGTTATGGGGAAAGCGCGCCACAGTTTTTTTAACAAGTTGTTCTAGGCCGCCGGTATTGTAATGCACGGGATCCCAGTTTCCCGGCTCCTCGGTTTTTTCGGCGGCAACATATATTTCCCCATTTGCAAAGGCCACCGCAGTATAGCCCTTTAGGGGTAAGGGGTTGCAGGTGTCCGGTCGTAGATAGGCCGGCAAATAGGTTCTCGTATAGCCCTGGGGCAATATGGCGGCGATTGCATATATTTTTTCATTGTTCCAAGGATCCCTGGGCACCTGCACAAAGTTGCCGTTTTCGTCTATACCCACGGCCACCCCGTCAGGAATATATAGGAGGTCCGAGCCGGCCGGTATTTTTATCATGTCATCCATGTGGAGTTCAGTATAACGGTCGCCGCTCCGGCCAACCGCGCCCACGTCCGGCAATTCGAAGTATTCTCCTCTTTCCCCGGCCACCAGCAGTTTTAACATTTTACCGCCCCCACTCCGCCGTATTTCTATTTCGCTTCCAGGTGTATATTATAACACAGTTTAGGCCGGTAGGGCCGGATGGCGAAACCCGGGCCGGGTGCGGGCAGGCAGTGGAAGGCGCGGGGTTGGGCCGCGAGGTGGGCCGTGGGCCGCGAGGCGGGGTTGGGCCTTAGCGATGGGCGGGCGAGGCGGGGGCCGTGCGTTGGCAAGCTGTGCGAGGTGGGCCGTGGGTCGCGAGGCGGGCCGTGGGTCGCGAGGCGGGCCGTGGGCCGCGAGGCGGGGTTGGGCCTTAGCGATGGGCGGGCGAGGCGGGGGCCGTGCGTTGGCAAGCCGTGCGAGGTGGGGTTGGGCAACGAGGCGGGGTATACAGGGGTCCGGTGGGGCCAACCGGCAGCACAAAACAATGCCGATCATTTCGGCATAGAGTAACCCTATTATGATAATAATAATTTCATGAACAACAAACGGTGTAGGCGTGGAAAAAGCATTTTGGCCATATTGTATTTTGCTTTCTGCTTTGTATTTTCTATAGCTACGGTGGTATCACCGGCTGTTTGTGCGCCTACGGAACCGGGGCCACCCAATAAACCCTATACAGTCCTGGAACCTTCGGTGCGGTTGGCAGTGCAAACCCCTGATCCCAATGATCTGGTACAACTTGAGGCATCTTCCGCGGTGCCCCCTATCGCAATGTTGGATGTAAGCGGAATGATCACCCAGGGGACCGCCTCCTATTTGGACAGGGGAATTAAATCCCTAACCGAAGGGGAAAACCCTGTCCAGGCCATAATCATAAACCTCAACACACCCGGGGGCCTTGTCGATGCTACCCTAGACATTCTTGGCACTTTTTCCGAATCGCCGGTACCTATCATCACTTACGTGTCACCCTCCGGGGCAATCGCTGCTTCGGCGGGTTCCTTTATACTCGTGGGCTCCCACATTGCCGCCATGGCACCGGGTACAACAACGGGGGCGGCCATGCCAATTGAACTTGCTCCCACCGGGGAGAGAAATGCGGCGGACGAAAAAACCATTTCTTTTCTTGCCGGACACATGGAGTCGGTAGCCTCTTTGCGGGGACGCCCTCCGGAAATTGCGGCCGCATTCGTCACCGAAAATCTCACACTGAATTCCGTGGAGGCTTTAAAATCCGGGATTATTGACTATGAGGCATCTTCCCTTAGGGCCTTGCTGAAGCGGATTGACAACACTGAAATCACAATGGAGGAAAAAACCATTACCCTTGCCACCGAAAGGGCCGAAATATTTGCCGTTCCGATGAATTTTTCCGAGGACCTGCAAAATAAGGTCAGCGACCCACAGATTGCCTTCCTCCTCCTGGCCGCCGGGGCGGCCGCCCTATATTTTGGGCTGAGCACACCCGGGACTGTTGTTTTGGAAATCTTAGGCGCTCTGCTTCTTATTCTTGCGGTTTATGGCATGGGCCTTTTTTCGACCAGTGCCACCGGCATTATTCTGATCGTCCTGGGCTTGGTTTTGATTGCCGCTG
>CAZKPV010000119.1:0-392 GCA_964554735.1 uncultured Clostridia bacterium
GCTTAGGGATGGATTTGGGGGAAAACTGTGCCTACCAAAGGCGACCCAAGGCGACCAAAGGCGACCCAAGGCGACCAAGGCACCCCAAGGCGACCAAGGCACCCCAAGGCGACCCAAAGGTGACCCAAAGGTGACCCAAAGGTGACCCAAACCACTCTAATGTGCCCCGGGGTCTTAAATTTTGCGTATCTATTCTAGGATGGGCTATTGTGGAAGATGGGCTATTGTGGAAGAGGGGAAGGTGGGGAATACCTTGGTAGCAGTGCGTGAAGGCGGTCTTGCATAGGGTCAAATTTTTTTGTACGAATTTGTATGCGTTTACCGAGACGGCCGGCAAGGTTGTGGGCAAAGTCCCTTAGGGTGTTTCTGTTATATACTTGAATGGTACCCAA
>CAZKPV010000119.1:402-6051 GCA_964554735.1 uncultured Clostridia bacterium
TGCATTACAGTAATTCCTCGTCTTTCCAGTATCGTGGAACGAATCATATCCCTACCTTGTTCTGTGGGGCTATTATGGTAGGTAAAGCTGTCATACTCCACCGCTAGCTTTGCGGAGTTGTAATATAAGTCAACGAAACAGTGGTTTTGCCCGAGGGTTTGGGCCCACTTGTTCACTAGTTTAATTTTATAATTGAATACAGCTCCATCCAACCCATAACCCCCAAGAGTATGGGGTAAAGACAGAAGCATATAAGTAATTGATTCCATAATGGATGCAGAACCATCATTTATGTACTTTACAGCTCGTTGGGCCTTGCGTCGACCGTAATGGCCGGAAGTCTTTGCAAGGAAGTCAACGATCTTTCGTTTTGTCGTAATAGCCAGGGTTGGTTTTCCCGGTGGATGAGAACAAAGCTGTAAACCAAGCAATATCAAGCGATGGATCTTTAATTCGGGTGCAAGTTGTAGAAAAACCAACTCAGGTGAGGCTACAACTGTACCATTTTTTAACACCACTGAATTCAAAGGGAGATAGGTTTCACATAGGTGTAGATTTACACCTTTTCTTTCCGACCTAAACTTCCGATTCGTAACTGTCATGTCGATGGGTCTCGTTTTGGCAATTTCAAAACCTAAAATTACCTCCAAATGTGGTATATTCCAAAACTTGGCTGCCGAATAATGGCTTAGGTATCTTTTCATACTAAAATCTTACCACCGATTGTGCAAAAATGCAAGCTGTGCTCAACTCATTTGGCATAATTATCAATAAAATGGAATAAAGTATGTCAAATACGATGAAATGTGGAATTAATGGGGATAAATTTACAATAGCTTCCTTTAAATCTGAGCACAGCTTGAAATTTTGCACATTTTAAAAAAACCGAAAATGTCTTACGCTCCGACACAGCCCGATAGTTGCAAGATTGAATGAGTTAACTCCTGTATTCGACACACACGACGAGGTTTGCGCTGAAAATAGGCGCATTTATTGAAAACAGGGTTTGGGTGCTTGCAGTGATCGATGGCAGACGGAATACCGGGGACATATTGTTTGATAGGTTTATTTAATTGGCCCTAGGCAACTAATCCAGGTCATGGATGCCTAGTCCAAGTCCTGGATGTTCATTTTGTCCAATTCATCCCGTAGTTTCATTTTCTCCCTGCAGGCATAATAGATTGCTAAAAATATAATTGTGGGAATATTAAATATCAGGAAAACGGGTGTAACAGATGCAATAATTTGAATTACGCCCGGCTTCCATGATTCCGCGCCTTCGCCCATACCGTGGCTACCCGGGGCCGGGCTACCATGTAGGTTTCCAGGGCTCGTTCCTACATTCTGAAAAAGTGCCATTCCCAGGATGGCCATGATCGAAAACATAAAACATATTAGGGGAATGATCAACCCAAGCCATTTATTTTGTTTCTTTGACAGAAATATTTGCAGCCAAACACTGCCCCCCAGCAGTGACAGAATAAAGATCATGGCGATAATCGAATTTGCAAGTTCCACCTATTTATCCTCCCCTTGAATCTTCTTGTACTCATTTATAAGAATTTTCGCTGTGTCAAAATCTAGCTTATCATTGACCGCGAGGCGTTTTACAAGGGCAATGTACGGTTCATTTGCGGTGTCCTCGCTTATTTTAATTTTTTGTATGAGCCTGTCAAGCCTTAAACGAACGGTTGGGTATGTAACGCCATATTGTCTGGCGATTTCCTTAAGTGAGCCGGATGCCATGATGAATCTTTTAATAAATGACACATCCTCATCGTCAAGATTTACCATCCACTCCGGTACCACCTCAATGGTCATGCAAGCACCTCCCCTTAATATAGTTTAGCATACACTTTAACTTTATTAAAGTCAATATGCAATCTAGACTTCAGTAAAGTAAGTAATTTATGGGATAGTAGGGCCGGTTTCTCTGGCCGGTGGAGGGGTGTGGAAGGTGTGGAAGGTGCTCCGGTCTGTACACCTGAGGCCGCGTCCGTGTTTTTTGTGCGGCAATTTTGCTTGCCGCGTCAGGGTTGTCTTTAGATGGCCGCGCCGGCGGCGGGCAGGGGCACACCCAATAATCGCTCTCGGGTTTCGTGCGTGCCGCGTTAGGGTTGTCTTGAAATGGCCGTGCCCTCTTTGGTCGCGCACCCGATAATTGCACACTAACAGTTCAATACTGCAATGACCTTACGCATACAGCCTCGCACGGCTTGTACCTATAAAGTTGTTTACATCCTCCGGTAAGTGGTATATAATTCTAGTGGAGTCGATAGTGGAAGATGCTGTTAAAATTGGAAGGAGAGGATGTAATGTTAGTTACAAAAAAAGCCCCTACTTTCACGGCACCGGCATTTTACAAGGGCGGATTCACAAAGGTATCGCTGGAGGATTACAAGGGCAAATGGCTTATCTTGTGTTTCTATCCGGGTGATTTTACCTTTGTCTGACCCACTGAAATATCACACATGGCAGTTAGCTATGACGAGATTTTGGCGCTTGGGGCGGAAGTTGTTTCCATGAGCGTGGATAGTAAACATTCACACAAGGTATGGAACGAAACTGAACTGGTAAAAATGGTTGGAAAAGATATTCCTTTCCCGATGGCATCCGACCAAAACGGGGCTATCGGCAAGCTGTACGGGGTTTATGACGAGGATGAAGGAGTCAATATTCGCGGACGTTTCTTGATCGACCCCGAAGGAGTTATCCAGGCGGCCGAGATATTGAGCCCGCCGGTCGGAAGAAATCCTGCGGAACTGATTCGTCAACTAAAAGCCTATCAACACCAGCAAAAGACCGGTGAAGTTATGCCGTCCGGTTGGGTTGAAGGTGGCAAAACCTTAAAGCCCTCACCTGCCTTGGCCGGTAAAGTGTGGGAGGTCTGGAAGCCCTAGAAACAATGTTATCGATTATCCCGGAATACAGAGGTTCCTTTTTAGGTTTAACCTCATTTCCGGGATTTTTGTTTTTAATACCCTTTTTAGTAGCCGTTTATTTTTCGGGGAATACTATTCCATCATATAAGCAAAGGAAGATGTCCTCATGCCCCATGTGAACCCTAAATCCAACAGCCTCATACATGAAAAATCACCGTATTTGCTTCAACATGCCCACAACCCCGTGGACTGGTATCCGTGGGGCGAGGAAGCCTTTGAAAAGGCGCGGCGGGATGGTAAGCCTGTCTTCTTGTCCATCGGTTATTCCACCTGCCATTGGTGCCATGTGATGGAAAAGGAATCCTTCGAGGACAACGAGGTTGCCGAGATTTTAAACGAACACTTTGTCTCCATAAAGGTTGACAGGGAGGAGCGGCCTGATATTGACCACATATATATGTCGGTATGTCAGGCCATGACCGGCCAGGGTGGGTGGCCGCTTACTATAATAATGAACCCGGACAAGGAGCCCTTTTTCGCCGGCACTTATTTTCCCAAAACTAGCAAATGGGGTCGTCCCGGGCTTGTAGAACTGCTGTTACAGATAGCTGAATTATGGCGAACTAAACCGGACGAATTAGAAAAAATCAGCAAGGAAGTTGTAAGGCGCCTCAATGAAAGCATTGAAATCCATACCCACGTCGGGGAGGTGTCAGCGGATTTATTACATGTGGCCTATGGCCAGCTATACGGCAATTATGATGAAAGATATGGCGGTTTTGGCGGCGCACCTAAATTTCCCACACCCCACAATTTGCTTTTTTTGACGCGTTATTTTGATGCCTTTGGTGAAGAAAGGGCCCTTGAGATGGTGGAAAAAACATTGACATCCATGTATCGAGGCGGTATCTATGACCATCTCGGCTTTGGCTTTGCCCGTTACTCCACCGATGACAGATGGTTGGTGCCCCATTTTGAGAAAATGCTGTATGACAATGCTCTGTTGGCCTATACATATTTGGAGGCCTACCAGGCAACAAGGAAGCCTTTTTATAAAAGGGTTGCCCGTGAAGTTTTCGACTATGTATTGAGGGATATGACCTCCCCGGAAGGCGCCTTTTATTCCGCGGAAGATGCCGATTCGGAAGGCGTTGAGGGTAAATTCTACGTCTGGTCCCCGGGGGAAATCACAGAGGTTTTGGGCCGGGAATTGGGGGAAAAGATTTGCCGGTTTTACAATGTGACAGAGGACGGTAATTTTGAAGGGAAAAACATACTCAACCTAATACAAGACGGGGGTTCGGATGAACGGGATTCAGTCGGGCACAATTCCGTAAATCACGCCCTAGAGGTGGGAAAAAGAAGCATTGAAATCGAAAATGCCCGGTGGCGTCTGTTTGAGGCCAGGGAAAATCGCATTCATCCCCACAAGGATGATAAAATACTCACCGGCTGGAATGGCCTGATGATAGCCGCTCTTGCTAAAGGTGCCCAGGTGTTGGGCGACCATACCCTGGCAATAAAAGCCGAAAAAGCCGTTCATTTTATTCAACGACACCTTGTCCGGGGTGATGGCCGGTTACTGGCCCGCTACCGTGATGGGGAGTCGGAGTATTTGGCTTACGCGGAGGATTATGCCTTCCTTATATGGGGTTTAATAGAATTATATCAGGCGGGCTGGAATGTTGAATACCTTGGCCGGGCTTTGGAACTTCAAAGGGATATGACCGATTTGTTTTGGGATAATGATAATGGCGGGTTCTATTTCTACGGGGAAGACGGGGAAAAATTGCTTGTCCGGAACAAGGAAATATATGATGGGGCCACGCCTTCCGCAAACTCGGTGGCTAGCCTAAATGCCCTACGTTTAGCCAGGTTAACCGGAGAAGGCTACTTAGAGGAACAGGCGGATGCCTTGTTGCGTACCTTTAGCGGGGTAGTCAAGGAACACCCGGGTTCATTTACCTTTTTTCTGTTGGCAGTTGATTTTGCCCTCGGCAATTCCCAGGAAATTGTAGTTGCCCTGAGAGGGGATGATACCCTGGCCCAAGGAGACACCGCCGCAATCGATGCCGTCCCATCGGGCGAAATCATGGATGTGCTGAGGGAAGTTTACTTGCCCCGCTCGGTCGTTATGGGCTACCGTTCCCCGAAGGAATATAAAAAGCTGAAAGAAATATCCCCTGCGGTGGAGGGCAAGTATGTAGAAAGTGGCAAATCTATGGTTTACATTTGCCGCGACTTTAGATGCCGTGCTCCCGTAAGCGATCCCGAAAAACTGAAAAAGACATTAACGGAAACCCGTGGCCGCTAGGAGACGGCGCAGACTCACCCCGTGTCATTTCGCGTATTTTTTTACTGCCGCGGGATTTTAAGTCCCGAGTATTAGGGGCTTAGATGGAACCAGGTCCGGCACTTTCGCGTATTATAAACCAACCAAGGGATTGATTGGTGGTTGATACGGATGTATAAGGGCAAAAAAATTGGCCTGGCCCTGGGTGGCGGCTTCCTTAGGGGTATGGCGCATATCGGTGTATTGGATGTGCTTTTGGAACACGGAATAATACCGGACATGATTGCGGGCACCAGTTCCGGCAGTATTATAGCAAGTTTATACGCCAATGGTAAAACCCCGCATGAAATAGAGAGGCTGGCACTAACTATCAGGGCAAGGGATGTTTACGATTCCGGCGGAAAATTAATTAACGCATTGCTGATGCTCGTGAAGGTTATCTTTGATTTCCTGCATATTCCTTTCTTTTTCCGC
>CAZKPV010000120.1:0-6027 GCA_964554735.1 uncultured Clostridia bacterium
ATCAAGTGCAATTACCCTGTGAAAGTCCGACAGGCCCTCAACTTGTGCGGACCACAGCCTATGGTTGCATCCGGCCCCATGGACTAAAACTAGATTAAAAATATTTTTCCCCCCCTTTTTTTAGCAAAATGCCGGCGTCGGGCGCCGGCATAACAAGGAGTCTAATATCTTTCGTACTTTTCCCACATTGTATTAAGCAAGTAGCCCAAAAAACCAATGCACAACAAGGTAAACAATCCAAAAATAATTCCCTGCCAGAGCGACTGAAACAACACTCTCAGTTCCCCCTTATGAAGTTTTATATCTCGCCATCCGGAAGTGGGTCATCCGACAGCAATGGGTCATCCGTCAGTAACGGATCATCCATCAACAACGGATCATCCGTTGTCAGGACCGGATCGGCAACCCGTGACCCTTCGAAATTTTGCAACCTTCCAAGAACATCTTTTAGTTCATTCCAAGCCGCCCCGTATCCTGCCCAGTCGCCCGACTTGAGCTTTTCCTCGGCACTGCGGTACAAGCTGTTTGCTTCATCAATTAAATCTTCCAATGTTTCTAATATATCTTGTTCAACTATATCATCGCCTGGTTCCTGCAAACCTCCGTCCGGTGTTAGCGGCCCGTTATCGCTTCCAAACAATTTTTGCAAAGAAGCCTCCAGGGTCGGTTCCATAACAATCTTGTCGCCGTGGGCCACTATAACACGCCTGAGCTCGGGTAGACGACTTTGTTCGGCTTGCAGGAAGAGCGGCTCCACATACAAGAGGGAGTCTTTAATGGGGATGATCAACAAATTGCCCCTTAAAACCCTAGCACCCCGCTGGTCCCACAAAGTGATTTGAGGTGCAATCTCGGCATCCTGGTTTATACGGGCCTCAATTTGCATCGGTCCATATACAATTTCCTGTTTCGGAAACTCATAAACCAATAGCTTGCCATAATGTTCGCCGTCCGAGCGTGCAGCAATCCAGGAAATCATATTTTTCCTGTTCTGTGGTGTGAAGGGCATAATTAAAACAAATTCCGGCTTGTCTTCCCCGGGAAGGTTTATAACCGCATAGTAAGGATCCATCGGGATTTCCTCGCTACCCATATAGATTTCCGTGGGAAGGTTCCAACGGTCTTCCTTATTGTAAAACACCCGCGGGTTTGTCATATGATAATCCGTGTATAGCTGGGCCTGGATCTTAAACAAGTCTTCGGGATAGCGTAAATGTGAACGAAGGTCCTCCGTCATTTCACCCAGATCCCTGAAAACACCGGGGAAAATTTTACCGAAGGTTTGGATTACCGGGTCATCCGGGTCGCTTACATAAAAAGTAACATCGCCGTTGTAGGCGTCCACAATTACTTTAACAGAGTTCCTGATATAATTGTGGTAATTGTTAAAACGCTCCGAATAGGGGTACATACCGGTCGTGGTGTAAGCATCCCAAATCCAATAGAGTTTACCCTCACTCACCACTAAATATGGGTCATCATCGTATTGTAAAAAGGGTGCAATCCTTGGTACACGTTCTTTAAGTGTTCTGTGGTACATGATACGGCTTTCATTTGAAATATCAGAGGCAAACAAAAGCCTGTAATCATTAAAGGCAAGGGTGAACATAATGCGCTTCATGAAGGAATTAAGCGGAACACCGCCGTCACCTTCATAGGTGCCCATCACGTTATCTTCACCCATAGGGTAATCAAATTCAAGTGATTTGGCCTTGACAATGACCGGATTGTTCTCAATCTCTCCGTAATATATTTCGGGCCTGGTCACTTCGAGCTCCTCCACAACACTGACCGGTGGAATGTCCTTCAGGAAAAATTGCGGTAAACCTTCCGGGTTTACTTCATTTACGGGACTCATAATTACCCCGTATCCGTGGGTATAAACTAGCTTTTCGTTAACCCAAGTCCGCCCGCGTTCGGATACTTGTGACTGATCCAATTCCCTTGCCGCCAGCATTACCTGTCTGATCTTGCCGTCAATGGTATAACGGTCGATGTCCAGATTCTTCATTTCATAATATTGTCGTAACTCTTGGAGCTGACTATAGGTTTCCTGGAGGGGTTCCCAGTCCCACAGCCTGATATTTTGAATCGTCGCATCATTGTCGACTATATCCTGAGCCGTTAGGGTTCGTCCGGCCGGAAAATCCTTGCGCTCAATGGTGTCAAGATTGTAGGCCGATCGTGTGTACTCAATATTATATTCAATGAAGGGCAGTTCCTTTTCCATTTCATTTGGTTCGACAATAAATTTTTGCACCAAGCCTGGATATATACCCCCCAAGGCAAATGATGCCACAATAATTAGGCCCACACTCCACATTAACAGACCGTATCTGTTGCGTAGCGCACCGATGATTACAGCGGCAGCCGCTAGAAGTGACAGAACCAAAAGTGCCTTCAATGCTAAAAGCATGGCGTTCGTTTCAACGTATCCTGCGCCAAATACCGCCCCATCTGTGGAATATAGGAGCAAGTATTGGTCAATTCGGTAACCCCATGCCCTAATGGCGAAAAACAAGGCTAGAAGGCCGGCTAAGTGATTCCGTGGGGTTCGCTGTGCCAGTATTTTCATTATTAGCCTGCCGTGGACGGTACTATTGGTTATAAAATAAATTACGGCAACTATTACCAGGGTCATAATAACAACGGCCGACACTACCCTGTATAAAAATTGCCAAAAAGGCAGCTGGAAAATATAAAATCCCAGGTCCTTACCGAAAATTGGGTCTGTGATATTAAAGGGAGTGGGATGTAAAAATTGTTGTAATATTACCCAAACCCCCGAAACAGACGCGGCAAAAAACAGTGCAAGCAGTATGCTTATACCTAAAAAAATAAATTTTACTGTGTTTGGGGTAAAGTAATTCTTGTAGGCAGCCTCATTGATGGTAATAACATCATCATCCTCAAAGGCCGATGATGCCTCCAACACCTTGTTTCTGGTAACTGAGAGGTTAGCCAATAGAAAAAGAAACACAAATAAACCTATAACTACCCTAATACCGATATCGCTAAGGAGTACGGTCAGGAAAACTCCTCTAAAGGACAGTTCATTGAACCAGAGCCAGTCCGTATACAAACCGGCACCTTTTGTTATAATAACCAAAACAGCAATAATTACTGCAAATGTCAATAATACTCTGCGTCTCAAAACCTTTCCTCCTTTTACATTGGCTTAGGTATTTTCTGTGAATCATCGGCCTCTGATTTTAACTTTGCCCGACAAAAATCACATATCTCCTTACTGTGTTCCGGCTTGTCCGCCTGATTCAACTTTTCCCCCCGTGTTTCAAATGTGTCATCGTATAAGTCCGCAAAAGGGTCATCATATGGGCTTGTTTCCCTTTTGACTACTGACGGCTTTTTCTTTTCATTACTGATTTTTTTGCCGCAAAGTATACAACGCAAGGAAATCAACCCCTTTAAATGATTCATTTCCAGTATAACATAAACTACAGCGATAAAAAGACTAAATTTTAAATAACTTATTTCAGCTGTTGAAGTTGTATGCTTTTGTTACAAGCATTTTGATTAGTTTAGGAAATTCTATACCGGCGGCTAGGGCGGCATCGGGGAATAGACTTGTTTCAGTCATGCCGGGGATTGTGTTTACCTCCAGTATATATGGTTCATTCTTGTTACTAACCATAAAATCTACTCTTGCCAGACCGCTGCAACCTAAAGTTTCAAAGGTGTCCACGGCTAGCTCTTTGATCCTGTTCCGGGTGGCCGCATCCAGCTTGGGCGGTATGATATGTTCGCTCATACCGACAGTATATTTAGCCCGATAATCGTAAACGCCGGTTGCCGAGACTATTTCTATTAGCGGAAGGGCGTAGGCTCCGTCATCTTCTAGCACAGAGGCGGTAACCTCCGTTCCTTCAATAAATTCCTCTACCAAAACATTGGAGTCGTATTTGAATGCCTCTTCAAAAGCCCCGGTCAAGTCCTGCTCCCTATGAACAAATACAATGCCTATTGATGAACCCTGGCTTGCGGCTTTAACGACCACGGGCAAGTTCATCCTTTCTTTCACATAAGAGGCCAAGCCGTTTAAACCTTGTCGGCCCAACATCCTTTTGGTAATGGCCACAAAAGCCGGTGTTGGCAATTTTTCAAAAAGGAGCATTTTTTTAGTCGCTATCTTATCCATACAAAGTGCGCTGGCCAGCACACCCGAACCCGTGTAAGGTATCTCAAGTATTTCCAAAAGGCCCTGTATTGCACCATCCTCCCCCCACTTACCGTGCAAGGCGTTGAAAGCAAGATCTATCTTTGCTTCCTTAATTTTTTCGGCTACATCAAAACCGACATCTATTTTAATAGCATCATACCCTTCTTCCAACAAAGCACTATACACTGCCTCTCCGGTTTTTAAAGAGACTTCCCTTTCCGCGGATCGCCCGCCTAAAAGAACTCCAATTTTTAATTTCATCTTCCTTCACCTCCGTGCTTTATCTATATTCAATTACAGATACATGAATCCTTTTTCTTGACTAAAATTAGGGGTGAGGTTATAATACTAAATGCAAAGGGGAGTGGCTCAATTGGTAGAGCAACGGTCTCCAAAACCGTAGGTTGCGGGTTCGAATCCTGTCTCCCCTGCCAAATGAAATGCAGACGCCACATGTATTGTGGCGTTTTTTCATTTTCTAATTGAAATGGACAACTACTGAAGCCGCCTTCCCTTGAAGAGGGCGTTTTTACCATATTTTTGGCGTAGGGTGTCCATCAGCATTGTTATTTTTTCTTTTGCCGGATCCTCCGGAAAAAGCGAGGGTTGGCCGCATTTTTCCAGTTTAGAAAGGTTGATACCTACAAGCCGCCAAGGGGGCTTGGCACGAAAATGCTCAAACAAACCGGTGGCGGTAGCGTAGATTTTTTCATCGTCGTCCGTCGCCCCGGAAAGGGTCAGCGACCTGGTTTTTATGGTCAGATCCGGGAACCTAACCTTTACCGTGATAGTTTTTGCTTTGACAGCCTTCGATCTCAAGCTGTACCCCAGCTCAGCGGCCAGTTCATAGAGCGTCTTCATTATCATGTCGGGGTCATGGATATCCCTGGGAAAGGTAGTTTCTTGGGATAGGGATTTGCGTTCACGATCTTGCTCCAGTGTCCTGTCGTCCCGCCCCAGTGCGTATTCCTTGATTTTGAATGCATTATTACCTAAAACATCTTGGAGTACATCAAAAGGAAAGGCAGCAAGGTCCCCAACAGTGTTGATTCCCAACATATTTAATTTCCTGCCGGTAACCTCCCCTATCCCGGGGATAACCCTCACGGAAAGTGGCCATAAAATATTTTCAACATCTTTGGGCCAAATGGCTCTTACATTGTTTGGTTTTGCTAGAGAACAGGCAATTTTGGCCAGGAGTTTGTTGACAGAAACTCCGATGCTCAGGGGCAGGCCCAGGTCCTCCCGGACATTTAGGCGAATCCTGTGAGCAATGTGGATACCCGTGCCGCTTTTTACTGCAAGATAAGCCTCATCAATAGATACCTGTTCAATTACAGATGTGTGTCTTTTATAGACATTCAGTACCTTTTCCGACATCTTTTTATACCTGGCCATATTTGTTGGAAGGATTACAGCCATCGGGCAAAGGGAAATGGCCTTTTTCATGGGCATGGCCGAGTGTACCCCGAACTGTCTTGCTTCATAGGAACAAGTGGCAACCACACCACGTTGGTCAGGATTGCCGCCTACAATCACCGGTCTTCCCTTAATTTTTGGATTGTCGAGTTGTTCCACGGATGCAAAAAAAGCATCCAGGTCGCACAATAGCACATCGTAAACCGGTTGTTCCATTACCACCACCCCCACAAGCTACACGGCCCGCTCAGTGATCCAATCAGTTAGTTGTGATTATACTATAGATGGAACAGACAGACAAAATTATCGCGATGGGAGTTGTATGGCATCACACACAACATCCGGTAGTACGGCTTCCTGTTGTTTCAGTGCCCAGGAATATGAGGTACAAAAGGCTTATTATAATAAACTGTTACATTTTTATAATGCCT
>CAZKPV010000121.1:0-6021 GCA_964554735.1 uncultured Clostridia bacterium
TCCTTGAGACGGGTAGCAAACATTATGTACTTCACTCCTCGGGACAATTATATCATATAAGCTTCCCCTAGAAAACACTTAAACATTTTTGGCGGAATTGATTGACTGGTTCCGTTAAGGAACATATAATATAGAATGAGGTGAAAAAAATGCAAAAAAATATACCAAGCAAATTGGCCGTAAAAAGGAAAGAGTTAAAGAAAAAACAGGTTGAAATTGCTCGTGAAGTGGGCATTACAAGGTCGTATTATGCAAACATAGAGAGGGGCATCAGAAACCCCTCTTTAAAAGTGGCCAAGAAGATAGCCCAAGTTCTCGGTTCAACTATGGACGAACTCTTTTAGGCTAAGCCCTTAAATGTTTTTACAGGATGTTTTGTACCAATTGTAGTCTATGTCCTGAAAAATGTTGTTTTTTGATTCAAGAAGGGTTAGCCAATCCAGGTCGATTTGATTATATCTGATATCGTTGTATAACCTTAAAAAATTGTTGATATGGTCCTTTGTTCTATTTACGGCGTATTCTACCATAGTACCCGTACTCATTATAAAGGCCCAGTCACTGCTTTGCCCCAGTAGGAGCTCACGTGCGGCTTGATTTAGGGCCCTTTGTAGGTTGCCCTTTGCATGTTTATGGGTATTTGCCAGTTCAATCATTCTTTCGGCAAGCACATGAAGGTGTCTGTAGATCCAATCGTTGGAGTTGCACAGCCAAACCTCATGGTAACCCTTGTTTCCCCAACTGGATGTGCACGGGGTTGCGACTTGGTTCCATGCATATTCGTCCAGATAATCACTGGGGGTTATCATCTTAAAATGGTTTTGGTCACATGCAACTTTTCGTATCAGCATATCAATCCATTCAGGGCCCTCGAACCACCAGTGACCAAATAATTCGGCATCATAGGGCGCCACAATTATGGGTTTGCGGTCCATTAATTTTGACAGATGAAGGACCTGCTGCTCACGGTTGAACATAAAATTACCGGCGTGGAGGGCGGTCTTTTCAACCGCCCTATGGGGGTTATAGGGTTCCTTGTAGTCCGTATTTCCCGTGATACGGTAGTACTTAATACCCGTGTGGGTGCGTATGCCATCCGGATGAATATAAGGCTTGATGTAATCATAATCCAATTCGAAGCCAATGTCCCGGTAAAATTCACGGTATTCGTGGTCGCCGGGGTAACCCTCCTGTGAACTCCAAACCTGCTTGGATGATTCTGTATCCCGGCCAAAGGCTGCAACCCCGGAGGGGCAATAGATGGGCGCGTATATACCAAAACGAGGCCGTCGTGAAGCATAGATTACACCGTGGGTGTCGGTAAAAAAATAACGAATTCCGTGCCTTTTTAATACCGGATCTATTTCCGGGGAATAGGCACATTCGGGTAGCCACATTCCTTTTGGCGGCCGATTAAAATGTTTTCGATAGGTTTCCACCGCAACCTTTACCTGGGCGTTCACAGCCTCCTCGTGCACCATGAGGGGCAGATAACCGTGTGTGCCGGCGCAGGTGATAATTTCCAGGAAGCCCTTGTCCTGTAGTTTTTTAAATGCAGTTAGTAGGTTACAATGATATTTGTCGCAAAAAATCCACCTGGCGTGCTTGAATCTATGGTTGTACATTTTTGCAGTTTCATGGAATGGCGAACCATAGGTACGGTGGAGTTCCTTTTCCGACAGCTCAATCAAGTTTTCCAGATGCCGGCAATAGCGTTGTTGCAGTAAAGGGTCCGTTAGCATGGACATGAGGGGTGGAGAAAGAGAAATGGTCAGTCGGAAGGGAATCCCGTCTTCCGCGATTTTTTCAAATTTGTCTAGGAGCGGAATGTATGTTTCCGTGATTGCTTCGTAAAACCACTTCTCCTCCAAAAAATCCTCATGTTCCGGATGACGCACATACGGAAGATGTGCATGCAGAACAAGTGCAAAATATCCTTTAGTCATTAATTATACCCCCGTGTTTTTCCTTGTCTTTCATATGGAAACCCGGTGAAAAATCCTTAACAGGGAGTGCCTGCATCCGTTTTTCCATTTCTTCGATTATTAACGGTGAGCTGATGCCTAGCTGTCGGCTTATGGTGCGATAGATACCCTCTATCCACATCCATTCTTCGTCTATACGATCCGACAATGTGGCCCTCGGCGTCCATACTATGTTTGAACGCAGGAGTGTCACAAAATGGCCGTTGGGAAACATACGTCCCAGATCAACGCAAAATGTACGGTTGGGTGTGCCGACTCGGATATGCCAGTTGTCTGCATCATCATTAACGGCAATATCCGTGTAGCTGTTGGCATTGCTACCGTCAAAATCAACACCGGTAATATCGTAGACACGCAAAACAGGATTTGTTTTTTCCCAGGATTCCTCCCCGTGTTTACTTTTAAACAAATCCTGCTTTGTGGCACTGATTTCCCAGTAGGCGAAAAGCCACTCCGGGTCCCTGGCCATTAGGACTAACCTGTCGATTCCGTAGGTATTGGGTATGTCCGGTTGGGATGTTTTACCATCATCATGGCTTTCGTATGTGCCGGGAGGCGGTGTTAATTCAATAGAAAATTCTTCATTAAATGCGTCTGTGGGGTTGGCACCTGTATCTTCTGCCGTTGCCTTTTTGGAATTGGTGTAAATAAAAAAAGCAATGGCCAAAAATGTTGCGGAAATTATCCCTAAAACAAGGGGTAATACTTCCATTGAAAAACCTCCTTTAAGCGAATTTCGTTATTTATTATTTCCCGGACTAAAAAGTTTATTTATGAATTCATGGTTGGCTTTTTGTCAAAACTGGTAATGACTAAATACGCGACCGGCAGGATTTAGTAGAATTTTAGCGAAAAAATACATTATGTTTACTAACATTTGTTTAATTTACTTGGAGTATGCATATGAAAACGAATTTAGGCATCAATGCCAACAGAATAACGGACATTATAGGGATCCTTTCCACTTTATATCCAAATGCAGTCACGGAACTCGAACACAAAAACAGCTTCCAATTACTTTTGGCCCTTATTTTGTCCGCCCAGTGTACTGACCGTAAGGTTAACAAGGTAACTAAAAGACTTTTTAAAAAATATAAGACACCCGAGGATTTTGCCGCCCTAACTCCCAAGGAACTGGCTCCGGACATCAAATATTGTGGTTTGCACCGTAACAAAAGTAAATATATCGTGGAGACGGCGCGCAAACTAGTTAGCGAGCACAACTCGGAGGTCCCCGATTCGCGAGACAGCCTGGAAAAATTGCCGGGTGTGGGCAGGAAATCTGCCGGTGTTTTGCTAAATGAGGCATTTAACCAAAATTTTATTCCTGTGGACACCCATGTTTTTCGTGTTGCCCACAGGTTGGGTTTGGCCAAAAGCAAAACACCGTTTGCTACTGAAAAAGAGTTGATGGAAGTGATTCCGGAGCCATACTGGCGTAATATGCACCAGTATTTAGTCCGCCACGGTAGGAGGGTATGCAAGGCGCGGGCCCCCTTGTGTGGGGATTGCCTATTAGAGGCGTATTGCCCTAAAATCGGGTACCCGGATAGGAGCAGTGGTAAAGATTGAACATAGTACTTGTTGAACCCGAAATCCCTGCCAATACCGGCAATATTGCCAGAAGCTGTGCAGTTACGGGAACTGTTTTGCACCTCGTCCGTCCCCTTGGTTTTTCCACCGATGATAAATATTTAAAAAGGGCGGGTTTGGACTATTGGCACTTGGTTAAAATCCATTATTATGATAGTCTTGATGAAATAAGAAAAAAATACATCGGCTGTCCTTTTTTATTTGCAACAAAAAGGGCAAAAAAGCTATATACGGAGTTTCAATACACGCCGGAGACCTTTCTCGTATTTGGTAGGGAAACCGAAGGCCTCCCGGAGAATGTATTGCAGGCAAATAAGGAGCATTGCATCCGGATTCCGATGCTTGCCGGGGTGCGTTCACTGAATTTATCCAATTCAGTGGCCATAGTGCTGTACGAGGCTTTGCGCCAGCAATCATTTTATGGCCTGTCCTAGGCCTTCCAAATAAAATATCGGGGTGATAATTTAATGGACATAATGGGTTTGAGGGATATGACACCGGGCAAATTAAAAGAGGAAATGGAAAAGCTAGGTTACATAAGTAATGAGGAGCTAGTACTGACTACCTACCTGGCTTTGAAGATGGAGCGCCCATTGTTGGTGGAAGGAGCACCGGGTGTGGGAAAAACGGAGATTGCCAAGGTGTTGAGCGATGTGTTTGACACGGATCTGATCCGGCTCCAGTGTTATGAGGGTTTGGATGAAACCAAATCACTGTATGAATGGAACTACCAGCGGCAACTTTTAAAAATACAGCTTTCCCAAAATGAACATTGCAGCCTCCAGGAAAAGGATTTGTTCAGTGAGGAGTTTCTCTTGGAACGCCCGTTGCTCAAAGCCATCAGGGCCGATCGCAAAGTTGTATTATTAATAGATGAAGTAGACAAGGTCGATGAACCATTCGAGGCCTTTTTGTTCGAACTCTTATCGGATTTCCAGGTGTCCATACCGGAACTGGGCACCTTGGTTGCGAAACAGATCCCTATAGTTGTGCTCACCAGTAACTCCGAGAGGTTGCTGTCGGACGGTTTGAAACGTAGGTGTATTTATCTGTATATCGACTATCCCACCGTGGAGAAGGAGATGCGCATATTGCAGGCGAGGGTGCCCGAGGCCGGGGAAAGATTGAGAAGGGAAATTTCCCATGCCGTAAATATAATGAGGGCGGAATATGATTTAAATAAGAAACCTTCCATTGCCGAAACCATAGACTGGGCTAGGGCCTTGCATACCTTGGGCATCGAGGAGTTAAGTGAGGATGCGATCAACAGTACCCTGAATATATTGCTTAAAAACAGGGAGGACCATGTTTCCCTGCTAAATTCCAACGGCGGGGCGAAAAGTATTATGAGCTATGTAAGAAGCCAGATGTCGACTAGGTAGGCTTGGATTTTGGCGGATGTTTGTTATTTTTATAAGAAGGTGGTAAAACCAATATGCGTATGGATACGCCAATTTCAATGGCGGCACCGGTAAGTTCAACAGTATCGGAAACGTCGCCTCTTTTCTATAATTTGGCCGGATTTGTCAATATTTTGCGCCATTTGGGGATAAGGGTCAGCACGGCCGAAATGTTGGACGCCGTGGGTGCTTTGGAACATTTGGATTTAACGGAAAAGGATCAGGTCCGGATCGGTTTAAGGTCGGTGTTGGTTAAGAACGCCCGCGAACGGGATCTTTTTGACAGGGCTTTTGATCTGCATTTTGCACCGGGGGATGAAAAAAGGAAAAGGCAGGAAATCAGACGCAGGTATGCCGAGGAAATGGAACGTGCCTCCGATGAAGCCGGGGAGGAATTAACCGATACAATGGAGGCGAGCAGTGAGGTTTGGGGCAAGGAAGTCGCCGAGGATTTGAACTTGACTAGGGAGGAAAAGGAAACCTTTGCCCGTCTTCCGCGCGCGAAAAAGGAAAGGTTCTACGAGTTTATGAAAAATTTTCAGGCCAATCCCGTAAACAATCCTTCCGATTTGATTGTGCAGACCATTAAGGCGTCTTTGAACTACTGGCGTTATCAAATGATGAAAATGGATGACATGAAGGTGCAGGATGTTCAACAAAATCCCACCGGCGTTGAAGAATTGGATGAGGTTATTGAGAAGGTTGTTGCGGATGTGTACGAAGATTGGGAAGATGAGCTGGTTTATCGCGACATGAAAAATATCGAGGGAAAAGACCTGGCTAGGATGGCCGTGGTGATAAAGAAGATTGCCCGTAAGTTGGTTACCCGTATTTCGCGGCGTTACCGTATGAGCAAAAACAAGAAGGTTATTGATATCAGGCATTCTATCCGAAAAAATATCCGTTACGGGGGCATACCCCTTGACTTGAGCTATAAAACGAAGAGGATTCAAAAGCCGAGGTTGTTGTTAATTTGTGACGTTTCGGCTTCCATGGCCCAATACAGCCGTTTCATTATGGAGTTTATTTACAGTATATCGGAG
>CAZKPV010000122.1:0-1272 GCA_964554735.1 uncultured Clostridia bacterium
AACATCAACCCCTAATTAATATTACCGCTTACTGCGCACCAATTTGACATGCCACCAGCTTGTGTTACAAAAGCCCCCTATTGCACCGGCCCTTAATATGCTACCGCTTTAAGTCCACGAGTTCCTGTAACATTGAATCGGAAACCGTGATCACCCGGGCGTTGGCCTGATAGCCCCGCTGGGTTACAATCATGTTGGAAAACTCCAGCGACAGGTCAACGTTGGACGCCTCCAAGTTTCCACTGAAAATGTCACCGCAACCGCTCATTCCGCCAAAGTTTAAGCCAGTGCCTTCGTTGATATTAGCGCAAGGCACAGAATCCGCACCGCCGGAGAGGTAGGTCAAACCGGATAAGTTGCCAAAGGCATTGCTGGCACTCGCACTTATCTGGATGCCGTTGCCGTTATCATCGGCACCTTCCGCCGCTGTGACGATTATTATTGTGCTGCCTTCTTCGCCGTCACCGCTGAGTTCTACACCTGAAATAGGCAAATTTCTAATCTCATCGGCTATCTCCGATGCGGTCAGGCCGGCTGTATTGATTGTATGGTCCGCACCGCTAACAGCACTCCCACCATCCATGAAACCAATTTTATACCCGTTAATGGTTAGGATTGTATTGTCCGCCGGCACATAAGAAACGTCAAATACTGTGCTCGCCATTACGGGATCAACTCCGCCCTGAAGGTATGTTTGACCCGTAACGTTGTAGGCACTGTAATCAGTCGCCTCTATAAAAATTGCGTTACCGGCATAGCCGGCTTCCTCCGCTGTTATTGTTACAGATTCGCCGGAAGCTTCAATTTTGATGCCTTCTATTTCCGAACTCCCAATTGCAGCTTCTATTGCATTTTTTATTGCCGTAGCCACCCTCCCCGCGGTATTTTCACTTCCAGTATTAATTGTTGTGTCCGCACCACTAACAGTACTTCCGTCGGCACTAAACCCAATCTTGTAGCCGGCAATTGTCAGGATCGTGTCATCCCCAGGCACACCGGTAACCTTAAAGGTCAGCTCGGCCTGTTTACCGTCCTCGCCGCCTTCGAGTTTCGCCCCGCTGGGGATGCTGAAGGGATCGGCAAGCACGCCGATTTCATTGCCTGATATCCCAGTCTTGGCCGCCGACACCGTTACGGAGTTGCCCTCGCCGCCCAGGACCACATCATCTATGGGCAGGTCCCTGATTGTCGCAGCTAACTTGGAAAAATCAGTCGCATTGGCTTGCATTCCATTTACATTTATAGTAAAATCCGCACCTTCAATCGGTTCAT
>CAZKPV010000122.1:1282-4681 GCA_964554735.1 uncultured Clostridia bacterium
TTTTGTAACCACCGATATTCAATATGGCCCCATGCGCCGGGACATCCGTTACCTGAAAGGTTGTCCTGGCCGCTACGGAAGGTTTGTCCGCATCCATTATCCTGCTAGCATCCTCGACCGGACATTCGTAGAGGTTGTTGCCGTATCTGACCAGGGCCTCCGGGTTTTCGTGTTGGAAAACGCCTACGTACAGCTTGTATTTATCATCGAAAACCGTTCTACCGTTTATATTAATCATGCCGTCCCGCGCAAAACTTACCGATTCTATATATTCGTTTTCAAATGTTTCGTCAAAATCGATGTCCTTTAGGTTTATGGGAACTACTGTCTTGTCTCCGCCAACATCGCTAGTCCGGATGCCCATTACATACTGGCCCAGGCTGTTTACCAGATAACCGTCATCATTTATATAGAAGGCACCGTCCCTGGTAAGATATAGATCGTCTGCTTTTATGTCCCCGTCCTTGGGAGAATCACCGAGATAGTCGGCGACAACGAAAAATCCGTTCCCGCTGATGGTCAAATCGGTGCTTCTGCTGGTCGGGTCCGATATCCCCTGGGTGAACACCCTATCAATCGAACCAACCGTCATACCCATCCCCACTTGGGAAGGATTAACGGAACCGGCACCGACTCCGGAAGCGGAACTCCCCCGGATGCTCTGACTCAAAACGTCTTTGAAAATAACCCTTGAGTATTTAAAACTAATTGTATTTACGTTAGCAATGTTGTCCGCAATTACGTCCATACGGGTCTGGTGATTGCGCATTCCGGATATGCCGGAACTTAGTGATCTTAACATTTACACATTACCTCCTTAGGTTTTCGGCCGCTTCGGTCATTCCACGGCCGCCAGCCTCCTTACGGACCGGCTGTCATTTATCAATCAATACCGTACTGTCAATGTTGGTGAAAACACGCCCCTTCATTTCACCCTTTTCCAGTGCGGTCACCACCGTCCTGTTTTTAACACTGGTGATCAGGGCAATATCCCCGTAAACCAGCAGGGATTCCCGGGAACCTTTGGCTTCAACCTGCTTCAAGGCCTTGTCAATCTCCAGGAGGTCCGAGGTGCCCAGTTGAATATTCCTCTCCCTTAGGCGTTGCTCCGCATGGGCCGAGAATTTGACACCTTCTCTTGATTGCTGTTGCGTCTGTGGTCGCGCGGCCTGCCGTGTGGTTTGCTGCATAAGTTGCTGTGTTTTAATGTTCCCGGCTTTTTCCTTGGCTAGGGTCTCCTTAAAAGAAGGGGTGCCTTTTGCGGGCCCTTGCCCTATCTGATGTTTGTCACGTTTTATCGGAGCATTACCCTTGATTCTTGTATTGTGGTTTGTCTGCTGTGTCTGTTGGTGTTTATAGGAACCAATCCGGTCTGTCATTTGGGCTCCCTCCTTTCAGTCTACTCACCCGCCGGTGTGCCTTCCGGCTCATCTACCAAGGGCGTCTCGCCGGCCCCATCGCCGGGCGCAGCTTCAGCCCCATGGCCGGGCGTAGCTTCAGCCCCATCGCCGGGCGCAACTTCAGCCCCATCGCCGGGCGTAATTTCAGGTGCCGGCTCGGGTGTTTCAGTCGGCTCGGGCTCGGGCTCGTTTCCGGGCATTTCCGGATTCTTTACCTCATATACCGACATGAAATTGTACATCTTCCCGTCTATCTGAACCTCGATCAAACCATTGGCCAAACTGACTTTTTCCGCCACCCCGGTGATGTGTTCCCCACTTTCCTGGTCAAAAAGTTTAACTTCCTTTCCAATAACCGCCGTGGCATCGCTGAAAACGCTTGCATTTGCCATTCCTTCCATCACGTTGGCAATGTTGTAAAGCTGCTCCAACATGGTAAACTGCGACATTTGTGAAACGAAGGAATCACTGTCCATCGGGCTCATGGGATCCTGATAACGCAGCTGGGTTGTCAGTATTTGCAAAAATGCGTCCTTATCAAGGGTCCCGGGCACCTTCTGTTTTTCCTGGGTTTTGCTGATAATATGTGCAAGTGTTCCTATAGAAAAATCCATTTTGTCTTGGCCACCTCCTTATACAAGGTAATTTACTTTCGACATCCTATCGGCCGGTCTCCCCGCTATGGTTCTTTCGTCATCTGTGTTTGGTTCACCGAAACCTGTTTGCTGGTCATTAGATGAAAAGCCCTTCCTGCTGAAAGCGGAACCTTTTTCCTGAAATTGCGGGGTCTCCTTTTCACCCATGGACACCGAAGCTTCATCTAATTGGATATTGTGTTGGGCCAGATTTTCCCTTAATTGGGTCAGGGCCTGGTCAATAGCCTCTCTGGCCAGGTGACTGGCGGCAATAAATTGGGCGTTGAGCTTACCCTGTGAATAGCTCAGCTTCACTGTCACTTCACCCAGGTACTCGGGCTCTAGTTTTAACTGCAACTTTGCCGTGCCGTCGCCTTTTTGTTGCATAACCTGTACGTGGCGGGCCACACCTTCCATTAGATTCACGATTCTGACTCCCTCGGTCTTGGCAGCGGTTAGGTTGCTGAGGTTGAATACAGTACCATTGGTGCTGTTATTGCCATTGGCGCTATCGGTGCCGTCCGAACTACCAAAGCTGTCAAAGCCGCCAAAGCTAGTGCCGCTGTCGCTTCTTAAATTGTTTTCCATAAATGAGTCGCCCCGTTGTAAAGGCATTATTTTATCCGCTTCCCAGTGCCCTGCGTTTTCGGGTGCCGGGTTATGTGCCGGTGCTTGTGTCTGTGTCGCCGCAAGTGTTGTTGCAGATGATGCCGCATGCAGTGTTGCAGATTTTGCGGTTGTCGTTGCCGGGAAGCCCGTGTTGCGTGGGGTTTCGCCCTCACCATCAGTACCGGCCAAGCCTATTGCACCAGATGTACCGCGGGGATCCCCCGCTGTATCCGCGCCCCGGCCCGTTTGACCTGCTTGCACCATCGGCATTTGTTGGTTAGGAACCGGGTTTGTTTTATGTGGGCCCGTATCAGGCATGTCCCCACCGGCCCCGGAAGCCCCCGGTTGCCGGGCGATACCCAAACCTTCTCCCAGTAAAGAACCGCTAGTGCCAACCGGCTCCCCCAATGTCATTGGGGCGGGTTTGGCCGTCCGTTGGCCGCTATTGTTCCTGCCGTTTTCTAAAATCATATCTCCATCGGCATCACTCAGTCCCGGCAAGACCCCGCCAAGACCGGCTTGTCCTATCCGGCCGGTTTGGTTTACCTGGCCGGCTGTGTCAACCGAACCACCTGCGCTAAACAAAACCCGGGATTGGCTTCCCCGGCCCGTTGCACCGTTCAAATCAAGGGTGTCAAACGGGATGCGAAAGCCATCCCCCCGGCCTACTTCGCCCGGGTACGCACCGGCATCGAACGGGATGTGGGCACCGTTTAATGGGCCCGCCGTGGTGTTGAATGCAAGGCCCAAACCGC
>CAZKPV010000122.1:4691-6021 GCA_964554735.1 uncultured Clostridia bacterium
GGATCACCCAAGCCTACTTCGTCTTGGCCCGAACCGCCACCGCCCGTTTCACCCGGAGCGACTTCGCTTCCGCCGCAGACCGTTACACCCCGGCCTACCTGCCCCATTGCCCCGCCCGGCATGCCCAGCAAGGCTATTAGGTTTTGCAAAAAATCGCCGCCCGCGCCCTTGCCCTTTGTGCCCAGGCCCAACGGCCCGTGCCTACTGCCCAAGGACTCGGCATTCTGGGTCAAAGGCTCCGCTTGTATATTGATTACCTGCATCTTTTCACCTCCTTTCAAGGTGATTTTGTAGCAAAAATACCTGTTTAGCCAGTTCGTCCTGAACCTTTTGATCCTTTACTTTTTCCCGGTAGATAAAATCCGTGTAATGTCTGTCCTTTAATTTCTCCAGAATCTTATATTCCTTGCTTGCCTCGACCAGTTCCAACCTTTTTTCATCGGCCACCTCGCTCGCCCGGGCCAATCCGACCTTGAGCTGATTTATTTTTTCCAACATACTGTCCCTATACAAAAACAGGTGTATGTTTGAAGCCACACAGCAGGAGTTGTCAGCCTCCAGACGGTGGTCCACATTTTCCTCCAACTCTTCCACGGATTCGGCCAGCCGCCGCTTGGTGTTTTCGTAGTGCTCCATAGCCTGGGCGAAGGCGCAGGAGGCTTCATCTTCCTGCATCTTTCTGTAATCCAAAACCTTTTCCAATCCGAATTTAAACCGGTACATTTTGACCCTTCCTCTGGTTTTTGCTTGCTATCAATTTAATAATTTGTGCAGTTTTTCGACTGTTTCGCTAAAGGTTAGATGCACGTCGGGCATCTGGCGCAGAAAATCATTGATGGCATCGTTTACCTTGATTGCAGCGTCAATTTTGGGGTTGGTTCCCGCGGCGTACGCCCCTATATTAATTAGATCCTCGGCCTCACGATAGGTGGCCAATAGCTTGCATATTTCACCTGCCGCCCGTATGTGCTCCCTGTCCGTTATCGAAGGCATTAATCTGCTGATACTGGCAAGGACATCAATGGCGGGGTAGTGATTTTTTTCCGCCAGTTTGCGGGACAACACTATGTGGCCGTCGAGGATTCCGCGTACTGTGTCCGCAATGGGATCGTTCATGTCATCGCCTTCGACTAAAACTGTGTAAAAGGCTGTAATTGTGCCTGTTTCCGATGTCCCCGTCCGCTCCAGTAAACCAGGTAACGTCGCGAACACCGATGGTGTGTAGCCCTTTGTTGCCGGCGGTTCTCCGACCGCCAACCCGACCTCGCGCTGGGCTATGGCAAACCTGGTGACCGTGTCCATCAAAAACATCACGTTTTTACCCTGGTCG
>CAZKPV010000123.1:0-5980 GCA_964554735.1 uncultured Clostridia bacterium
AGAAGGGATATCAACTAGCATAACAGCAATAAAAACCACAGTGAAAATTATCGTTGCCGCAAACCGTTTCTTACACATATACCGGAAACACCCCTAATTGTTAAGATTTGAACCTCGCAAACAATAAAAAAGCCGCCGCCAAAACCAACACCAAAAGTAGCAAATATGGCAAAGGAATATCCGGCTTTTCCGCCTCAACTGTAAATTGCAAAATACTGATCAAGGCCACGTTAAAATCATTGTCCCCAAAATTGCCATCCTTTGGAAGCGATCCGGCGAATGCCTGGATACCGGCACAATAATCGCCCGGGTTTGCGGAGGTGGGAATCCTAAGGATGACCTCAACCTCCTGGGTACTGCCGGGATCAAGACTGAAGGACACGGGCGTAATAGCAAACCAAGCGGGAGGAGCATGCCGCTCTTTTATGGCAACCACGGACATATAAAATGTTACCCCTTCCTCCCCGTCATTGGTTACCTTTAACGAAGGTAACTCAAACTCACCACCCGCAACCAGTGGGCGTTTTGAATCTATACGCGCGGGTTCGATACTCCCACCCAACCCGGCATCTACTATATTAACGCAAAATCCGTTAAAAATAAAAAAAGTTAACAAAAATATAGCAATTGTTCTAATTTTCCACACTTCCGGTAACAACTATAATATATATACCCTGACCAAACCCGCTCCCTGCCAAGTATCCGGATAACCAAGATCCAAGGCCGTACCGGTTATGTAATAATACACCGCTTCCACCGGCATACCGCTTCCCAATAACAACGCTACCGCCCCCGTTACGTGAGCGGCGGCCATGGAAGTGCCGCTTTGGTTTTCATACCCACCCGATAGGCCTGTGGACCTTATTTCAATTCCCGGTGCTACCAAATCCAACCCCTTCCCCCTCGAGGACAAGTCTGCCACCATATCATTCGCATCCATGGCAACCACGGCTATGGCGTCTTCATAATTCGCCGGATACCGAAGGGTATCCTCCTCCGGGCCGCTATTGCCCCCGGCAACAACGGTAAGTATCCCCGCCGCCCGTGCCGCACGAATACACTCCTCTAAGGCGGGCACCGGCTTGTCGGAAGTTAGGCTGATATTGATTACCCCTATTTTATTCTCTATAGCCCACTGAAAACCTTCTAGAATACCCGACAGGCTTCCGCGTCCAGATTCATCCATTACCTTGACTGCATACAGTTCAACCTCTGGTGCAACTCCGACCACCCCTATATCATTGTCCAAGGCGGCTATTATTCCGGCAACATGCGTCCCGTGGCCGTGGGTGTCATTCCAGTCATTGCTTTTGCCCCCCAGTGCTGAAACACTATACCCGCCGGCAACCTTTAAATCCGGGTGGTTTTTGTCTATCCCCGTATCTATTACGGCCACTTTCACATCTTCTCCCTTGGTGCGCCCCCAGGCCTCCGGAGCGCCGATCCTTTCCACACCCCAGGGAATTGTCTGGGTATTTTCGCTGCTGTCCTGTGCCGCACCGGCAACCACGGTAACAGACGTGGAGTACATGCCGGCCGGCGCCCCCGAAGGTATATCCACCCGTAATTCGGCCCGTAGGGCGGAACCCTCACGCAACAAATAATCTTCATCCTCGTTCTGGGCAATTTTCTTAGTTTCATTTTCCAAAACAAGACGGCTATCCGTACCGGCGATTTCAAACTGGACCCGGTATTGGGCATCTCCTCGGGGAGCATCGGAAACAAGCCTCAACTGATGCCCATCCAAGGGACCCGTCCCAACGGCATTTTGCCCCCTTACCCCAAGAAAAACCGGTGTGTCTCCGGTATTAAGTATGGAAATACCACCGGGATTTGAAACATTCCCACGCCCCACACGCCCCAGGGCCACATGTCTGGTAACATTGATGGCAGTCTTGCCTGAGGTCACAAAAAGGTCGGATTCCTGCTTTTTAGATGATACGGTAAAAACCGCCCCCTCCTTTATGGGTACTGCATATACATCCACATCCTCCTGCACAGACTTAACACCGGGGGAGTTTATTAAAGAATCCTCATTTTCCGGCGGAATCCTGACAACCAAGGCATTGATAAAAGGTATTTCTTTGACTACAAGGCCGTTGATCTCGCCGATGAGATCCTTTTGGGCCTCCACACCAAAATCGTTTTCAAAAATGATAATTTTCTGCACGAGAGTACCCCGGTCATGCAAGCCGTTGCCGTTACCGAGGTTGGCAATCTTCGAAGATGTTGCCGCCCAACCAACGGCGAGCACAAGCAAGACTGACAGTACGGCGTAAAAAATAAGTTGGTTAAATCTCATATTGAAAAATCGCATATTCCTCACCCGTGTAAATCATCCCTATCGCGACAACTTCAACGAACTGCCATTAATTCCTTTAGTTACTTTCCACCATTTAATTATCCTCAATACTTGTACACACGGGGAACGCGTTCTGAAACAGCACACAGTACTTCATAATTGATGGTACCTATTTTGGAGGCCACTTCTTCCACGGTAATAAAATCATCACCTTGACGCCCAAAAAGAACCACCTCATCCCCCACCCTGACCCCCTCCGTACTGCCAACATCCACCACACATTGATCCATACATATTCTACCGGCAATCGGGGCCCTTTTTCCATGCACTAGCACCTCACCGGTAGCGGTGAGCAATCTGCTGTAGCCATCGGCGTAGCCCACGGATAGGGTGGCCAATGTAGTATCGGCCTTTGTTTCGTAAATAACCCCGTAGCTAACTTTGAAGCCCGCTTCAACCCTTTTCACCATGGAAACCCTAGTCTTGAATTCCATGGCCGGTTTTAACAGCAGCTTGTCCCTTCCCACCTCATGGGAGGGATAGCATCCGTACATGGCAATGCCCGCGCGCACCATATCCAAATAGGTTGCATCCATGTCAATCAAAGCCGCGCTATTGGCCGCATGCCGAAGGGGAATTTTGATCCCCCTGTCCTGCAACAACCGCAAAAGATTTGTGAAACCCTCATATTGTTTGTAGGCATAAGCCTTGTCCGACTCATCCGCGGTCGCAAAATGAGTGTAAATACCCTCAACATACAGGCCCGGGAGTGAAAAAATGCTTTCCCATTTGCCTTCCGCCAATTCAGCCGGGGGAAAACCCAACCGCCCCATCCCACTGTCAACCTTGATGTGGATTCTTACGGTTGATTTTTTGGAAACCGCCAGCGCGGAAAGGTTTTGGGCATCCGCCACCGAAGTAACCGTGGCCGTTAACCCGTACCTGATGAGCATCTCCGCTTCCCCCGGATAGGTATAACCCATTACCAGGATTGGGGTTTTGATGCCAGCCTCGCGAAGACGGACCCCCTCCCCTATCCGGGCAACGCCAAGGTAATTTACACCACATGAAACAGCAGTCCTTGACACTTCAAGCAAACCATGCCCGTAGGCATTTGCCTTGACAACCGCCATAATCATAATATCCGGGCCGATCATTTTCCTGATTTCGTTAATATTTGATCCGATAGCCCCGAGATCAACTTCTGCCCAAACCGAATTGGCAACCAAGCCGTCACCGCCTTTACTGTAGCACTTCCGGTAAATATTTCAGAATGTCACCCGCGGTTAAGGCCATGTAACCCAGGTCCCTTGCCGCCAAATCACCTGCCCGGCCGTGGATCCACGCACCCGCCGCGGCGGCCTTTAACAAATCCATACCCTGGGCTATCAGACCGGCAATTATACCCGTTAGCACATCACCGCTTCCGCCGGTGGCCATTCCGGGATTACCGGTTGTGTTAATGTACAACTCCCCGCCCGGCCCCGCAACCAATGTACGGGCCCCTTTTAAAAGCACCACACATTTGAATTTTTCGGCGGCCTGAAGGGCGATGTTCACACGATCGTTTTGCACTTCCTGTGAAGTCAAGCCCATTAATCTGGCCATCTCCCCGGCATGGGGGGTTATAACAAGGCCCCCGCGGCAGGCCGCAAAGGCCTCGACATCCCCGGCCATAGCATTTAGACCATCGGCATCTAAAACACAGGGCACCTTGATTGTAGGGATCACCTCGCGCACTAGCTCCACGGTCTCGCGGTTTACAGAAAGGCCCGGACCAATGGCGAGAACCTTACTCCCGGCCGCCTTTTCCAAAATTAAATCAAGGCTGTCAAAGGACAGCGTACCATCCGCTGTTTCGGCCAAAGGAAGGGTCATGGCCTCTGTTAATTTTGCTTCGGCCACAAGATTCAAACCGGAAGGAATGCCCAAGGTAACCAGGCCCGCACCTGAGCGCAGCGCACCCTCGGCGCTCAATACCGCCGCCCCGGTCATGCCGGGGGAACCGGCCAGGATAAATGCCCTTCCGTAGTCACCCTTGTGGGAATCCCGCGGACGGTCCGTGAGCCAATCATCAACCATACTAGGTGTTGTTAAAAATTTGTCGCCGGGGAATTGATCCAGGACCTTGTTCGGAATTGATATGTCCGCAACATGCAATTCACCCACAAAATCGGCACCGGGATACAATATCAAACCAAGTTTGGGCAGGGCAAAGGTAACTGTATGCTCCGCTTTCACACAGGGTCCAAAAACCTTCCCTGTATCCGCCTCAAGACCGGAGGGTAAATCAACGGCAACAACCGGTTTTCCCACATCATTAATCAGGCGGATCACCTCCGCGTGGATTCCCCTTGCCTCCCCCTTGAAACCTGTCCCAAACAGGGCATCAACCACCAGGTCCGAATGTCTCAAAGCCCTGTTTAGCTCATCAATTTCGTGTAGGACGGCACCCATCCTTTGCCATACCTGTAAATTAATCAGGGCATCACCCTTAATGGACTCCATTTTGGCAGCCATGAAAACATTAACACTCACACCCTTGTTAACCAGATGGCGTGCGATTACGAATCCGTCTCCTCCGTTATTCCCCTTACCGCATACAACTGTAACCCTTTTTTCCGAAAAATCACCCCTGAAATAATCCCTGATGACTTTTATCACATTTCTGCCGGCATTCTCCATTAGCACCACACCCGGTATGCCAAATTCCTCAATGGCATACCGATCTATATTGCCCATTTCCCGGGCGGAAACAACCCTCACTTTTTGCACCTCCTAAGATTCAGCCGTTGCAAAAGCAACGGCATGGCTATGGCCGTGGGAAATACTAACCAAAATCCGTTTGATCCCTTCACGTGTGGCAGTACGCGCCGCACCGCCCCTAAGGGTCACCTCCGGCTTGCCCCCATCGGAAACAACAATCTCCACATCCGTCCAACGGGAACCCGTCAAACCGGTCCCCAGCGCTTTAAGGACAGCCTCTTTAGCCGCAAAACGCGCCGCCAAACACGGATAAGGATCCCTTTTGGAAAGGCAATACTTCCTTTCTTCCGGTGTATAGACCCTTTGTAAGAACCTGTCACCGGTTTTGGCCACCGCCTCTTCAATTCTGTTAATTTCAATTAAATCGGTCCCAATACCAAACAGCAAGCCATAATACCTCCACCATAAAAGTTACACAAAAAAATAAAAAAACCTGCATAGCAGGAAACAGATAGTATAAGAAAAGTGTTTCCAGAAAATATAGCAGGCATACCTTCTGTGAAACTAAAACCCCAACACCTTACGAAGTTTTTTTGCCTGGGCCCTGCTTACAGGAACCTCACTGTGCTCTTGATCCCCCAACACAAGATTATAAGTACCGTTAAAGAAAGGTATTATTTCTTTTACCTTTTTTAGGTTAACCAAATAACAACGGTGGGTACGGAAAAAAACACTGGGGTCAAGCCTTGACTGGAGTTCTTTAAGGGTAAAGCGTGTAAACAGTTTTTCATCGTATGTTTTTATATAAATATAATCCTGCTCGGTAAATGCAAAAAATATCTCTTTTTCGCTGACAAGAACAGTTTTACCCTTTTTCTCGGCGGGTAGACGGTTAATCTTAAGTTGTTTTGCATCGTATTGGGTGTTTTTGGCGGGCTTCTCATCCTTCTCTTTGGTTTCCCCAACAAACCC
>CAZKPV010000124.1:0-5962 GCA_964554735.1 uncultured Clostridia bacterium
CGCCATTGAGGGTTGGGGTGTAACATCGCAAAAGGATGCCGTTGACCTGGCCGGGGAAATGGGTGAGTTAGGTATCAAACGTGTGATATTCACCGATGTCAACCGGGACGGGACTTTGGAAGGGCCAAATATCGATGCAACCGAGGAATTGGCCAGAAAAACGGGTCTGAAAGTCATTGCTTCCGGTGGAGTATCGACAATTGACGACCTGAGGGCCGTTAAACCCTTGAAGGCCGTGGGGGTTGAGGGTATCATTGTTGGCAAAGCCTTGTACGCCGAAACCTTGTCAATCAAGGAAGCCTTGGAAGTCATGGGCAATAATGGGGTGCGTTAAGCATGACTGTTAAAAAGATAATCCCCTGCTTGGATACCAAGGGCGGGCGGGTTGTTAAAGGGACTAATTTTATAAATTTAAAGGATGCGGGCAACCCTGTTGAATTGGCAGTCCATTACGACAAGGCCGGGGCCGATGAACTGGTTCTTTTGGATATAACGGCACCGGACGAGCGGCGGGAAGTAATTGTTGATTTGGTACGAAGTGTGACGGCAAAGGTTTCTCTGCCGGTTACCGTTGGCGGTGGAATCGGCAGTATGGAAGATATAGAGGCAGTTTTCAAAGCGGGTGCAGACAGAGTTTCCATGAGCAGTGCGGCGGTTTTGAAACCACAGTTGGTCAAAAAAGCCGCGGCGAAGTTTGGCGGGAGGCGGGTGGTTGTGGCCGTTGATGCCAAGCAAACCGATGGCAACCGTTGGGAGGTTGTCATCCACGGGGGACGTAAGCGGACGGGCATGGACGTTTTGGAGTGGGTCAAAGAGGTGGAAGGGCTCGGGGCGGGTGAATTGTTGCTTACCAGCATGGACCGCGACGGCACCAAGGACGGTTATGACATTCCTTTGACAAGGGCAGTGGCCGATGCGGTGAATATACCCGTCATTGCCTCCGGAGGGGTCGGCAATCTTGAGCATTTGTACGCAGGCTTGGTGGAAGGCGGGGCCCGGGGCGTGTTGGCGGCTTCTATTTTCCATTTTGGGGAGTACACGATTTTGGAGGCCAAGGAATACCTCAGGGCAAGGGGCGTTCAGGTGCAGTGAGGGGGACACGGGGGGACCTTCCTTTTGTACTCCACATGCGCAGAACAGAGGGACGTCCCTCCGTGTTAATTTGTTTTTGGGAGTGAGGTTAATGAAATTTGACGTTGAACAATTGAAATTTGACAAGGCGGGTTTGATCCCTACAATTATCCAGGACGCCGATGATAACACGGTCTTAATGATGGCTTACATGAATAAGAATTCCTTTCAGAAAACCATAGAAACGGGTGAAACTTGGTTTTGGAGCCGTTCGCGGCAGAAATACTGGCACAAGGGTGAAAGTTCGGGAAATGTGCAGCTAGTCAAGGAGATGTATTTCGATTGCGATGCCGACACCTTGTTAATTAAAGTCAAACAATTAGGTGATGCGGCCTGCCATATGGGCTACCGGAGTTGTTTTTTTAATTCGATCGACAAACAGGGGCGGGTGGAAGTCGTCGGAAAGCCCCTATTTGATCCCGCAGAGGTTTATGGAAAAAAGGATAAATAGCCACATGACACGCATGTCACCTACGACACGAACAGCACGCAAAAATTTCGGTATTTCCCTAACCGAGTTGGTCTCCACATTGTCCGATGCTGTTGACTTGATCAGCCCGGTTTTAAACAATCATCACAAACAAGTGGCCTACATATCTTACATGTTGGCAAAAGAATTGGGTTACTCCAACAATAAACTCGCGGATCTAATGATGGCGGCCTTGCTCCATGACATTGGTGCCCTACGCCTGGATGAAAGGATTGAACTACTCGAATTTGAAGAAAAAAATCCCTTCCGCCATACGGTCAGTGCTTACCTTTTGTTAAAGGATGTGGAGATTTTTAAAAGGGCCGGGGAGATCATACGCTTCCATCACTTGGACTGGGATCGGGGCGCCGGTGTTGAATACAAGGGTGATCCGGTACCCTTGGAAAGCCACATTATTTATGTGGCCGACCGTGCCGCCGTGTCCATTGCGGCCAGTGCCGAAATATTAAATCAGGCTCCCTCCATTATGGGGAAAATCAAAATGCGGTCGGGCAGCAAATTCCATCCCTTGTTCGTGGAAACTTTGGAGTCGCTCGCCGCACGGGAAGCATTCTGGCTTGATCTTGTATCGCCGGATATAGGCGGTAGGCTGAAAGTGCTGTGGAGTGATTTTGACAAAACTCTAAATTTGCAGGAATTATTGAAAGTTACCGGGGTCCTGGCACGGGTTATTGACTTTCGAAGTAGGTTTACCGCCGTACACAGTAGCGGGGTGGCGGCGGTGGCGGAAGTCATTGCCCGGAAAATGGGTTGGCCAAAACGGGAGTGTGCAAAAATAGCCATTGCCGGTCACCTACATGATTTGGGCAAGTTGGCCGTTCCGAACAGAATCCTTGAAAAACCCGACAGGTTAACAGTGGAAGAGTACAATATAATAAAGACCCACACCTATTACAGTTATTATTTGATTGATAAGATAAGGGGCTTGGAGGAAATCAACCGATATGCTTCTTTCCATCACGAAACTACAGATGGCAGGGGGTATCCCTTCAGAATTGGGGGCACGGATTTAAAAGAGGGTTCCAGGATCATGGCGGTGGCCGATGTTTTTACGGCGGTGACGGAAAAACGGCCGTACAGGGATGGAATGAGTGAAAAAAGGGCAATGGAGACCATAGAAAATTTGGCCCTTGATGCCAAGCTAGATGCTGAAATAGTTTCAATGGTAAAGGAAAATGCCGGTGAAATTAATGCTACCAGAAAAAAGGCCCAACAAAAGGCCGCCGGGGAATATGGCTTTTTCCATCAGATGGTTGAACAGCAGGAAAAAAATTTGTCCTGACGGGCTGTGGTTTGTATCCTTGTGCTATAATGGTATGCATTACGGGAGGTTTGCAGATGGATTTCGAAAAACAATTAAATCCGGCACAGCTTAAGGCGGTTCAACATACGGAAGGTCCACTTTTGGTACTTGCGGGAGCGGGAAGCGGTAAAACACGCGTGCTTGCTTACCGCATTGCTTATTTACTGAAGGAAAAGAAAGTTTCGCCCTACAATGTTTTGGCGATTACCTTTACCAACAAGGCTGCCAAGGAAATGCGTACACGGGTAGAGGGTCTTGTGCCCGATTTCACGGGGCGCGGTTTTTGGATTTCTACATTTCATGCCGCCTGCCTGAGGATTTTACGGCGAAATATAAAGAGCATCGGACGGGACAATAATTTTGTTATATATGATGACTCGGAGCAGATTACGGTTATTAAGGATTGTTTGCAGGAACTGGATCTCGATGCCAAAAAATATTCACCACGGTCGCTGTCGGCTGTCATCAGCAACGCCAAGAACAGTTTTTTAGATCCGGAGGCCTACATGCGGCGTGCGGTTACCTTTTTCGAACGGGTGGCGGGTGAGGTTTACGACCTTTACCAGGAAAAAATGTTGGACAACAACGCGCTTGATTTTGACGATTTGCTCCTGCTTACAGTTCGCTTATTTGAATCCGATTCGGAAGTGCTGGACTACTACCAGGAGCGGTTTCGCTATATATTAATTGATGAGTACCAGGACACAAACTATTGCCAGTACAGATTTGTGAAACTCTTGGCACAAAAATACCGAAATTTATGTGTTGTCGGTGACCCGGATCAGGGTATCTACGGCTGGCGGGGTGCCGACATATCAAACATTCTAAATTTTGAACGAGATTACCCGGAAGCCCTAGTTATAAAATTGGAACAAAACTACCGTTCAACAGAAACAATATTAAATGCGGCCAACCGCGTTATCAGCAACAACAGGGGCAGGAAGGAAAAGGATCTTTGGACAGCCAAGGGGAAAGGCGCGCCCATTACGGTGTGTTGTTGCCCGGATGAACGGGAAGAGGCCCGGTTTGTAGCCGGCAAAATTCGATCCATGTGTAGTGTAAACAATTACACCTATAATGACTTTGCGGTCTTGTATCGTACCCATGCCCAGTCACGCGTTATCGAGGAATTTCTCATATATTCCGGTATTCCTTACACTGTGGTCGGCGGCTTCAAATTTTACGATCGCAAGGAGATTAAGGATCTTATTGCTTATTTAAAGCTGATCGTAAACCCTTTGGATGACGTCAGTTTTATCAGGGCGGTTGGCGTTCCCAGAAGGGGCATAGGTAAGGTTACCTTGGGCAGGTTGGGCGATTACGCAATGGAACACAATGTCGGTCTTTTGCAGGCGGCCGGGAAGGCATCGGCCATTAAGACCATTAACCGGGGGGTCGCGAAAAAGCTCATTGATTTCGCCGGCTTGTTTGATAAATGGCGCGAGGCGGAGAGGGACCTGTCCATTACGGAATTGGTAAAGGTTGTTTTGGATGGGTCGGGTTACCGGTATGGTCTCGAACAGGAAAATACTGTGGAGGCACGGACGCGGTTGGAGAACATTGAGGAATTTCTATCTGTTGCCAATGAATATGATAAATCGGTCCTTGTGGAGGACGAAACGGGTTCCCTGGCCGATTTTCTGGCGGGCATAGCCTTGATTACGGATTTGGACAACTATGACGGGGAAGCAAACCAGGTGTCCATGATGACTTTGCATAGTGCAAAAGGCTTGGAATACCCGGTGGTTTTTTTAACCGGTATGGAGGAAGGGATATTTCCCCATGCCCGCTCCCTTGAGGAGGAGGATGAACTCGAGGAGGAGCGTCGATTGTGTTATGTTGGCATTACACGGGCGGAGGAAAAACTTCATCTGACTTATTGTATGGCTCGCAGGCTGTACGGTGATGTGAAGATGAACTACCCGTCTAGGTTTTTCGATGAAATCCCCGGGGATCTATTGGAGGGGGATGTGGCGAATGAGGAAGCAGGGCAGGGAAGGCAAGGTAGGTATGGTGCGGCGGGTTTCGGGGGACCGCGTACAGGGGGCGCGGGGTCGACTTTCGGTGTGTTGGGCGGTGGAAGCGGACATGCCCACAGGGGCGTGGGCGGCGGCGCGGTCGGTGCGGGTGGCGCGGTCGGTGCGGGTGGTGCGGGCGGCGGCCGTGGTGCGGGCGGCGCGGTTAGTGCGGGCAGCGCGGTCGGTGCGGGCGGCAATGTTTTCGAGCTGGGAGATAAGGTTAAGCATCGTAAATGGGGTAGCGGGGTTATTGTTGCCGTAAAAGGCGACAAAAATGATCAGGAACTACGAATTGCTTTTCCCAAGACCGGCGTGAAAACTTTTATTGCAAAGTACGCACCACTTGAGCGTGAATGAATCACCGGCGGGTTATACTATAGGTAACTGATGGGCGAGCCCAGGGAAATGGGGGCGTAAAAGTTAAAGCACGATAGGAACGTCCGGGACTGATGAAATACTTGGTTTTCCCTGTACCAATACGCGCCGATGGTCAAAAAAACAAGTAATGTGTTGATTGCGAAAAATAAGTGTAAGTTTTATCCATAAAATCAACACATTAGTTGAGATTTTGGCCAAATATATCCCTTATGTAACATATATGGCAATTGTATCCAAACATTAGTTGAAATTTTGGCCATCGGCTTTTGGCGATACTTTGCAAAAGGGTTGTCCCCCTTGTAGTATTCACGCAAAAGTGTATTAAACTGCGTGAAATCGTTTTAAACCGTGCAAGACCACGCAAAAGTGCACAAAAGGAACGTCCCTCTGTGTTGTGCTCTGTGTTGTGTCTGGGAGGAGGAATTGGCGAGTGCCGCATGGGATTGAACAGGCCCGCAAAAGGGCGGATGAGTTGCGTAGGCTTCTGGAGGAACATAACTACCGGTATTATGTGCTTGATGATCCGGTGATCAGCGACGCCGAATACGACAGGATGATGCGTGAGTTGGAGGGGCTGGAAAAGAAGCACCCGTCCCTGGTGACTCCTGATTCCCCCAGCCAGCGGGTGGGCGGGGAGGTACG
>CAZKPV010000125.1:0-5853 GCA_964554735.1 uncultured Clostridia bacterium
AAGGTGTCCTATATTTTCGAAAAACTGAAAAGCCTAACGGGCACCATTCCATGCACACATGAAGAAATCGCCCTGCTTGCTGGTGTAAACAGGGTTACCGCAACCAAAGAACTCGGAAAAATTACTAGCCTGTAGGCCCCCACTGACCCTATTGCCCTTTATCCCTCATACAAACCATTTTTGTAAGCCGTTAAATATTCTCTACAGAATGAATCGTTACCCAACAAGGCGTTGGATGCATAGATCAGCCCCATCATTTTCCTATCCAGGGGATCCAAGATGTAAGAATCCATCCCCATGGCCATTGTCTGAATCATAAACGTTTGGTTCAACACCTTTCTGCAAGGAAGGCCAAAGGAAACATTGCTCAAGCCGCAGATAGTGTGAACAGCGGGATATTTTTCCCGGATGTACAGCAGGGCCTTCAACACATCCGTACCTGCTTCCTTATCGGTGCTGATCGGCCTCACCAATGGGTCAAGGTATATGCTATCCTGGGCCACTCCGTTGGAAATAAGATCGCCAACTAGCTTATCAATGATAAGGATTTTGTCATCTAGCGTTTCCGGTATTCCGTTATCGTCCATACAGAGGGCAATAATATTGGTATTGTATTTTTTGACCAAGGGCAAAACATTTGCAAATGTCTCCCCCTCGGCCGTGATGGAGTTAATCATAGGTTTTTTATCGGGGTCCGCCGTAGACAACCCCGCTTCTAATACCACGGGGTCCGCACTGTCTATACACAGCGGGCAATCAACAACCTCCTGTATTGTCCCCACCAACCAACTCATCATTTTGGCCTCGTTTAACACCTGTGTACCACAATTCACGTCAATATAATGGGCCCCTGCCCTAAATTGTGCACTGGCCAGTTCCTGGATATAGGCCGTGTTTTTCGATTCAACCGCCTTATTGACATCTTCCCTGCTTGTGTTTATCAACTCACCCACTATGAGCATTTTCTTTCCCCCATTAATTCTAGTGATTTAAAAATTTGGAGTGCTTGGGTGGCTGCTGTATCCGCCCAAGCACTCACTATCATTGGAAGCTATTTTCCATCATTAAGGTAAAATTCCCGGGCTTCCTTTAGGATTCTTTCGATTTCTTCCTCTTGGCTGTCTGTTAGAGGTAGAGCAACTTTATGATTTGCAAGTATATCCTCCATCTTTTCCTTCGCCAGATCTAGGGTGGATTTTTTGCCCCCCTTGATCCATTCCGGAAGAGTTGTGGTGTCCGCCACACTCGTGATATACTGATTTTTACGCCACCATTTGCGTGTATGGGCCTTGTTCAGGAAAAAATCCGGCCCCGCCCCAATCTTTTCAATCAGATCAAGAGCCATCGTTTCCTCGTCCACCTCAACGCCCTCCAAAAATCTACCTATCGATCCCGAAATGTCATCGTCCATGATGGCCTGTAGGGGATGGGCAGTAAGTTCACCGTAGACTCCCCCATGAATCCATATCATACTGTCGCCGCAAATAGCGTTTGCGAGGGCAATCATACCTTTTTCATAACCACTTTGGAAATCCATGGATTTTGAATTGGGAACTGCCGCCCCGCTTGAGGAGGTAGGTATATCATATCTTCGCCATACCTGGCTAAACACGGCTTTGCACAAGCCAATTGCTATATTCCCAAACAAGGGTGCCCCCGACTGCATATTCGCCGGGAAGGCTAGGGTGCCGACGGCAACGGGATGACCCGGGCGAATGAGTTGAGCCAACACAATGCCCCCCAAAGCCTCCACGCTCATGGAAATAACGGCCCCGGAAAATGTTACCGGTGAGGAAGCCCCCCAGATGGGTCCTGTTGTAAAAATCGATGGATAACCTTCCTTAACCCGGGCAACTATACTGTTCAGCCGCACATCGTCCCAACCAAGGGGCGGAATGGAAGCCCCTCCCCCGCGAAGTCCTTTAATACCTACGACTTCGTCCATGGCCATTGTAAATCTGTGTTCCTCGTAAACGCTTGAACCGCCCCACACGGCCTTGGTGGAATTCCTGAGTTTTGCCGCATAAACCTCCAAGGCGTGCATCACCGGTGGTACTCCTTCAAAGGTACTGTTTGGGGAGAGAGGATGAAAGATATGGAAGTTAGGGAGATAGTCATAAATAGTTACGGCATCATAATATTCCTGCCTAGTGGCGTCACGCGGCTCCATGGTGTCCATATCTACATATTGCATCCCGGGGCCAGATGAAATGTAGACCCTATCCCCGCCGAGCAGTATGTTGTTTTTCGGATCCCGGGCCTCTATCAAAAATTTACCGGGGCACTGGGCCAAACACTCCAACACGAGGCTTTTAGGGAATCGCACCATTTTTGTGTCAACGTCCACGATACATCCTGCATCCTTAAATATCTTCAGCAGCCCTGGTTTTTCGGTTTCAAATTTAATGCCTGTATTCTCCATTACCTTCAGTATGCCGTCCCAAATGGCATCCACTTGGCTTTCACTTATAAGTTCCAAAGGCTTGAATTTACGGGTAAAACCTAACATTATTGAATCTCCCCTTTCCCAACTAAGTCAAGGGCCAAATCCACTGCCCCGGGTGCGGATGAATCATAGCCGTCCGCTCCGATGCTCTTGGCAAATTCCTGGCTAATTGCTCCTCCCCCTACCATAACCTTTACCTTGTCCCTTACCCCTTCTTCAACAAGAAGTTCTATGACTTTTTTCTGTTCGGGTGCAGTTACGGTCAACAGTGCGGACATGGCCACCAAATTAGCATCATATTCCTTTACCGCTTCGATGAAACTCTGAGGTTTGACGTTTACCCCAAGGTCATGGACTTCAAAACCTCCCGCCACCAAAAGGGATGCGACCATATCCTTCCCGATGCTGTGGATATCACCTTGAACGGTACCTATGACAACGGTACCTGCTTTTTTGCCCTTTCTACCCCTTTTCTTTACCTCCGTATCCAGTATGGTCATAGCGCTAGACATGGCTTCCCCTGCACCCAAAAGGTCCGGGAGCCAAAGTTGTTTTCTTTCAAAGGCATCACCCACTTGTTTTACGGCACCGGCCATAACATCAAAAGCCTCAAGGGGATCTAACTCGTTGTCAACTACCTTTTTGGCAGTTTCAAGGGCGAGCTCATTATCGTACTCCAACACTGCTTTTTTCAAATCATTAAATATTTGTGTTTTCATTTAATCCTTGTCCTCCTTTTATTTTTAGGCCGTTGTTTTACAGGATCACATGAGCATATTGGGCAAGAAAGTGATAATCTCAGGGAATACCAACAAAATGAGTATATCTATAATCATCACCAGTACGAAGACCCATACCCTTCTGAACACATCATAAACTTCCAACCCTTTAATAGCATTTGCAGCTATATAGACCATCATGCCTACAGGTGGCGTAATGCACCCAATACCCTGTACTATGACCAGGATAACCCCGAACCAAATCGGATCATAACCCAATGAAACAACAATGGGGTAAAAGATTGGTACCGTCAGGATTATAAACGGTAGAGGGTCTATAATTAAGCCGGCCAGGAAGTATATCAGTAATATCCCCAACATAACCACGATAGGTGCAACGTCCAGGCCCCCTACAAAACTGGCCAAGCCATTGGGTATCCTGGTGGTAGCCAAAAACCTACCAAAGACCGTAACCCCGGCAATTGCCATAAACACGAAGGCACTGGTTTTTAGTGTGTCCGATAGGGCCTTAATAAAGCCTTTTAAACTTAACTGTCTTCTAATAACGGTTATAAGCAAAACACCCGCTACTCCCACACCACCTGCCTCTGTAGGCGTACATATACCTTTCATAAGGGCACCCATAACCAAAACGAAGACCAATAATATTTCAATCAAACCATTACCTAATAGTGAAAGTCTTTTTCCAAGACTTATAGTGGAAGGACCTCCCGTTGGTGCAAGTTTAGGATTGGCCAAGACTTGCACATAAACGGCGCCCATAAGAAGCAACATTGTCAATATACCGGGGACTATGCCCGCTATAAACAATGCCCCAATAGAGTTTTCCGTGATTATTCCATAAATGATGAAAATAACACTTGGTGGAATCATCACCCCCAAAACACTACCCGCCGCCACGGTAGCGGCACTGAAACCCTTATCGTACTTATACCTTGCCATCTCGGGAAGGGCCGAGGCGCTAATGGTGGCCACGGTTGCAACCGCGGAACCGCAAATAGCACCAAAACCGGCACTGGCGGCCACGGATGCCATTCCCAGACCACCCTTGATACGTCCCACCCACGGGTAGATTGCATCAAATAGTTTTCTGCTTATCCCCGCCTCAAAGGCAATCTGACCCATTAGCACAAAGGCAGGGATCACACTGTAGGAATACATTGTGAACACGAAAGTCAGGTCGGATGACATGGCACCTATGGCGGCTTTGAAGGATACGAGATACACCAATCCCAGGAACCCTACTAACAACATGCTAAAACTTATGGGGATTCCTATGAACATGGCCGTAAGAAGTGTAACAATACCTATGACACCAGTTACTGTCAGGCTCATTTTTTCACCAACTTTGTTATAAAGTTTAGGGCGTCAACTACTAGCACAAGGCTGATTAACAAGCAGCCCAGGCCCACAGTGAAAACAATGGGGGCAAGCAACAAAGGTGTATTGCCGATATGGCGTTGTTCCAATAAAAGTGCCATACCACTTTTGTAAGAAGCATATACAACCAGGCCAAACAAAACGGCACTTATGATACTGCCTATAATGCCGAGTACTGCTTGAACCCTCATCGGTAGACGGTCAACCAAAATGTTTATGCGTATATGCCCTTTATTTACCTGACAGTAGGCCAGAGATAAACTTATCGTTACTGCCGTCAAAACACCGATATATTCATAGGTACCTGGAATGGGAGACCCCATGAGGGTTCCTATAATATTGCAAACAACGAGCAGGATGCATGCCACTAAGAACCCCCGGCCAATCCAGTCAAATATTCGTGCTATTTTTGTTACATATTGTTGCAGTAAAGCCACCCAACCGGTGGTATTAACCACTGTGAGTCCCCCCTATCTAGAAATTATTGTGCCTGCTATTTTTCAAGCCACCATTCGGCCTCAACCGGATAAAGCTCGTTATATTTTTCAACTTGTCTCACGTACTCCGACCACAGATCACGGGCAGGTAAACCCTTGGCTTCCGCCTCGTCCAACCATTCCTCAACTAGTGTGTCAACTACCTTTTGTAGCTTTGCAGTTTCTTCATCGGACAGGAAAACTGTTTCAAAGTTGGGGTTGCTCTCCATGGCTATTTCTACCCCTCTGTTTTGGGCATCGGCTGTTGCCTGTGCGTATGCCAAGAGCTGTTCTTCCTCTATATCCTCATCAATTATTTGTTGGATATCAGCGGGGAGTGAGTTCCAATCATCCTGGTTCATCAACCACATGAGAGTCCCACTGGAGGGAAAGGGCAGAAAGGTAATAGAGTTTGCAACTTCAGCTAAGCCAAAGATATCAAGGGCTGTCGGTGGCCCCCACCACCCATCTAGGGCGCCCCTTTGCATGGCCAGGTAAACGTCCGAAGAAGGTATTTCTACTGGTATCCCGCCTAGGGCCTGAATTAATTTAGCATCCATATTACTGTTAACCCTAAGTTTTTTCCCTTTTATATCGTCCACACTGCGGATAGGATCCTTGGTCATGAGATGTAGCGGCGCACTCGCAACGAGATAAACAACCTTAACGTTGGACAGCTCATCTACCGGGGCGAATTTCTTATATGTCTCCCACTTAGCGAAGGTTGCGCTAACAGTATCGTTCACCTTAACACCCGGCATCTCGAGTATTTCCATTAAAGGAAAACTACCGGGTGAATAAGCACAGCCGG
>CAZKPV010000126.1:0-5764 GCA_964554735.1 uncultured Clostridia bacterium
CTGTGAGAGGGATAGCCCTACAGAAAATTACTGTAGGGTTACCCTACTCGATTATATAAATAACCTATATTGTGGAGGGAATCAATCGTGGGAAAGCTGAAAGAGAGAGCAAAAGAAATACACTCCGACTGTGTGATTGTCGATGCACATTGTGATACACTTATCCCTGTTTTAGAAGGAAGGCGAAGTCTTGGAGAATACTCAGAATCAGGTCATTTAGATATTCCCAGACTCAAAAAAGCAGGGGTTGATGTCCAGTTTTTTGCGGCCTTTGTGAATCCAATCTTTAAAAAAAGAACATTATATAGAACATTGGAGCTGCTTGACGCCTTGTATACGGAGGCGGAAAGGAATAGTGATTCCCTGATAATTGCAGGGTCGGGGGAAGATATTGACCGGGCAGTTAAAACAGGGAAGATTGCGGCCATTTTGGCTTTGGAGGGTGGTGACTGTCTTGAGGGGAGCCTTGGGGTGCTTCGTATGTTGCACAGATTGGGTGTGCGAAGCATAACCCTCACCTGGAACCACCGCAATGATTTAGCTGATGGTGTTGCTGAAGCCAGGACAAATGGGGGGCTGACGGAATTTGGCGTGGCCGTTGTGGAAGAAATGAACAGGTTAAAAATGCTTGTTGATGTGTCACATCTTTCGGAAGCAGGTTTTTGGGATGTAATTGAAGTTTCAAAACAACCCTTCATAGCCTCCCATTCCAATAGCAGTTCGGTATACCGGCACCGCCGCAATCTGGACGATAACCAAGTCAGGGCCTTGGCCCGGAAGGGTGGAGTTATAGGCATAAACTTTTACAGCAAATTTGTCGGGGCAGGTAAAGTTACAGTTGATGATTTGCTGGATCACATAGACCATATTGCTTCCGTGGGCGGCATGGATTGTATTGGCCTGGGCTCAGATTTTGACGGGATTGACGAGACGGTGGAAGGCCTGGAAGATGTGTCAAAGCTGTGGATGCTAACATATGGTTTGCTAAGGAGGGGATACAAGGACGGTGACATAAAAAAAATATTGGGGGGAAATTTTTTACGTGTCATACGCGAAGTATTGGGTTAAAAAAGGACAAATTACTTTAAACGTAGAAATGTGTTAATGGAGGAGGGCAGTTTGTATGGCCGTTGATTTGCATATACATACTACCGCTTCCGATGGGTTAGAAACCCCCGAGGAGGTAGTCGCGAGGGCCGCAGGCCAAGGACTCAAGGCAATAGCCATAACCGACCACGACACAGTGGCGGGTGTTGACGAGGCTATTAGAGCCGGGTCCAGGTTCGGCATAGAAGTTATCCCCGGTATCGAAATTAACACCAATTACAAAAACAGCGAGGTACATATTTTAGGGTATTTATTGGACTATAAATCAGACATCCTATTAGAACAGCTCGGTCATATCGGTAAACAAAGGGAAGAACGCATTGGAAAAATTGTAGATAGATTAAATGACCTTGGAGTTAATATTAAAATGGAAGAGGTATTGCTCACCGCCGGTGATAGTATTGTAGGGCGGCCCCACATTGCCCGGACCTTGGTTGCAAAGGGTGTGGTATCCTCGACAGACCGGGTATTTGATGAGTATATTGGTGAAGGCAAAATTGCCTTTGTGCCCCGGTATGGTTTAACACCGATTGAGGCGATTGGGTTGATTAAACGGGTCGGGGGGGTTCCTGTATTGGCCCACCCGGGCCTGATGAATCATGACGGGCTTATCGAGGAGTTGGTTGTCGCCGGGTTACAAGGATTGGAAGTGTACCATTCCGATCATACCCCGGAGCAATCTGTCCATTACCGCCGACTTGCCGTTGATCACGGCCTGGTAATCACCGGGGGCTCGGACTATCACGGGGCCGAATTGAAACATCGCCCCATGGGATCGGCTACCGTGGATTACGGGTCGGTGAAGAGACTTAAGGAGCTGAGTGCTTACTATGAAAAGAGCAGACAGAATAAGGAATTTGTCTTCCGCCATTTTTTACGAAATGGACTTGTTAAAGGATGAAGTCGAAAAAAAAGGAACAGAGGTTATTAACCTAAGCATTGGAAGCCCGGATAGGCCGCCCGCCCCACACATAATTGAAGCCTTACATCGGGGGATAGACAATTTATACAATTACCGCTATCCGGTAACCGGCTCATTGGAACTCCGCCGGGCCATGTCGGATTTTTATCTTCGGCGCTTCAATGTTGATTTAAACCCTGAAAATGAGGTATTGGTACTGATGGGTTCCCAAGATGGTTTGGCACATTTAGCCATGGCATATATCAACCCTGGCGATCTGGCCCTGGTACCCGACCCAGGTTACCCCATATACAGTGCGAGTATAGTCTTGTCCGGGGGGAGTGTCCATGCTGTGCCCCTGAGACATGAAAATAAATTTCTCCCGGATTTGAAAGAAATACCCGAGGAGGTTGCCCAAAAAGCAAAACTCATGTGGTTGAATTATCCCAACAACCCCGTGGCAGCCACGGCTGACAGGTATTTTTTCGAGGAGGTTGTTGAATTTGCTACGAGGTACGGGATTTTGGTCTGCCATGACCTTGCTTACTCCGAACTGGCCTATGATGGTTTTAAACCGATGAGTTTCCTGGAAATACCGGGGGCTAGGGAAATAGGAATTGAATTTCATTCCTTATCCAAGACCTATAATATGGCCGGTTGCAGGATAGGTTTTGCTCTTGGCAACGCCGAGGTTTTAGATGCCTTAAATGTGGTTAAATCAAATATTGACTACGGTGTTTTCCTGCCCCTACAGGACGCGGGTGTGGCGGCCCTGGATGGACCACAGGACTGCGTTGCGGAAAATGTTCTAACCTACCAGCAACGGCGGGATACACTGGTCGATGGTTTGGCCGAGGTCGGTTGGATAATTGACAAGCCAAAGGCTTCAATGTTTGTTTGGGCACCGCTACCGAGGAACTACAAGAATTCGAAGGAATTCTCCGTTGAACTCCTGAACAATACCGGCGTGCTAGTTACTCCCGGCATTGCCTTCGGAAAACTAGGTGAAGGGTACGTGCGTATTGCATTAGTTCAGGAGGAAGAATCAATTAAAAAAGCTGTTGAAAAGATCAAGGTGTTTTTAAAAGGCTAGCACATGATTCCCGGTATCCCCCGTATATGTCTAATAAATTTGACAATAACATATACTAGAAGAAAATGTTTTGTGTGCCGGGGTGATAACAGTTGGCCGATATGGAAGTTAATTTTCTGCGAAAGCGTGTCAGTGAGTTGGAAGAGAAGGTTGAACAATTAAGATTGAGCAGAAGGGTTTTAATGAATCTCATAGAAAAGCTCGAGAAAGAAAAAGACCTAATTGTGGGCCAGTTTGAAAAGGAAAACAAAAAATTGCATAAAAATAACTGGAAGTATGCCCGTTCCTTACTTCAGAAGAACCGACAAATAGTCGAGTTGGAAAAAGAATTGAGCAAACTTTCGTATAAGTAGTATTATATTTAAAAGATATCCACAGTTGTATCCACAGGATGGGGATAAATGTTAGAAAAATACATATTAGCACATCGCTGGTAAAGGTTGTCAGATGATTGGAAGGGTGATTTATTTTGCGTATTGCCGTAGTAGATGGGCAAGGCGGAGGTATAGGAAGGCATATAACCGAGAGATTACGGAAGGAACTGCCCGAATGGGTAGAAATACTTGCCTTGGGGACTAATGCCCTGGCGGCATCCATAATGTTGAAGGCGGGGGCAAACGAAGGGGCAAGCGGTGAAAATGCCGTCGTTTTTAATTCGGACAAGGTCGATCTGATTGTAGGCCCTTTGGGTATTCTTTTTGCCAACTCTATGTCCGGTGAACTCACGCCCAGGATGGCCCAGGCTCTTGCCGAAAGCGATGCCAGGAAGGTGTTGCTGCCACTCACTCGGGCTAAGGTCGAATTGGTGGGTTTGAGAGGTGAGCCATTGCCACATCTGATTGAGGAGTTAGTAAATCAGGTTAAAACAATGGTGTTGGGAAAGAACAGGTAAGCCGGCCAATTTAGCGGGGCCGGTTTTTACTTTGTTGGTACTAAATTGATATTACCTGCTACCGCCAGTTTGTCGTCCTTTACTACCAGGGCACCACTGATATTGTCGATGTCTACCGCAAATTTGACTGAAACCGTCAGGTCGCCAACGGTGTGGACAAGATTAGCGGCGGCCGTGGCAACGGCATCTGCCAGGGCACCCGATGGTGACAGTACCACCGCGGCGTCAGCGCTGCCAAAACTAAAGGCATGCCCAACAGTGCCAGAAGACGTGCATACGGCCGTGGGGCTTTGGTCAGGGGTAACTTCAAGTGCAATATTGTAGCTGAAGGGGGAAGCGCCGGCAAACACGCCAATCCGGCGAGGTTTTGTGGTCTTTAAATAGATATCCCCGCCGTTTTCAACAATTACCTCATCGGAAAAATCGGCTAGCCGCATGGCTACAATCTCCGACAAGGCACCCGCAACCGCGGACATAGGACCTGTATTTGCTTGTTGAGAAGCCGCGGCCATTGTCTGCGCTATAGGTGGGGCACCCGGGAGGAGAGTATGTGGCAGAAGGGTTGACAAAAATTCCGGGTCCTTTCCTGCGTATTCCTTTAGTAGCCTTCTTTGTTTTTGAACCATATCCGTAACTATTTGCACTAGCCCCGGTGAGAATTCCTGTTCGCACACACCTATATATAAATCTGTTTCCTCAACTAAAACCTGGAAATATTTCAGGTCCTTCTGTCTATACCGTCGTCTGTAGCTTTTTTCCGTGCCCGCCATTATCCTCAAAAACCTACCTCCATAGCCTTGACCGGGCAAATCTTAACACACAACTGGCACACCACGCATTTATCGCTACAAAAACAGACTTCCATGGATGGGCGTTCCAAATACAGGGCCCCCGTCGGGCATACCCCGGTGCAGGCACCGCAATTGGTACATAGAGTTTCATTACGTTTAATTTTTTCCGCCAAGGGTTGTACCTTGATCCCCTGTTTGCGAAGATAATCCAGACCCTCCGAATAACGTTCACCACTGAGTTCCAGGATCAGCATTCCCTCTTTTTGCGGGTTAACATTCGCTTTAATTATATTAAATGCAAGATCATAATCTCTGCAAAGGTGGTAAATGACAGGTTTATCGGATATACTCGCATTAAAATCCAGGATTATTTTTTGCGGTTTCATAAAAATCCCCCTCCAAATTAAACTTCGTTATTCCTTATTTTCAAACTGTTAACAGTTATCTTATCCTTGGCCGATGGAAAGGCCTTAACCGGTTTTGTCAACTCAAACCCCTTGTTTTTGATCCAGTCTTTTAGTGTGTTTGCTATTTCCCTAGCTTTTGGGTAACTTGACAAGGGCGCCGAAGGTATTTCCTTTCCGTCAAATTTAATCTTTCCGGATTTCAATTCGGCGTAGCTAACGTAGGCAAGGGGTTTAGCAGTGCCGTTGGGGTATGCTTCACCGTAGTCAATTACCGGTGCATACAGATCCTTATCGTCAACGGCCGCGTACCGCAAAATATCCTCGTTTAGTATAGGTATTGGTATGCCGATGCCAACGGAAAGGGAAGCGCCGTAGCCGGTTATACTGTAGCCCACCAACCATTCCGGTTTCATCTGCTTCAGGTCGCCTATAAGGGCAAGGGTCCCCCCATTTGCACACAATTCTTTCCCATTGTCATTTAAAATTTCCGGGAAATGCTGGGTCCCGTGCCAGGCAACGTAACCGACTCCGCCTCCGAGAAAAATCCGTGTACCCATACCGATAGTAGACAGG
>CAZKPV010000127.1:0-5746 GCA_964554735.1 uncultured Clostridia bacterium
CCCTGGTAGGTGTGGTTAACGCGGACAGTACTTTGCATATGCCGGATTTTAGGGCTGCCGAGCGCACTTTTCAATTGCTGACGCAGGTAGCAGGGCGTGCCGGGCGCGGGGATAAACCAGGTGAGGTGATAATCCAAACTTACTCACCTGATCATTACAGTATTAAAGCCGCCCGAAAACATGATTATTTACAATTTCTCAGGGAAGAATTAAAAATAAGGGATTCCCTATCCTACCCTCCCTTTACCTTGCTTGCCAGAATAATGCTTTATGGCCCCGATGGTGAATTAGTTGCAGGTAAAGCAAGGGCACTTAAAGAATATCTAATGGATGTAATAAAAACATATAAAAGGGACAAGGTTTTTGTACTGGGCCCGACACCGGCGGCTGTGTATAAAACCAGGGACCAGTATCGATGGCAAATAATAATTAAGGGATCATCGAGGGTTGTCGTGCGTGAGATATGTCTTAGGGCGGTTGACAAATTTAAAGGGACAGGCACATGTCGGATTGCTGTAGACATAGATCCGCAAGGGGTGCAGTAGTAAAAAAGGGGGGCTGTTATTTTGGCTGTATACAAGATTGTTGTTGTGGATGAAGCCGATGTATTGAGAAAAAGGGCGAAAGAAATAAAAAAGGTAAATGACAGCACAAAAAGGTTGCTTCAAAATATGGCAGACACTATGGCGGAGTATAAAGGTGTTGGTTTGGCTGCGCCGCAGATAGGTATTTCCAAGAGGGCAATTGTAGTGGATTTTGGTGAAGGCGTAATTGAACTCGTCAATCCTGTAATAACCAGTGCGGAAGGTGAACAAACCGGGGTTGAGGGTTGTCTTAGCGTACCGGGACTTTCAGGGGAGGTTACCCGGGCACAAAAAATAGTTGTAGAGGGTTTGGACAGGGAAGGTCAGGAAGTCAAATATGAAGTAACTGATTTTCCCGCGGTTATCTTTCAGCATGAAATTGATCATTTGGATGGAGTACTGTTTATTGATAAGGCAGTAGATATTAAAAAAGTTTAATTATAGGGGTATGGTTATCTTGCGTTTATTGTTTATGGGAACACCTGATTTTGCAGTACCGTCCCTAGCCGCACTGAAGTTAGGCGGGCATGAAATTATAGGAGTAGTGACCCAACCCGACAGGCCGAAAGGCCGGGGTAAAAAAATGAGTCCCCCCCCCGTAAAGGAAGTTGCGGCCGCCTATGGTTTGGAGGTATATCAACCCGATAACTTAGGGGACCCCAACTTTATCGGTATGCTAGAGATGATGGATTTGGATGCCATTGTCGTTGTGGCATACGGGAAGTTTTTACCACGTGCGATACTTGATATTCCTCGCAAAGGGTGTATTAATGTACATGCATCCTTGCTTCCCAAATACCGTGGAGCCGCCCCCATTCACCGGGCCATTATTGACGGTGAAAGTAAAACAGGGGTAACTACCATGTATTTGGCGGAGGGGATGGATAACGGGGACATTATCAAAAAGGCCTCCACAAAAATCAGGGAAGAAGACAATGTTGGCAGTTTGCATGATAGACTCGCCGAAGCCGGCGCCCGTCTGTTGTTGCAGACCCTAGCCGATATCGAGTCCGGGAGGGTAAAATATACGGTCCAGGACGATAGCAAGGCCACCTATGCACCGGCATTGACCAGAGAAGACGGGCTGGTTGCATGGGAAAAGCAGGCCGATGAAATCTTCAATCTTGTGCGCGGGCTAGATCCCTGGCCCGGGGCATTTACGTATTTGGGTTCCAAGATACTGAAGATTTGGCGGGTTAAAAAAACGGAATTGCCAGATCCCAAAGATAGTGTGCCCGGATGTGTGCTTCAATCTTGTGGTAACAAGCTGCTGGTGAAAACGGGAAAAGGAGTCATTGAGATTGTGGAATTACAACTACAGGGCTCTCGCAGAATGAAGGCATCCGATTTTTTACGCGGCCGGCCCGTTTTACCGGGTACCGCATTAGGAAAGCCGGTTAGGAAGAAGGAGTAAAATGAATTCCGCAACAAATTTCAGCGGACATGTGGGTGAACATCCCAGTGCCCGTAAACGTCTGTTTATCGGGCTTATCATTGCAAGTTTTCTTACCCTAGGGGCGGTATTAGGTATCATCTGGTATTTCACTATCAGTCGTGATACCTTAATCCAGTATGTTATTTGGGTAACGGCGGTTGTATTGTTAATAGGGGCGGCCGTCCTGACGGCATTGGGGATCGCCGTGGTTATTTTTTCCCTTTTGCTCCACAAACCCTTTCCCCCCTTTCAGGGGATAATGCATACGGCAGTTAACATTATGTTCCCCTTCGCCCTATGGCTAGGTAAGATATTAAACATAGACACGGATAAGATTAGGGGTTCCTTTATCGAGGTTAACAATCAGCTAGTGCGGAGCAAGCACATAAAAGCGGCACCGCCGAATTTATTGGTTTTGATTCCCCACTGTTTACAAAACAGCAAATGCCCCTACAAGATAACCATGAATATAGATAATTGTCGGAGATGTGGCAAATGTGCCGTTAAAGATATTCTAGAGCTGAGAGATGAATACGGCTTTAGGCTGGCAATAGCCACGGGTGGCACCGTGGCACGAAAATGGTTGTCGGAGTATAGGCCGCAGGCGGTGGTTGCCGTTGCCTGCGAACGTGATTTAACGAGTGGCATACAAGATGCCGGTCCCATACCTGTTTTGGGTGTGACCAATCAAAGACCGAATGGGCCTTGTTTTAACACCCAGGTTGATATAGGTGCTCTGAAAGAGCTTATAGACCGATTTATCGGCACAGAGTTAGGTGGGTGATTTAATACCTTGGGCAATGCGAGAATAATGGCGTTGAAGGCCTTGGTCGCCCTTGATGCGGACAAGGCATTTGCCAATTTAACACTAAATGAAGTACTCAATAAAAGCCCTGCAAGCAAATTGGACAGGGCATTTGCCACGGAGCTGTTTTACGGAACAATACGACATTTGAACACACTGGATTGGGTATTGGGTAAATTCTTAAAACAGCCCTTGGGTTCACAAACCGTATATATAAGAAACATCCTGAGACAGGGCCTGTATCAAATAATGTATATGGATCGGGTGCCAGTTTCTGCTGCCTGTAATGAAAGCGCGGAGTTGGCACGCAAATTCGGGCATAGGGGTTCGGTGAAGTTTGTCAACGGTGTCCTGAGGAACATAGTCAGAAACATTGACGGCATTGAATATCCTTCCCTCAAAAAATCACCTGTAAAACACATTGCCATTAAATACTCGCACCCATCGTGGATTGTCAAAAGATATATAGATGAATTGGGCATTGAGGGTACCATAAAACTGTGTAAGGTTAACAATACCCCGGCTCCAAACACAGTGAGGACCAACACATTAAAAACAAGTCCCTCCTCCCTCGTTCAAAAATTGGCCGATAGTGGTATCCGGGCCGAAAAAACCCCCTACGCACCGGAGGCCCTAAATATCTCGGGCTTTTTGTCCGTGGGTTCCATGACCGCTTTCAAAGAGGGTTTATTTTATGTGCAAGATGAGGGCTCTATTTTGGTCGGTCATGCGGTATCTCCCCCGGAGGGAAGCCTGGTCCTGGATGTATGTGGGGGCCCCGGGGGTAAAACAACCCACCTAGCCCAATTGCTAAACAACAAGGGCAGTGTGGTGTCCATGGATGTACATAAGCACAAAATTCGCCTTATACAAGAAAACTGTCGGCGTCTGGGCATTGACAATGTGAAGGCTATACAGATGGATGCCCGGGGACTTCCCGGGGAGTATAAAAACAGGGCGGATTGTGTCTTGGTCGATGCCCCCTGTTCCGGATTGGGGGTCATCAGAAGGAAACCGGATATCCGTTGGAGGAAAATTGAAAACCAACTGCCGGAGTTGCAGAAATTGCAGGCCGACATACTCAAGGCGGCATCCAAATGTGTGCGCCCCGGCGGGATTTTGGTATATTCCACTTGCACTTTTACAAGGGAGGAAAACGAAGAGGTCGTAGGCGGTTTCCTGCGGGATAACAGTGACTTTATAGAGGATGGCTTAGGTGATACAGGGGTTTTCCGGCAGTTCGAAGGTCTTTTATCAAGAACAGGGAAAATACGCCTGTGGCCGCACCTCCACAACACGGACGGTTTTTTTATAGCGAGGATGACAAAAAAATGAACGGTAAGGTTGATCTTAAAAACCTGGATCTGCCGGAAATGATGGATTATCTAGACAGTTTTGGGGCTCCCAAATACAGGGCCCGCCAAATTTTCAAATGGGTTTTTAAAAGGGGTGCCGGTTCAATTAATGAGATGTCCGACATTCCCCTGACCCTGCGGGATGAGCTTGGCAAGAAGGCCTATATCAGTACACCCAAGACGGTAAGGGAAATCCTGTCCAAGGATTTGCGGACCAGAAAATACCTTTTCCAACTGGAAGATGGGGAAATGGTGGAAAGTGTTTTAATGAAACAAAAGTATGGTAGTGCGGCCTGTGTTTCCACCCAGGTAGGATGCAGGATGGGATGTATTTTTTGTGCCTCCACCCGAGGCGGCCTGGCACGAAATTTGAGTGCGGCGGAGATTTATGGGCAGGTATTGGGGATTCAGGCCTGTACCGATGCCCGTATTGGCAATGTTGTCCTCATGGGCATGGGGGAGCCACTTGAGAATCTGGAAAATGTGCTTAAATTTATACGTAATATAACTTCCCCCTTGGGTTTGGATATTGGTATGAGGAAAATAACCCTGTCTACCTGTGGAATTGTTCCCGGCATTAGGTACTTGGCGCAAAAGAAACTACAGTTAACCCTAGCAGTTTCCTTGCACGCCCCAAATAACAGACTGCGCAATCGCTTTATGCCTGTTAACAGGAAATATCCCCTCGAGGAATTGTTGGATGCCTGCCGTGAATATATAGAGCTAACCGGCCGTAGGATAACCTTCGAATATGCCCTCATAGAAGGTATTAACGATTCCACGGCCATTGCCCATGAGTTGGCCGAGCTAGTACGGGGTTTACTGTGCCATATTAATTTAATTCCCATAAATCCTTCTCATGATAAAAAGAGGTTTAGAAGAACCGGTAAAGAAAATATCTATAGGTTCTCTGGCATTTTAGAGAAAAATGGCCTTTCGGTGACGGTAAGACGTGAAATGGGCGGGGATATAGAGGCGGCTTGCGGTCAGTTACGTAGGCGTTTTACCGAGGGCCGCCAGTAGCTGTTATCTTTTGTTTGCACCGATGGGGGTGTTGGAATGAGGTGGAGTCAAGCCAGCGTGAAGGGCCTAGTCAGGGAGGAAAATGAAGACAGCCTTTGTATTTGGCCTGACATGGGTTTGTTCGCGGTGGCGGATGGGATGGGGGGCCACCAGGCCGGTGAAGTAGCAAGCAGCCTGGCTCTAAAATTCCTTAGGAAAAGCATGTCCGGTAATCCTGTGGTTGCCGCCGACCCCGAGGCGGGTTTATTGAGCTCGGTAAGGTATGCAAACCGGCAGGTATTTAATATTGCCGGGCAAAGTAAAGAATTGCAAGGAATGGGCACAACTGTAACGGCCTCCTTAATCTCGGAAACCAGGCTAGTGTATGCCCATGTTGGTGACAGCAGGATTTACCTTGTCAGGGAGGGTAATATACATCAGTTAACTGAGGACCATTCCCTAGTTCAGGAAATGGTGAGAAAAGGTGAACTTACCAGCGAACAGGCAATAGGTCATCCCCAAAACAATGTTCTAACTCGTGCACTCGGTACAACAGCAGATGTGG
>CAZKPV010000128.1:0-3722 GCA_964554735.1 uncultured Clostridia bacterium
ACAAGGTGAACAATCATCCGAACATCAAAGTATACACAAACGCGACTGTTGACAATGTGTCGGGATTTGTGGGCAACTTTGTTACGACACTCTCCACCGGTGAGGAACTCAAACATGGGGTGGCTGTTATTGCAACCGGTGCCTATGAATACAAGCCTGAGGAATATCTATATGGGGACAATGATAATGTCCTGACCCAGTTGGAAATGGAACTGGCAATTGACGATAATGACAAAAAGGTTTCAGATGCTAAAAACATTGTCATGATCCAATGCGTGGGTTCCCGTGAGCCTGAACGACCCTATTGCAGTAGGGTGTGTTGTAATAAGACCATGAAACTGGCCTTGAAGCTAAAAGAAAACGATCCGGAGAAGAACATTTATGTGCTTTATCGTGATATACGGACCTACGGCTTTATGGAAGACGCATATCGCGAGGCTAGGGAAAAGGGAGTCATTTTTGTACGCTACACCGCCAAGGATAAGCCTGTGGTAACTGAAACCGGCAGTGGTCTAAACGTATTGCTCAAAGATCTCATCCTGGATGTACCCCTTCAAATACCTGCCGATCTGATCGTATTGGCATCGGCTATAGTGCCTTCAAAAGAAGAAAACTTACAGATGTCCAAATTCTTCAAGATACCTCTAAATGAGGATGGTTTCTTCCTGGAAGCACACATGAAGCTCCGTCCGGTTGATTTCAGTACAGACGGTGTGTTTATGTGCGGGTTGGCACATGGACCTAAATCCATAGAGGAAAATATAGCCCAGGCAAAAGCAGCGGCCGGACGTGCATGCACGGTATTAAGTAAAGAATATGTTACGGCGGAAGGGAAAACATCATATGTGGACAAAAATAAGTGCATGGGGTGCGGGGATTGCGAAGCCGTGTGCCCATATGATGCTATAGCGGTAGATCCGGTAGAAATGGTAGCAGTGGTCAATGAGGCACTTTGCAAGGGTTGCGGGGTATGTGCTTCTTCATGCAGACCGGGAGCCCTCAATATTAAGGGGTTCAGCAACCAGCAAATAATGGCAATGGTCAGTGCACTTTAGCGAAGGGAGGATGCATTTTAATGGGTGACAATAAAAATTGGGAACCAAAAATCGTGGCCTTTTTATGTAACTGGTGTAGCTATGCCGGTGCGGATTTGGCCGGTGTCAGCAGAATACAGTATCCCACAAACATTCGCGTAATACGGGTTCCCTGTTCAGGGAGAATAAATCCTTTGTTTATACTATCGGCCTTGAGGCAGGGTGCCGATGGCGTACTCACATCCGGGTGACACCCCGGTGAATGCCACTATGTTAGTGGCAACTTGGTAGCACGCAGGAAATTTGCCATGTTGAAAAACCTTCTTGAGTTTGTTGGTGTTGAGGAAGGAAGAGTAAACTTTGAATGGGTGTCGGCATCTGAAGGTGGAAAGTTTGCCGAGTTGGTTCAAAATATCACCAAGAAAGTCAAAGAACTTGGACCGGCAGACGAATTAACGAAAAAGCGGATAGAGGTGTAGTGGATGCAAAAGATGTCAAGTGCCATACAAGACATTGCTAAGAAGTTACTGGAGGAGAACAAGGTAAACCTAGTTGTTGGATTCGAAGAAGGTACTCTTCCGCTACGTGGTACACCTTGTTTTGTACGCAAGCCTGAAGATGTTGGAAAGTTAGTGTGGAATAGCAGTTGTGAAAACAACCTGGCCAAATATATCCGCAAACTAGATGACACCGTGGCAGTTGTCGCCAAAGGGTGCGATACAAGATCCATCGTAGGGCTCATGAAAGAAAAACAAATAGATCGCGAAAAAGTTGTTATAATCGGTGTTCCTTGCAGCGGTATGATTGACAGAAACAAAGTAAACCTAAAGTTAGCCGGTAAAGAACTTTTGGATGCCGAAGAAAAAGGCGACACAATCGTCCTCGAAGGTAGGGGCGGCAAGGTTGAAGTGGCTAGGGATGAACTCTTACACGATTCATGCAAGGCCTGCCGTTATCCAAACCCCGTCATATATGACCACCTGGTTGGTGAAGAAATTAACGTCCAGGGTGAGGACAACTACGAAGACGTACTAGCCTTGGAATCCAAAACGGCAGCGGAGCGCCGTGAGTACTTCATGGAAGAGATAAGCAGATGCATCCGTTGTTACGCGTGCAGGAATGCCTGTCCAATGTGCTATTGTGAGGAATGCTTCGCCGATTGCAACTCTCCGCAGTGGATAAGTAGGAGCGTTGATATACAGGATGCCTTGATCTTTCAGGTAATCAGGGCATTCCACCAGGCGGGCCGTTGCGTTGACTGCGGTGCTTGCGAACGGGCATGTCCCTTGGGGATTAATATTAGGCTTCTAACTAGAAAACTGATCAAGGACTCTAAGGAATTCTTTGATTATGAAGCAGGTCTTGATGCCGAGGAACCGGCAGTTTTGAATACATTTAAGATGGATGACCCAGAACCTTTCTTGGTGAAGGATTGAGGTGAAAAGGATGATAATTAACAAACAAGCTATAAGCGGGATTCTGGACGATCTAATAGCAAAAGAATATCAGGTTTACGCCCCGGTTAAATACAAGGATACCTACCCACTTTTAGAAAGAATCAACAAGGGTTCCGAGGCGGACCTTGATTATGGCAATGTAGAAAAGCCACCTAAAGGGATCCTTTTTCCTCAAACTGAGAAATTGTTCGAGTATGACGTTACTGAGGAAGGAGTAAAGGTAGAGGAAAGCCTCGACAAGAACCTCAAGGTGGTTATTGGAATAAGGCCGTGTGACGCCAAAGCCTTTTCAATGCTAGACAAGGTTTTTAGCAACGATGAATACACCGATGTTTATTACTACGAACGTCGGAAGAACACCTACTTGATTGGTATAGGCTGTACCCAACCCGACTCGACTTGCTTTTGCACCTCCTGTGGTACCGCCCCCATGTCCGAGGAAGGATACGATGTATTCCTCGTTGATATAGGCGATAAATATTTGGTCAAGGCCGTCACCGAAAAAGGACAGAAGCTAGTGTCGGAATTAAGCGGTTTTGAAAAAGCCTCCGAAGGTGATCTCGAAGAGGCCCAAAAGGTCGCAACGACGGCTGCCGAAAAAGTGACATCCACTGTTGAGTTGGATGGGTTTAAAGAAAAACTCGATGGTATGTTTGACAGCCCAGTCTGGCAGATTATTCAAGAAAAATGCATCGGTTGTGCGGCATGTACTTATCTGTGCCCAACATGCTATTGTTTTGACATCAATGATGACGCTAAAAATGCCAAGGGGGAAAGGGTAAGAGATTGGGATTCCTGTATGTTCCCGCTCTTTACCCTACATGGTTCCGGCCACAACCCAAGGCCCACTGGGAAGGAAAGAATGCGGCAAAGAATAATGCACAAATTCAATTATTTTGTCGAAAACTGCGGATTACCAGCATGTGTTGGGTGTGGAAGGTGCATCAAAAATTGTCCGGTAAACTTGGATATAAGAGAGGTTATATTGCAAATTCAAGCACAGGACAACGAAGTGAGGTCGGTTAAATGAGTATGAATCCATATCTGCCACTACAAATGAGGGTCGAAAAAAATATAATTGAAACGCAAGACAAGGACATTCGTACCTTTGTTTTGAGTTTCCTGAACCCGGAAGATGAGGAGAAATTTCAATATATGCCGGGGCAGTTTGCGGAATTAATGGTTTTTGGCAAGGGTGAAGCCCCGTTTGGTATGGCAAGCTCACCTACCG
>CAZKPV010000128.1:3732-5733 GCA_964554735.1 uncultured Clostridia bacterium
GTCAGCTCAAATTCTCCGTTATGAAGGTGGGAACACTAACTACTGCCTTACACCAAGTGCAAGAAGGGAACATAATTGGAGTACGCGGGCCACTAGGAAATTATTACCCGGTGGAGCAACTAAAAGGGAAAAATGTTGTTATTATCGGCGGAGGTTTTGCATTTACCACACTTCGTGCATTGGCAACTTATATGATGGATGATGCAAACAGGGGCGACTATGGTGATTTAACTTTAGTTTATGGAGCCCGCTCACCCGGATTGTTGCTCTATAAAGACGAGTTGGCCGAATGGCAAAAACGCTCTGATATTGATGTACATCTAACTGTTGATGCATGCGGAGACGAGGATTGGACCGGTCGCGTTGGATTTGTTCCCACCGTAACCAAGGACGTTGCCCCCAGCTCTGAGAATGCATATGCCATTTTGTGCGGGCCCCCAGTGATGATTAAATATACCCTGCCGGTTTTGGAGGAATTAGGTTTCCCGCCGGAGCGTATTATCACCTCCCTTGAAATGCGCATGAAATGTGGTATTGGCATGTGTGGCCGCTGCAATATTGGCAGTAAGTACGTTTGCAAGGACGGCCCTGTGTTTTCATTTGAACAGTTAAAGCAACTTCCAAATGAATACTAAGGGTAACTTAGTTTACAAGTTCAGAAAGGGAGGTAAATGAGAAGATGCAAGCAATTGATGTTTCTAAGCTCGATCCATCTTTCAGAGATGATATTATATCTAAATTTTGCACTTTAGATGACCCTAAAGATATATATAACTGTCTTACTTGCGGTATGTGTTCGGCGGCATGCCCCTATAACGGTGTTCATGACAATGCCGATCCGCGTAAATTCATCAGACAGATAATGCTGGGTATGAGGGAAGAAGTCCTAGACGATATGTTTATTTGGTCATGCACCATGTGTGGTCGGTGTACCATGAAATGTCCCATGAATGTGGATATTGCAGGTATTGTGCGTACACTACGCGGCAACTTTGGCAAAACACCGCCAGGTTCCTTAAACGAAGTTGTAGACGCACAAATCAGGACCGGAAACCAGATGGAGGTAACCCAGGAAGACTACCTTGACACCCTGGAGTGGATGGAAGAGGAATTACAGGATGAATTAGACGATCCAACTATCAAAATACCCGTCGACAAGGAAGGTGCGGATTTTCTCTTCCTCTGGGACCCGCGGGAAATCAAGTACTATCCTATGGACATTCAGAGTATAGCTAAAATAATGCATGCCGCCGGGGCCAGTTGGACAAGTAGCAGCAAGTGGTGGGATGCTACCCATTATGCTTATTTTAATGGGGATGATGAAAAATCAAAAATCATGCTCGAGAGAATATACAGTGAATACAAACGTTTAAAGGTTAAAGAGGTAGTGGTAACCGAATGCGGCCATGCTACTCATGCACAAATGTGGGGGAGGAAGGTTTGGCTAAATCAAGACTATCCCGTGTACAGTTTCGTGGAAAAACAGGCCGAGTGGATTAAAAATGGCACAATCAAGCTTGATAAAACCAGAAACACTGAGCCGGTAACCTTCCACGATCCATGTAACTCGGTCCGCAAGGAGGGTATAATTGACGAGCCGCGCTATTGCCTCGAAAATGCAGTTATGGATTTCCGCGAAATGTGGCCCAACAGGGAATACAATTACTGTTGCGGTGGTGGCGGCGGTCTGTTGGCCATGGGGATAGACATTCACCCATACCGGATGGCCAAGGGAAAATTAAAGGCTGATCAAATCAAGGCAACAGGCGCCAAGCTGGTATGCACCCCATGCCATAACTGCTTTGACCAATTAACCGATACTATTAAATACTACAAACTGGATGCCAAGGTTGTCCATATACACCATCTGGTAAGCAACGCACTGATACTGGAAAAAAAATAAAAAGGCGTGATACCACTTGGGAAAAGAAAAGATAGGATCCGTAATGGTAGTGGGTGCCGGCATTGCCGGCATCCAAACCTCTCTAGATTTAGCTGAAT
>CAZKPV010000129.1:0-5689 GCA_964554735.1 uncultured Clostridia bacterium
GCAGAGGAGTGAACATTGATTGAAGGAGATATGGGTAGATTTTGAAAGATGCATTGGTTGCCTTTCGTGTACGATGGCATGTGCAGTTGAACACTCAAACAGCAAGGAAATTTTCCGGGCAATTTATGAAGAACCACTTCCTGCTGTCCGTATGCGGGTGGAGGATTCCGAGGGAGGCCAGTCCCCGGCACAGTGCAGGCACTGTGAAGATTCCCCCTGCGTTTATGCCTGTATGGCGGGTGCCCTGTCACGGGACGAGGCAACGGGCCTTGTTCTTCACAAGAAGGATAACTGTGTAGCCTGTTGGATGTGTGTGATGGTTTGCCCCTTTGGGGCCATCCTACCGGCCTACACCCGGAAGACAGTGCTAAAGTGTGATCGTTGTCCGGAGCGGGATGTGCCGGCATGTGTAGATGCCTGTCCGACTAGGGCCCTAAAGTTCGTTGATTATTCGGTAATGGCCGGTATAATAAGAAAAAGTACAACCGGCAAATTCACCTTTCCGAGGGAGGGTGATGCCGTATGAAATATATAATTATTGGAAACAGTGCCGCCGGTGTCTTTGCAGCCGAGGCTATAGCCAAAAACGACCCATCCGGTGAGGTAGTAATGATTTCCAAGGAAAAACACCTGCCCTATTCCCGGTGTTTAACGACCTATTTGATAGCGGGAGATATCGGTCGGGACAAAATGTTTCTCAGACCGGAGGGGCATTTCAAACGGATATCGGTGAGGACTATGAACAATACGGAAGTCACAGCGGTAAAACCGGAGAAAAAGGCGGTTGTTTTGGGTAATAATACGGAGCTAGGCTATGACCGCCTTTTGATCGCATCCGGGGCTTCTCCGGAAAAGCCGGACGTTCCCGGCGCGGAAGCAGAAGGTGTTTTTACCCTTAGAACCCTCGATGATGCGGAAAAGATTATAAAACACGCCGGGCCGGGAAAACGGGCCGTGATTTTAGGTGGGGGTTTGGTGAGTTTAAAAACAGCCTACGCCTTAATCAAACGTGGGTTAAAGGTTTGTGTCCTGGTTACTTCCCCACAGATACTCTCACAGATGCTGGATGCAACGGCCGCCGGCTTGCTACAAAAACGCCTGGGCCAACATGGTGTAGAATTTGGTTTGAACAAGGGTGCGGACAAAATTGTAACTGGTGGAAATGGGCTAGTGGAGGCCGTGGTGTCAAACAGCGGTGAAACAATACCCTGCGATCTCGTAGTGGTGGGCAAAGGGGTAAGGCCCAATACGGGTTTTTTGGCGGGATCAGGTATTGAGTTGAACTGGGGGACAGTTGTCAACGACTACCTGCAAACCAATTTTGAAGATATATACGCCGCCGGTGATGTTGCTGAAGCCAGCGATTTGTTGCTTAAAAGCAAGAGGGTGAATGCAACCTGGCCTAATGCCACGGAACAGGGGCGGGTGGCGGGCATTAATATGTCCGGGGGCAGGCGGAAATACATTGGTTCGATGGCTATGAATTCCGCTGAATTCTTTGGCCTGCCGGCAATCTCGGTGGGGCTGACACGTGTCACCGGGGCCGATTATGAAATACATGAGGTTTACAAACCGGAAAGAGATTTCTACAAGAAGCTAGTTTTCCGGGATAACTGTTTGGTTGGCTTTACGGTAGTGGGGGATATTTCAAATGCGGGAGTTTTGACAGGATTAATAAAATATGGAAAAGATATAGCTGGCGAAAAGGACGGTCTTGTCCGTTAACCTCTTTCCAAGAGGTTTTCCTTTTTCTCCGGTGTTTTGGAAAGGGAAAAGATTAACAGTGCCACCCAAATGAGTGCAAAGGAAGCAAGATGGGCCGCGGAAAATGGCTCGTTATAAAGAAAAACGCCCAGAATCAACATAAGTGTAGGTGATATATATTGTAGAAATCCTACCATGTAGAGAGGAAGACGGTTGGCACCATTGGCAAAGAGTATGAGTGGAATAGCCGTAATGATACCCGACCCGGCCAAAAGGCCCGTTGTTGTCGGCGAAATGGCAAAGATTGCACCGCCCCCGTGGGCATGCACATAGATAATGTAGGATAGCGCGATGGGGGTTATTATAAAGGTTTCTAGGGTGATACCGCTTATTGCCCCCACATTGGCGATTTTTTTGAGTAAGCCATATATAGCGAAAGTTACGGCCAGGGTTAGGGCAACCCAGGGCACGGCCCCAAATTGGAAGACCATATTTAAAACGCCTGTCAGGGCCAGGAGAAAGGAAATAATTTGCCAAAGGGACAGCCTTTCCCTGAGGAAAACAATCCCAAGCACTACGCTGACTAAGGGATTGATATAGTAGCCAAGGCTTGTTTCAACAATGTGATTATTGGCAACCGCCCATATATAGGTATACCAGTTAACGGTGATAATAACGGAGGCCGCGGTTATCGCGAGTAGCTTTTTCTTTTGCTCAATAATCATATACAGCTCGGTAAAAAAACCGCGCATAGTACCCGTGGTTACAAGTAAAAAAACCACGAAAATGAATGACCAAACAATCCGGTGGGCCAACACCTCTAAGGATGGTACATGGTCAAGAAATTTCCAATAAACCGGCAGCATGCCCCACATAGCGTATGCGCCAAATGCGGAAAGAGCACCAATGTTGTAATCAGTTAAAAATTTATTTCTAGCGTCCATGTTTTTTATCTTAACATAAAATTACCCCAAAAAACACTCCACTGGTTGCATTTTTATAATTGCAGCCAGTGCAATGCTTCTCGAGGTCTACATCCTCCTATTGGTTGTAAAACATTAACCTGTTTTTTGTTCTTTTTCTAATCCTATAAGATAATCCAATGAAACATGGAACAGGTTGGCAAGTTTTAATATTGTTTTTAAATCCGGTTCCCTTCGCCCTGTTTCCCAAGATGCTATTGCGGAACGGGATAGATCAAGCCTTTCGGCCAACTCGTATTGTGTCCACATGTTTTCTTTTCTCAACTGCTGTACCCTAACCGGAAGTAAAACCTTCATAAGTATACGCTCTCCTTATTTGATTTTAATAGTGAATCCCCCTATAGAGACCTTCCTAAAATACATTATCGGCAGGTTTGGCATAAATGTTTAGCCCTATTTTTAAAGTTTATAAAATATTTACTTCTAGGGCCTAAATATAAGCAGTTATTGGTTAAATTTCTTCCGTTTGGCAGGAAGGTCTTAACAGTAAAGTCGACAGTGGTTATAATAGATATAGTGTTGCCAAATATTGATAAAGGAAGGGGGAGGTGTTCATGGGAACCGTAAAACCCGGGACCGGCGAATCGCGGTTAAAAGAAGAGATCATCATTGATCCATCGGATACTTTTTCTACAAAGGCGTTGGTAGGGGACAATTCCCTGTATGAAAAGGCCGCCGCCGACAGGTTGGGTTTTTGGGCCGAACAGGCGGAATCCTTAGATTGGTACAGGAAATGGGATCTTGTTCTTGATTGGAATAATCCTCCGTTTGCTAAATGGTTCGTGAACGGCAAGATCAATGTGTCTGTTAACTGTATTGACAGGCACCTAAAGACATGGCGTAAAACAAAGGCTGCCTTGGTTTGGGAGGGTGAGCCCGGGGATAATACCATTCTTACCTATCAGGACCTTTACCGAGAAGTTACAAAATGTGCAAATGTCCTGAAGAAATTGGGTGTACGGCGGGGGGACAGGGTTTCAATTTATATGGGGATGATTCCTGAGCTCCCGATTGTAATGCTAGCCTGTGCCAGGATCGGGGCCCTCCATAATGTTATTTTTTCTGGGTACAGCCCCGACTCAGTGGCCAACAGAATCAATGATTGTCAGCCCAAGCTAGTGGTTACGGCGGATGGAGGTTGGCGTCGCGGAGAAATCGTTCCCCTAAAGAAATATTGCGATGAGGCCCTAGCCAAATGCCCATCGGTGGAAAAAACCTTGCTTGTTAAAAGGGTGGGCAACGATCCTGTTTTAGAAGAAGGCAAGGATTATTGGTATCATGAGCTCATGGCAGAGGCCGATATAGGTTGTGAACCTGCAATAATGGATGCCGGGGACCCTCTGTATATTTTGTACACTAGCGGTGCGGCGGGAAGGCCCAAGGGTGTTGTTCATACAACCGGTGGCTACTTAACGGGGGTAGCCTCGACACACAAATATGTTTTCGATATAAAAGATGATGATGTGTTTTGGTGTACCTCGGATATAGGGTGGACAACGGGTCACAGCTATGTGGTTTACGGACCCTTGGCAAACGGGTGTACCACGGTGATGTACGAGGGAAGCCAGGACTGGCCGGAGAAAGACCGTTTTTGGGACATAATTGAAAAGTACCAGGTCAATATTTTTTATACGGCCCCTACGGCAATCAGGGCATCAATGCACTGGGGTACGGAGTGGCTACAAAAAAAGGACCTGAGTTCCCTGCGGCTTATAGGTACTGCCGGCGAACCTATTACACCGGATGCCTGGATGTGGTATTACAAACATGTTGGGGGTGAACGTTGCCCTGTGGTTGATACCTGGTGGCAGACGGAAACGGGCATGATCCTTATAGCTCCATTGCCCGGTGTTACCCCCTTAAAACCCGGTTCGATTACAAAACCCTTCCCGGGAGTGGAGGTGGCAATTGTGGATGTTGACGGTGACCCCGTTCCCTATGGTAGCGGCGGGTTTTTGGTTGTGAAATCACCCTGGCCGTCGATGCTTCGGTCTATTTGGAAGAACAACAAACGTTACAAGGAGCAATATTGGAGTATGTACGAGGGAATATATTTAACCGGGGACAGCGCCCAACAGGACAAGGATGGCTACTATTGGATAGTGGGTCGGGTTGACGACATTGTTAATGTCGGGGGCCACCGGCTCGATACCATGGAAATAGAACATGTTCTGGTAAATCATCCCGTTGTCGCCGAGGTTGCCGTGATTGGCGAGGCCCATGAGCTGAGGGGGCAGGCCATATCCGCCTTTGTGACGCTCAAAGAAAATGTTGAAGCTTCGCCGGACATTATAGAAAACCTAAAGGAACACGTGGTCAAAAAAATTGGGGCCCTTGCCAGGCCGGAGAATATATATATTATGGCTGAGCTCCCGAAAACCAGGAGTGGGAAGGTTGTGCGGCGTCTGCTAAGGGATATCGCCGAGGGCCACACCCCATAATGAAATGAAACAATACCTGCCGTGGTTTAATCCTACGGCCTATTTTTTTTGTTTTTAGTTTTCCTGATAAATTCTAACCAATCCCCCGTGGCAATAATGACGCCATGTTTTTTCAACCAGTCGCCCCTCATGGGGGGCCACAGGTACATGTGTGCCTTGACAATTTCACCGGTGTCCGCCAGTTCCACATCTTTGATCTTTCTAATAAGATAACTTTGGCTCTCCACACCCGTGTACTTTTGAATCTCATCAATCTGTGTAAGGGCAATACTCAGATCCCGGGCCTCGTATAGGGTGCCCACGACTTTGTTTTGCTTTCCCTCCAGGACAACCGGGTAGTCGTCGCCGGGTAGGTAGTACATGGTGCCCTTGGCCTTTGCCTTGTGTGCCGTGGGCTTGCAGGGTAGCAAAAAACGTTTGTAATTGTCCATACCTTCCAGTAAGGTACCGTAAACGAACAGCTTATGCAGATACATGATATAGGTCCTTCCCCTTTAATCTCTTCTAAAAAGTTTCTTCTTTACGGCCCGTGGGACTTCCTTCTTTAATAGTGAGGCTTTT
>CAZKPV010000130.1:0-5616 GCA_964554735.1 uncultured Clostridia bacterium
ATGCAGGATGTTGGGGGCGTTGCAGGGACGGGCACACGAGGTACTAACAGGGGTTGCTCTTCATTGTACGCCGGCGGGGAAGGAAATTGTTTTTCATGAAAAGACTACAGTAAAATTTCGGGCGGCCGGCAAGCAAGAGATAAAAGGTTATGTAGAAACCGGTGAGCCGTTGGATAAAGCGGGGGCGTACGGAATACAAGACCTTGGCTCGATTTTTATAGAGGCAATAGAAGGTTGTTTTTTTAATGTTGTGGGTTTGCCGGTCTGCCGGTTAATGGAAAACCTAAAAGAATTCAATATACAAATATTTTGAAGTATTGGGGGAGAAAATGTCCGGAGTCGAGTATTACCTTACTATTAAGGAGATGCCGTCCCAATTGCGGCCAAGGGAAAGGTTGCTGGCCGAAGGTGCCGAAGTTCTATCCGATGGCGAACTGCTTGCCATCTTGCTGGGTTCCGGAACGCGTTCCGTTACAGCTATAGACTTGGCATCATATGTTTTAAGTGAGTTTGGAAGTCTAGGGGCTATGGTAAATGCCACGGTTGAAGAACTTAAGGCCTTCAAGGGTATAGGTGTTGCCAAGGCATCCCAGATCAAGGCAGCACTGGAGCTGGCGAAACGGCTTTCAAATACAAAGAGAGAAAAGCCTTATATCATAAATTCGCCCAAGGATGTTGTGTTATTGGTAAAGGAAAAAATAAGGCACCTTGACAGGGAGCATTTTCAAACATTATTGTTAAATACAAAACATCATGTAATTTGCCGTGATGTGGTTTCGATTGGCACGTTGAATTCGTCAACGGTTCATCCCAGAGAATTGTTCAAAAACGCCATAAAAAAGAATGCGGCGGCGTTAATACTGATGCATAATCATCCAAGCGGGGATCCTACACCGAGCAAAGAGGATATTAATGTAACGAAAAGGTTGGAGGAAGCCGGTAAAATTATCGGGATAAATATTCTTGACCACATTATAATCGGTGACAATTCATATACCAGTTTCAAAGAAAAAGGCCTTATATAGAAAAGTCAGAAAGGAAAGGTGCCAGCGTATGCGGATTGGTTTATTTACCAAAGATATAGGAATAGATTTGGGTACCGCCAACTCATTGGTATATGTTAAAGGGAAAGGTGTTGTTTTCAGCGAGCCATCTGTTGTTGCGATAGAACGCGATACCGAGGAAATTCTTGCCGTGGGTGACGAGGCGAAACAAATGATCGGCCGTACTCCCGGTAATATAATAGCCATTAGGCCACTTAGAGATGGTGTCATCGCCGATTTTGATATGACCCAGAGTCTAATTAAATATTTTATATCCAAAACACTGCGGAAGGGTACTTTTTTGTTGCGTCCGCGGGTTGTTATAGGCGTTCCATCCGGTGTTACGGCCGTGGAGGAACGGGCTGTTCGCGAGGCTGCCATACAGGCCGGAGCCAAAGAGGCGTTTTTAATCGAGGAACCGATGGCCTCGGCTATAGGTGCCGGTTTGCCCGTGCATGAGCCAACGGGGAACATGATAGTTGATATAGGTGGCGGGACCACGGAGGTCGCCGTTATTTCCCTGGGTGGGATTGTAACCAGTCGTTCTATCCGGGTTGCCGGCGATGAGATGGATGAGGCAATAATAATGCATGTGAAGCGTAACCACAATCTCATGATTGGCGAGCGTACCGCGGAGGAGATCAAGATGCGTGTCGGTACGGCCTACAAGCCGGACCCTTCGCTAACCGATGAAATAAGAGGTAGGGACCTTATAACAGGACTTCCCAAAACAGTTACAATAACATCTGTGGAAATATATGAGGCATTATCCGAACCTTTGGATAGTATTATGGAAGCAATAAAGGTAACTCTTGAAAACACTCCGCCAGAGCTGGCGGCTGACATAATTGACAGAGGGATTATGATGTCGGGGGGTGGCTCCCTATTGAAAGGGCTTGACATGTTGGTCAGTGAGGAAACCGGTATGCCCGTACATTTATCTGAGGACCCGCTGATGGCTGTCGCTTATGGAACCGGTAGGGTTTTGGAAAATATCAATATTTTGAGTAGGGTATTAATCAAGCCCAAAAAATTGGCTTGAAAAGGGGTGTATTAAGCCTGTGCCCCCGAAATCTTCCATAAAGTGGATTGTTTCTTTAGTCTTATTAGTGGTGTTGGCTTTGTTTGCAATGAGAATTACAAGCCTTGACAGGCCGCATCTCACAAAAATGGAGGCGGGCCTTAAGGATCTTGTAATGCCGGCCCAGTTAAAAATAGCAAATCTTGGAAGGCAGATTTACAGGCCGGTTGCTATGATTTTTTCAATCGGTAAACTAGCCGGTGAAAACGAGGATTTGCAAAAACAGGTGCAGAGTTTAGAGGCTGAAATAATCAGGTTAAATGAATATAAGAGTGAAAGTGAAAGATTGCAAAGCCTTCTTGAATTTAAAACCCTTATGTCGGACCAATATGATTTAGTTGCAGCAACGGTAGCCGGGCGCGATCCGGGCAATTGGTTTGGGACGATTACTTTAAACAAGGGTGCGAATGAAGGTATTGAAAAAGATATGCCCGTTCTGTCGGAAGCCGGACTTGTTGGCAAGGTTGTGGCCGTATCGGGTAGCTCATCTGTTGTTTTATTGCTTACGGACCCCCTCAGCGGGGTGGGAGGGCTAATACAGGAAACTCGTACCCCCGGTGTGGTTGAGGGTGTTGCCAGCGGATATGGTTTGGCAAGAATAATACACATTCGTGAGGACGCGGAGGTCGAAGTGGGCCAAACAGTTATTACCTCCGGGTTAGGTGGAGGGTTTCCCAGGGGTATACCATTGGGGAAGATCACAAATATACGCAAGGATTCCTCCGGGCTTTTAAAAACTGCCTTGATACAACCATTTGTTGATTTTAACCGTTTGGAAGAAGTATTTGTGCTATCGGGTCTCTTAAAATAGTTTGGGGAGGCTTCGTGGTCTTGCGATCAGTTATATTGCTGCTAATACTGGGGTTTGTATTGCTAATACAATCAACTGTTATGGAATTATTGAGCATAGCAGGAATTAAACCGGACCTGGTTATGTTGATTGTAATATCTAACGGCTTTCTCCGGGGGACTAGGGAGGGGTCGTTTTTTGGTGTTGTAGCGGGTTTACTGATTGATCTGTTGACTGGAAATTATATTGGGCACTATATGTTGACTATGATGTTTGCCGGTTATACGGCCGGTTGGTTCGGAACCAGATTTTACAAAGAAAATCCGGGCATAGTCCTTGGCACTGTTTTTTCAGTTTCCTTGGCCGGCCAGTTTGTGTACTATGTTTTGCTTCTGTTTTTGGGAATATACGTTGCACCTGTTCATGCCCTATTTTTTATCGTATTGCCAACTGCAACTTATAACACTTTACTTTCCCCGCTTTTTTATGGTTTGTTTTATCGTTCTTCATCCCGTGGATTGTTAAATGAAAAGGGTTTTTAGGTGGTTCTATGACAGAAAAACAAGTCAAACATAAATTGAAAGTTTTATCTATAGGACTCTTGGTTGTTTTTGCCATTCTTAGTCTCCGGTTATTTTCCTTGCAACTGATTTATACGGAAACCTACCAAACCCTGGCTAGGGAAAACCGTATGCGTCTGATTCCCATTTCCCCGCCAAGGGGGCACATACTCGATCGCAACAAGGTAAAAATTGTAGGAAACCGTCCCGTTTATACGGTTTCGTTAATGCCGGGGAAAATAGACAAGGCTGACCGGCTCATAAAGGATCTGTCAGACGTGTTGGGCATCGACGAAGGTGAAATAGCCGACAGGATAACGGAGCAAGAGGGTCGCCCCTTTGAACCGATACGCATTGCCGTAGATGTTCCCATTGAAATTGTAACCAAGATAGAAGAAAACCGTACTAATTTACCGGACGTGTTTATAGATATTGAGCCCGTTCGCGATTATCCTAACGGTTCCATGATGTCACAGACCCTGGGATATGTCCGACAGATTTACAAAGAACAGTTGGGTTCCCTTAGGGAGCAGGGCTACCAGATGGGGGATATGTATGGCCAGGAAGGGCTTGAAAATGTATTTGACAGGCATCTACGTGGTGAGAAAGGGGCACGGCAGGTTGAAGTAGATGTTTTTTCACATCCCGTTAATTACCTGGGAATAAAGGAGGCCACGCCGGGCAACGATCTTGTTTTAACTATTGATACAAAGGTTCAAATGGCCGCCGAGGAGGGATTGCTCAACGCCTTGGCCAAGTCCCGCAGTTTAAATTATAAGGAGGCCAATGCGGGGGCCCTAGTTGTCCTGGATGTAAATACGGGCGGGGTTTTAGCCATGGCAAGCATCCCCAACTATGATCCCGGGATCTTTGCCGGCAGTATCAGCCAAAAGGACTGGGAGGAGTTGCAAAAATCGAAGGCTCAAATTAACAGGGCATTGGGGCTTTACCCACCCGGCTCTACCTTTAAGATGGTTGTTGCAACCGCCGGGTTGGAAGAAAAGAAAATTACCCCTGATTTTACTGTCAGTTGCAGGGGTTATTACATGCTGGGGAGCACTAGGTTTAACGATTGGAAACCGGGCGGACATGGCAGGGTTGATTTGCTGAAAGCCATTCAACAATCCTGCAACGTTTATTTTTGGAATGTTGCCCTAATGGTGGGGCCGGAAAAAATCAGCGAGTATGCCCAAAAATTTGGCCTCGGTACTAAAACCGGCATCGAACTGAATGGCGAGGAAGCCGTGCCTGTACCCGATCCGGCGTGGAAGGAGAATATTGTGAAAGCCGGCCTTGACAGGATCTATGATCCTAAATTTGAGGAGCTCGACAACAGATATAGCAGCCTCTTGGCTCGCGCTGATGACCAGAAAAGTAGGGATAAAGTAAGGGAGGAATGGCTTGCAGCGAAAAGCAAATTGCAACAGGAATATGACAGTAATGAATGGTGGTGGACCTGGCACACCTTTGACACCCTAAATACGGCCATAGGGCAGGGGGACAACAGGTATTCACCCTTGCAGTTGGCTTCCTATGTGGCCACAATCGCCAACGGGGGTGATCGTTACCGACCTTTTTTAGTAAAGGAAATCCTGTCCCCGGAGGGGGAAACCATTGAAAAATTTAAACCCCATATTATCGAAAAAACAGCTATTAATGGCGAAACCTTGAAAATGATTCGTGAGGGAATGTCACTAGTGACCAAATCCGAGGGAACCGCCGCGGGGGCTTTTTGGGGTTTTCCGGTCAACGTCGCCGGGAAATCAGGGACCAGTGAAGTTTACAAAAAAGATAATCACGGGTTATTCGTGGCCTTTGCGCCCTATGAGAAACCGGAGATAGCCGTGGCTGCAATAGTTGAATACGGGGGAGGTGGAAGTGCCACGGCCGCCTATGCAGTCAGGGACGCTATTGCCGCCTATTTTGGTTTAGAAAATGTGGATGGTAAATGGGTTAGCCAAACGGAAGACGAAATTTAAACAAAAACGACAAAAAAGGTGTGTTTTTTCGGTTTTTTATAGCAGGATTTGGTTTTTCCCTGTAGAAAATTTAACTTGTACTTGTGTACGGGGGGAGATTTGTTTATGACGGAATCAGGTAAGGTAATCATGGAAGATAAAGTAGTCGAAATCAACCAAGTCA
>CAZKPV010000131.1:0-5554 GCA_964554735.1 uncultured Clostridia bacterium
ACTCACTTGCAGCCCGGAGCGTGGACCGTATAGCCACAACAATACAATTGGCGGATACCGGTATAAACCCCGGTTCCGGTGTGGGCAACCAACGTTCGGGCATAAATGAACATACTATGGGCATACCTGTAATAGCTATCGGGGTGCCAACTATAGTGCATGCGGGCACCATAGCAGCCGATGCCAATCAAAACTTTTATAATAATTTATCGTCGCATCCAAATATGAACAAGGTATATAAAAGATTTCCGCAGGAGCTAATGGAAAAATCTATTTCTGAGGTATTGATGCCCTTCGGAGGGGATTTGATGGTGACACCTAGAGAGATTGATGATTTGATACAATATACCGCAAGAACCGTAGCCGGTGGGATTTCCGCGGCCCTGCATCCGGGGGTTTCTTCGGAAGAACTCAGTCGGTATTTAAATTAGCTGTGGGTAAAACCGGCAGTCATATAACTGCCGGCTCCAAACTCCCATTTTAATTAAATGCCTCCTTGCGGGGGACCTGTTTGGGGAACTTTACCCGCAGCTAGACTTTCTTCATAGGCCTGAACCATTTTCCTTACCATATGGCCGCCAATAGCACCGTTCATTCTGGAAGGTACATCACCTAAATAACTTCCAGGTGGTAGGTTTATACCTACTTCTTTAGCGGTTTCCCACTTGAACTGTTCCATTGCCGCACCAGCTTCAGGTATAATCAGTTTATTTCTTTTTTGTCCTTGTGCCACTTAAGTTCACCTCCTTTACCCTTACCGTTGGGCTAGTCCTAGTATTTGCATAGTTAAAAACCTTTATGCTAGAACTTTTTGTAGCCTTTAGTTAATAACACCTTGGAGAATAAAAAAAAGCTAATTATAGAATTTTGCTGCACAAACTCCATTAGCCCGATTATTTTTATTCAGTTAACTAACCAATTTTAATAAATTTGCCATATCTGGCGAGGAACCTGTCGACGGTCTCTTTTAGGCCCCGGTGTTGACTAAGATTAAGTGAAGGATCAATTTTTACCAGACTGAAGGCTTCGGCCCTAGCCGCCTCCAGGATCTTTTGATCTCTAAGTATATCGGCGATTTTAAAATCGGGTAAACCCGCCTGCCTTATTCCATACAGTTCGCCGGGACCACGCAATTCCAGGTCTTTTTCCGCTAGTTTAAACCCATCGGAGGTAGTTGTCAGTGTACGCAGCCTAGTGCGTGCTTCTTCGGTTTTAGGGTCCGCCACAAGAATGCAGTAAGACTGGTCGCCGCCCCGGCCGACCCTCCCACGTAGCTGGTGCAACTGGGCCAAACCAAACCTGTCAGCATCAAGGATAACCATTAAAGTAGCGTTGGGAACATCTACCCCTACCTCCACAACTGTAGTGCTGACAAGTATATTTATATTGCCGGCCCTAAAGTTATTAACAATGTCTTCCTTTTCCCGGGTTTTAAGCTTGCCGTGAAGCGTACCGATTTTTAGGCCCGGAAACACCTTTGCCAGCTCGTCCCCCAGTTCAACGGCAGCCCGTATATCTTCGAGTCTTTCCGATTCCTCTATTAAAGGACAAATCACGTAAGCCTGAAAGCCCTTGGCCACTTCCTTGTGTATAAAGGTGTAAATCCTGTTAAGGGCACTGTGGTTGGCATGGTAAGTTAGTACTTCCTTGCGGCCGGGGGGCAATTCGTCTATGACGGACACATCCAAATCCCCGTAAAGGGTCAAGGCTAAGGTGCGCGGAATAGGTGTTGCGGTTACAACCAGTACATCAGGGAAATGGGCCTTGTCCTGCAGGATCGCCCTTTGTTTAACACCGAAGCGATGTTGTTCATCAATAACCACAGTTGTCAACCTATTAAACTCAACACCTTTTTGGATCAAAGCGTGGGTACCGACAACGAGCTGTATTTCGCCGACTTTTATCTTTTCTAATACTGACCTTTTTTCCTCCCCGGATAAACTACCGGTAAGGAGGGAAATTTTAATGCCCAGGGGTTCCAGGTATTGGGCCAAATCGGCGTAATGTTGTTCCGCCAATATTTCAGTGGGGGCCATAAATGCCCCCTGGTAATCAGATTCCACGGCCTTTAGCAGTGTCAACAGGCACACTACGGTTTTTCCGGAACCCACATCCCCCTGTAACAACCTGCTCATTGGGAAGGGACCATACAAATCCCCCTCTATTTCTTTCCAGGCCGATATTTGGGCCTCAGTAAGCCTAAAAGGAAGGTGGTCCAGGAATCTTTTGGTAAGTCCCGTTTGACGGGAATAGGAATGTTTCTTGGGTTTAACATTGTTTTTTTCCCTTTGCCGGGCCAAGGCGGTTTGAAAGACAAAAAACTCCTCGAAAATAAAACGCAAACGTGCCCTGCTAGCCAATGTCATGGTTTCGGGAAAATGTATCTGCTTGAGGGCCTCGTTAATACCAAGAAAGCCGTATTTGTCCAGTAGTTTCTGGGGGAGTATCTCTGTAATGCCGGTTTCCCATTTGTTGAGGGCCTCCTTTATGATGGCCCGTAACATCCTTTGACTGAGATTTTCCGTGAGGGCATAAACGGGAACAATCCTACCGGTGTGCAAAATATCCGCGTCCCCCCCCAGAATGTCATAATCCCTGACATTAATCTGCGGGGGGCCATAAGCCTTTTGCACCTTACCGGTTACAAGGAGGTGGGTACCCACGGGTAGCCTTTTTTTAATATGCGGCTGGTTGAACCAAACGCCGTAAAACAAGCTCGTGCCGTCATGTATGCCAATTTTGGTTATTGTCAATCCTTTTCTGGGTCTGAAATCCTGACCGGCCACAACGACACCCCGCACGGTTGCCACGGAATCGTGTGGATAGGCATGTGCGGGCTTGACCTCACAGCGATCTTCATACCTTCGGGGAAAGTGATAGAGCAAATCTGATACGGTAAAAATATCCAGTCTGTTCAGCAGTGCCGACCTCCGAGGGCCGACATGTTTTACAAATTGCACGGGGGTTTCGAAAATGTTTTTGTTCACAAGACCACCACCACAAATTTCTTGCACTCGGGCTACATATCTGTTACAATTAATAATGTTCTCAAAAGGAGGTGTTTTTTATGGCAAGAAAATGTGCCGTTTGCGGAAAAGGTGTGAGCGTGGGAATGAAGGTTAGCCACTCCCACATTCGCAATAAAAGAACTTGGGCCCCTAATTTACAGCGTGTAAAAGCAATCGTGAAAGGCTCACCCAAAAGAATTCTTGTCTGCACCCGTTGTTTGAGAAGCGGTAAAGTTGAAAGGGCAATTTAAAGCGGCCATCGGCCGTTTTTTATTTTTATATTAACACCAGGTCCGGGTTGGGCGTTATTCCCGGGATACGACCCCGTTTGGCCACCGGCCTGTCAAAAATTTTTTTGATGTCCATGGTCATGTCTATCGGCCGCGCCCCAGAAATGTAGCTGCCAACCCCGAAAGCGTCCGCCCCGGAAGCCGACAATTCCTTGATACGTTCCGGGGTCAGCCCCCCGGAAACAAGAATACGCACATGTTCATATCCTGCCTGGTCCAAGCGGGCCCTAGTTTCCCTTACAAGGGCCGAGGTCACACCGCCCCGTTCGCTCGGGGTATCGAGTCTGATCCCCTGAAGGTTGTCTTTTAATGCACCGGCAACTCGAAGGGCCTCCTCAACTTCATCCTTAAAGGTATCCACCAATATTATCCGAGCGGCGTCAAGGGGCATGATTCGGTCGTAGGTTTTGGCAACCTTGACGGTATCACCGACAATCAAAAAAACCGCGTGGGGCACCGTCCCCATGGGGTCACGCCCGACAAGTTTTGCCCCTAAGATACAACTGGCCCCGTCCGCCCCGCCTACTATGGCTGCCCTTTCCATAACCGGAGCAACGGCAGGGTGTAAATGACGGGCCCCAAAACATATTACTGATTTATCACCCGCGGCCCGTTTGCATTCACGGGCGGCCGCAGCCCAAGCACTTGAACTGGCGAGAATGCCAAGTAGGGCAGTTTCAAAAACACCAAATTTCACGTATGGTCCTTTTATACGAGCAATAGTCTGCTTTCTTTGGAATTCCTTGCCCTCCGGCAAAGCCATTACTTCAACATTACTATCCTTTAGTAAATACCTAATTTCCTCGGTACCCGCCATAACACCATCCCGACTGGCAAATAATTCCGCCGTTACAACTGTTTTGGCGAGATCAAGCTCATTTAGTATTTCCATCGAACGGATAAAGTAAATATCACTGGTTGCACCGGTGGCAATCTCTTCCAGGCTAGCTGAAAACAGGCGGTCCGATGACACCTCTAAGTCGGCAACGTCCTTTAATGATTGCAGTATTCTTTTCTTAGTCAAAATCAAACCCCCCCGCACCTGAAAAAGAGTCAATCCCTACCCCAAATTTTTCAATAGGTTTGCCATTTCTATGCCACTCACTGCCGCATTCCAACCCTTGTTGCCGGCCTTGGTTCCTGCTCTTTCGATAGCCTGTTCGATTGTGTCCGATGTAATAATCCCAAAAATGATCGGTATGCCTTTATCCAGGCTGATCTTGGCAATTCCCTTGGATACCTCAGAAGCAACATAGTCAAAATGGGGCGTTGCCCCCCGAATAACCGCACCCAAACATAAAACACAATCATACTTGTCAGTCGCTGCCATTTTTTGGGCAACCAAAGGTATCTCGAAGGCACCGGGAACCCAAGCAACCTCTATATCCGCATCGGATACACCGTGCCTTTTCAAGGCATCACAGGCACCATCTAATAGTTTTGCCGTTATAAATTCATTAAATCTTCCCACCACAAGACCAAATCTTAGTCCTTCTCCTAAAAGATTTCCTTCGTACACTTTCATTACCCAACTACCTCCAGTATAACTGTAATATTAAAATGTCAGTAAATGGCCGAGTTTGCGTCTTTTCGTATCGAGGTAAAAACAATTTTCCTCGCCCGGTTTAATTTCTATAGGGATTCTTTCAACCACCTGTAGCCCGTATCCTTCTAAACCTGCAATTTTTCGAGGATTATTTGTCAATAACCTTATTTTTACCAGACCTAGGTCGGACAAAATTTGTGCACCAATACCATAATCCCTCAAATCGGCGGGAAACCCTAGGGCCTCATTTGCCTCTACAGTGTCCTTGCCCTCATCCTGCAATTTGTAGGCCCTAATTTTGTTTAACAATCCAATGCCCCTACCCTCCTGGCGCATATACAGGAGTACACCGGCCTCTTCCTCCCCTATAATCCTTAGGGCTCGTGCCAGTTGGTCGCCGCAATCACACCGCGAGGAGCCGAAAACATCACCTGTTAAACATTCTGAATGTACCCTAACCAAAGGTGCCTCGGCACTCCCGAGGTCACCCCTAACCAAGGCAATATGACCCCTGCCATCCAAGATACTTTCATAGGCCACGGCAGTAAAATTGCCATACCTAGTGGGCAGTTTTGCGGAATCTATACGCTTAATAAGGCGTTCATGGTGGCGCCTGTACTGGATCAAATCAGCTATAGTGATAATGCATAAACCATGTTCTTGCACAAACTCCATTAACTCGGGTACCCGGGCCATGGTGCCGTCTTCCT
>CAZKPV010000132.1:0-5539 GCA_964554735.1 uncultured Clostridia bacterium
CATGCAATACTAGGGGAACATCCACTTGCTCCTTTATTCTTTCCAAGCGCTCAAAATCCAACTTAGGTGTACCGCGATACTGGCCGTGTAGGGTTCCCACGGCAACGGCAAGGGCATCAACACCAGTTTCCTCCACAAACAAACGCGCCTCATCCGGATCGGTAAAAAAAGCATCGCGCTCGTCAACCGTGATATCATCCTCGGTTCCGCCGATTTTACCCAACTCGGCCTCCACCGATACACCAACCGCACGCGCAACTTCACAGGCCCGCTTTGTCAGCATTATATTTTCCTTCAAGGGGTACCTTGAGGCATCAATCATCACTGATGTGAATCCCGCCCGAACACACTGCACTATCTGTTCAAAACTGGTTCCGTGATCCAAGTGAAGGGCAACCGGTATATGTGAATCCTGTGCCGCAATACGCACTAATGCGGTTATGTAATCAATCCCCGCATACTTCAGGGCACCTTGGCTTGCCTGCATTATTACAGGCGCATTTTCCGCCTCCGCGGCCATGATTATAGCCTGGACAATCTCCATGTTATTACAGTTAAATGCACCGACGGCGTAGCCGCCCGCCTCGGCATCCTCCAATAAAGAAGTCAGGGAAACGAGAGCCATAAAGCCTGTCCCTCCTTTAATTCATACAATAAGTATGACCAATTTATGTGAAAAATATGTCAATTTTCCGGCCCCTTACAGCCCCTTGATGTTTTGGCCCGGCCGGCCAGGCTGTCTATACACCTGAGCCTGTTCTGTGTTAATTCAATTCTTTCCACATGGGAAATTATCTCCAAATCTTTGTTGCTTTTTGTAAAAATAGTGTTAATCGTTTCACAGTTATCGCAGAAAAGTTCCAACCTATCGGGGAAAACATCCACGGAAATCTGCCTGTTACCACACCGGCAGTACAACATACCTTTTTCCGCAACATCATGCAAATGGTGCAGAATATCGTACATTACCTGCGAATTGTTAAAATAATCGTCACCCCAGAAATTACCCACGAGGGCTTCTATTTCCTCCCGGGCGTTACTGCTTCCCTTGATCTTTTCGGCGGAACCGATACATGCCAGTTCCATGCCGGTTTCGTCACAGTAAATAGTGGTGACGTCTTTTGACCAAACCTCGGCAACGGGCACCCTTACCAGGTGCTTGGTTTCGCAAATTATACAGGGCAACTGCATCCAGTAATAATTGCATCTTTTTTTGGCGTTAATAGTCACTTTCACGTAACCGCATGCACATTTTATTTTGACTAACTTGCTGCTAGAAAAAGCAAAACGGGAAAGACTGTGATACTCAAGCCTTCCGCACTCAGGGCAGCGCATAGACAATAAAACATCCGTCGATATGAGCACCGAAAAACCTCCTAGATTGCAGGTTGCAAGTATACGGTACCTTATATTTATTCTCGAAAGGTATAAAAATATCCTTTATCTAATTTCAAATCTACATTAAGAAGTAACCGCACCTATGAAATCCCTAAATAAGGGGTGGGGCCGGTTGGGCCTGGACTTAAATTCCGGGTGAAATTGGGTCGCCAGAAACCAGGGATGGTCCTTTAGTTCGATAATTTCCACCAGATCTTTTTCGTCATAAAATCCGCTGTAGACCAAGCCGTGTTCGGCTAGGCGATCGCGAAAATCATTGTTAAATTCGTACCGGTGCCTGTGTCTTTCGTTGACAAGGCCAGTTTCGTAGGCCGCCGCGGCAAGAGTCTTTTCCTTTAGTTTGCAAGGGTAGCTTCCGAGGCGCATTGTGCCACCCTTGTTCCGTAATTTTTTTTGTGCGGGCAAAAGATCTATTACGGGATAAGGACTGTTTTCATCAAATTCCGAGCTGTTGGCCCCCTCCAGGCCGGCAACATTACGGGCAAATTCTACAACCGCCAATTGCATCCCCAGGCACAGCCCAAAGTAGGGAACCTTGCGTTCCCGTGCGTAGCGTATGGCATTGATCTTGCCGGCTATGCCCCTGTCGCCGAAACCTCCGGGGACAATAATGCCGTCAACACCCTCCAAGTATTCATCCGCCGGTGATTTTTCAAGGTCCTCGGCATCCACCCATTTTATGTCAATGGCATAGTTATGGTGGAGGCCGGCGTGTCTCAAGGCTTCAACCACACTGAAATAGGCATCCTTGAGTGAAACATATTTACCGACAAGGGCAATGGTAACCTTCTTGGTGAGGCCCTTCATCCTGTCGACCATATTCCGCCACTCGGATAAGTCCGGGGCATGGCACTTGAGTTTTAGCCTTTCAACTGTAATTTCGCCCAAACCTTCCTTTTCCATACGTAGCGGCAGTTCGTAAATACAGGGAACATCCACTGCCTGGATAACCGCCCTTTTTTCTATATCGCAAAACAAGGCAATTTTTGCCTCCAACTTATCCGGTAGGGGCAACTCGCTCCGGCACACGATAACATCGGGCTGGATGCCTATTCCGCGGAGTTCCTTGACACTGTGCTGGGTGGGCTTGGTTTTCAGTTCATCGGCAACTCGCAAATAGGGGACTAGGGTGACATGAATATACATGGTGTTGTCCCGGCCGAGATCACTTTTTAGCTGTCTGATGGCCTCCAAAAAGGGCTGGGATTCAATGTCCCCCACAGTACCGCCGATTTCCGTTATGACGATATCCGCCCCGGATTCGTCGGCGAGTCTGAGTATCTTTTTCTTAATTTCGTTGATAATGTGGGGTATCACCTGCACTGTCCTGCCCAAATAATCCCCGCGGCGTTCCTTGTTGATGACCGACCAGTAGATGCCCCCGGTTGTTACGTTACAGTCCTTACTCAGATTTGTATTGATGAACCTTTCGTAGTGACCCAAATCCAAGTCAGTCTCCGCACCGTCCTCGGTGACGTATACCTCCCCGTGCTGGTACGGGCTCATTGTACCCGGATCTACGTTTATGTATGGATCTAGCTTTTGAATGGCCACCTTGAGACCGCGGCTTTTTAAAAGGCGCCCAAGTGATGCGGCCGTGACTCCTTTCCCTAATGAAGATACTACCCCGCCGGTTACAAAAATGAATTTGGCCATGGTTTGCCCCCTATTTCTGCTGGTGTAATAATTCACTCCACCTATTCTATCTACTGTTGTTGCCGGCTGTCAATGCCGAAATCGTCATACCAAACTGCACAAAACTGCACAAAAGGAACGTCCCTTTGCGTTACATGCGTTCGGGTGCCGTTACGCCCAAAAGGTTTAGGGCGTTGGCCAGCACTGTTCGGGTTGCACCCGCCAATGCCAGACGGGCGGCGGACAGCTCCTCGTCTTCGACTATGATGCGGTGGCTGTTGTAGAAGCTGTGAAAAAGGCCTGCCAACTCGTGCACATACCGAGCAATACGATTGGGTGCCAGTGTTTCCACCGCCAGGGTCAGTTCCTCGGGAAAATCGGCTAGTTTGCGGATTAATGCAATCTCAGCCTCTTCGTCCAACAAATCTAAATTTACCGCATCCGCGGGCATGGCATCCCTGCCCGCCTCCCTGTACTGCCTGAAAATGCTGCATATCCTGGCATGGGCGTACTGCACGTAAAATACCGGGTTTTCATTGGATTGCTCCCTGGCCAAATCCAAATCGAAATCCAAATGGCTATCCGAGCCCCGCATTACAAAGAAGTATCTGGCGGCATCCCTTCCGACTTCCTCGACCAATTCCTCCAGTGTTATATATTGGCCGCTCCGCTTCGACATCCTTACAATTTCGCCCCCGCGGAAAAGGCGCACCAACTGCATTATAACCACGGTAAGGGCGTCCGGATTGTATCCCAGGGCCTCTACCGCACCCTTCATCCTGTTCACATGCCCGTGGTGGTCGGCCCCCCATACGTTGATTACCCAGTTAAACCCCCGATCAAACTTGTCCTTATGGTAGGCTATATCGGCGGCAAAGTAGGTTGGCTGGCCGTTGCTTCTGATCAATACTTCATCTTTTTTGTCCCCGAAGGCCGTAGCCTTGAACCACTGTGCCTGTTCGCTTTCATATATGTAACCCTTTTCGCCCAGCCTGTCCATGGTGCTTTGTACGGCATTTTTCTCATGAAGGCTCTGTTCGGAAAACCAAACATCGTAGTGGACGCCGAAATTTTCCAGTGTGCTCTTGATGTCCCTGATTTTCTCATTCAAGGCGTACTTGGTCAGGGCATCCTTCCTCAGCTCGGGCTCCGCCTGTAAATATTTATCGCCATGTATATTGATAAAGCCTTTCACCGTTTCTATGATATCTTCCCCGTGGTAGCCGTCCTCCGGAATTTCCACGTCATGCCCGAACTGTTGAAAATATCTTGCCTCCAGGGAGCGCCCGAAATTTTCGATCTGTTTTCCGGCATCATTTATGTAAAACTCCCTGCTCACCTCATACCCGGCAAAATCAAGAATGGACGCGATGCTGTCCCCCAGTGCGGCCCCCCGGGCGTTGCCCATGTGCAAAAGCCCCGTAGGGTTGGCACTGACAAACTCAACCTGCACCCTTTTGCCCCGGCCGATGTCAAGGCGTCCAAAATCCTTCCCCTTCTTTTCAACGGCCGCAATAACCGGATGTGCCCAATTGGGTTTCAAGTAGAAGTTAATAAAACCCGGCCCCGCTATCTCAACTTGCAGGAGCAACTCCTTGTCCGCAACAAGGTTATTGAGTATTACCTCGGCAATTTTCCGCGGTGCCATCCGGGCTTGCTTGGCCAGCAACATGGCAATATTGCAGGCAAAATCCCCGTGGTCGTCTTCACGGGGAACCTCTATGGTAAAATCCGGGGTTTCGTTTACTTTCAATTCTCCCTTTTCGATTGCGCGCTCCAAGGCCTCTTCCAGTTTTTCATACAAGGCCGTGCGCATGTCACTAACTATACTGCCCAAAATCATACCTCCCTGACAGTTATGCTCAGTTCATTATAACCAATTTTTTGCCGGCTGAGTTCTAACTCGTATTCAAGATTAATGTTTCCCCCTACTTCTGTCAAGTCAACTTTTACCTTCCTTGGCAGCACGCGGGTACTCATACACCCAAAGGGTGTCACGTAGTTGCCTTCATCATGCACGCCTTCTTCGAATACCTGCCTAAACTCGGATGTCCCTGCCCGGTTCAGGGTAACCTTGTCACCTTTGGCGTTTTCCGCCTTTAGTAAAGTGGTTGTTCCCTCCATGCCGGAAATCTCGGACTCATCATATATTATATAATAGGATTTGTTTTTAAAAAAGAGCCTGCCCATAGTGACCAGTTCAATAGTCTCCTTGTCCCCCATGTCGTAGTTTTGTGTTCCCTTGACGGTCACCAAGACTTCCTTGTGCATTAGGATCAATCCCTTCCACGATGTTTTTGTTTTTTTATAGCACAAAAGCAGGACCGGTACGTCCTGCTTTTCATTTATAATTCAACCGAGTTGTAGCCGGCTTCAAAAGCCTTTTTGTTCATGTCCAGAAAGCGGGGTACCTCCGCTTCCAAAGCCTCCTGCCACTTTGCATAGTCTATCTCTAAGAGACGGGCCAGGGCACCTGTCATTACAACATTGGCCGTACGGGCATTGC
>CAZKPV010000133.1:0-5374 GCA_964554735.1 uncultured Clostridia bacterium
TATCCTGTCCATGATACCGGTTCCCGAGGGAGTCTTTTTGTCTAGGCCGGACACCAACTGCCCGAAGGGTATACCTCTTTTCCGCCCTTCCTGGGCTAAGGCCCCGGCGGTCTGTCTGATATATGGATCGCCAACCTGCCCCTCTTTTTGTAGGGCCAGGAGTTCCTTCCTGATATCCGACTTCATGCTTTCCACGGCACGATATCGTTCGTCTATCATCCTTTGAAGCTTCTTGTCTGATAAGGAACGATCCAGGCCATACAGCTCTGCCGCCCTATTCATTTGTTGCGTCTCAAACTCCGCCAACACTTCGTTTTTGACGCTATCTTTTATTGTTTGGTACATTTGGTCCCCCTTGTAATGGTCGAAACGGGAACCGCCAGTGTTGCCACCCTGCCTTAATTCCGCCAGTACCTCACGCTTTACATCTTGAATTAAGGCCTTTTCACCTGAATACAATAGGATTTCCTCCTTCCACAAGCCTTATCTGTAGTAGGGTGTACGCATCTCGGCCAGGACACTGTTTTTAACTGCTTGCACTAAGGCGGGATCGATGGCACCGTAGTGACCTTGTTCGGTCATCTGCCCCCTTTCATGTTCATGTTCGTGTTCATATTCATGTTCATGCGCCTCTCCCCTGTTTCCCCTTCCGGAATCCATTTGGGACATGACTTCCCTTTTGATCGACTCGATCATGGCCCTGTCCGGGTAATGCATGGCATTCTGCATATCAGCCAGAACTTCATTTTTAACCGCCTCAACCAAAGCCCTGTTGGAAAAAGGAAGATTACCGTGTTGGTGCTGGTTCAACTCCATTAACACCTCCCGTTTTACATCTTCAGCCAGTGCCTTTCTGGTATGCTTGTTTACCATTAAAAAGGCCCCCCTTTATTTTGTAGTTATATTTCAAAATTTATTATGAACAATTCCGGGGTATTTATACCCACATTACCTGTAACTGAAAATATTGGTCGGCCGTAACACCAATGAATAAATTTTTACTTAAAAGACAAATTATTATGTGAGGGAATATACTCCAAAGAAAGGTGCGAGATTATGTACTATGGAAGGTCATCGGCCAACGAGACCATGGATCCGTTGAAAATCATAAAAGAGGAAATCAAAAATGAAGTGTTGAACGAGCTCTGGGCAATGCAAAACGGCGAGCCAAGAGGGCAAGAATTTCATCATTATATTAGGGATATGGAAGGGTCCTTCCCCAAACTTATAGATGTTCCGACAAAAGAACAGGGGAAAGGGATCCTTTACGGCGTGGGAACTGTGGCATTATTGGGTATGTTACAACCGGGTTTTAGGCGGAAGGCCCAAACCATATTCGGACGGACTGTTGCCGAGGGTGCGGAATTGTTAGAGAAAGCCCGTGCAATGGTTGCCAGGGCCAGGGAGGACATGGAGGATCTGGTTGCCGAGGCCAATTTTAACGGTCTCATAAAAAAATCAAGGAAATGAACACAGGGGAACACAAGGGGGACCTTCTTTTTGTGAACCTTTAGGGCGCAAAGGGACACATTTAGGATAGGGCCGGTCGTGCCTTTGCCGTCAAATGTTCTATGGTCACTTTTAGCACTGCAACTGTGGAAAGCCTTTCCCTAATATACCCGTCAAGCGTTTGGGCGGAAATCCCGTTTTCCGTGTATCGCCCAACCAAAGCCCTCAAATACCTTTGTTTTTCTTCTTCGTTTTCCACTATACCTGCTGTTCCGTGGGCAACGGCGGATGTGTAAACAGTCGTAAAGTGATCGGCAAAAACCTTTGCATTTTCTACCACAAAAAACGACACATTGGGGTTCAATCTAATGTTTCTTACCTTTTCCCCGTTTAACCCGCTGTGGAACACAAATGCCGTATCATCCACCATGACGTAATTTACGGCGGCGGTACATGGTTTACCTTCGCCATCCACGGTTGCCAACACACCGTAGTCCACGGATTTCATTATTTCCAAAGCCTCAGCGTACGATAAGGCACGATCCTGACGGTTTACCACACCACGCATATCTTTTGACCCCTTTCCAAACTCAAATCATTACCTCCATGATCTTCCACATCACCAAGGGGGTTATCCAGGTTTCAATAACAGCCGCCACCACCAGAAGGGGAAGTATTACCGTACCGAAAAGCCTGAGCGACAGCCCATCCGGCCTGATATTTTTAATCTTGATCGAGCCCAAAAACTTCCGCGCCTGCCTGTACCCTAGTCCAAGGGCTATGGCCACAGCCGTCAGTTCGAAAACTCCATGGGGCAAAAGACCTCCTACAAGTACAGCAAAGGGAATGCTACTTTGCACCGCATCAAACAGTACAACCCCCATGATCACACCGTTGGTCAGGATGAACATTATGAGCGGTATCCCAATAAGCGGCGCGCTTAAAAATGCTATCACCAACAAGGCAAAGGTGTTTTTTAAAAATATATAGACACACAATCCCAACTGGTTTTCCATACTAAAGGGCGTGGACAGCATATTCACTACCTCATCCCTGATCGTATCCAAGGGAAATATCCCCAGCACAGGCACCAGGGCGGCAACCACGAACAACAGGGCCAACAGCAGAAACCCTACCCTGACTACCTTTTGAACTTCCTTTTTTGCCATAAATGCCTTATACAAACTCCTTTGCCCCTCATCTCTTATTGGAGAATTTCTCCTTTATCCGGTCAACCAGCCCCCGACCCCGCTCAATTGCCAGCCTGACGGCTTCCGGTGCCGGCCCGCCGCTGACCTTGCGAGCCTCAACACAAGACCGCAAACCGATGGCCCCATACACATCCTTTTCAAAGCCTTTCCAAAAGGTGCGAAATTCCTCTAAGGTTAACTCCTCTAGGGCCTTTTGGTTCTTGGCGCAGTGCAAGACCGCACCACCGACGATCTCATGGGCCCGGCGAAAAGGTACACCCCTGCGCACTAAATAATCTGCCAGGTCGGTGGCGTTGGTGAAACCGGTACCCGCGGCCTCCCCCATCCTGTCCTTTTTAAAGCGTAGGGTTAAGAGCAACGGACTAAAAACCACCAGGCACTTTTTAACGGTGTCAACGGTGTCAAACAAAACTTCCTTGTCTTCCTGCATATCCTTGTTGTAGGCTAAAGGCAACGCCTTGAGCATGGTCAGCAAGGATACAAGACCCCCAAAAACCCGCCCGGACTTACCTCTAATCAGTTCGGCCACGTCCGGATTTTTCTTCTGAGGCATCATGCTGCTCCCGGTACTGTAGGCATCATCCAATTCGATAAAGGCAAATTCCGCACTGGCCCAAATGACAATTTCCTCACAAAAGCGGCTTAGATGCACCATAATCAAGGACGCCGCCGCGGAAAATTCCACGGCAAAATCCCGGTCGGCCACGGCATCAAGGCTGTTTTCGGAAACTGCCGAAAAACCCAATTCCCGGGCCACATATTGGCGGTCCACAGGAAATGTCGTACCCGCCAGGGCCCCCGACCCTAAAGGCATAACATCCGTCCGCCTGTGTACGTCCAAGAGCCTATCCGCATCACGGGCAAACATACTAAAGTAGGCCATCAAATGGTGTGCCAGCGTAATCGGCTGAGCAGGTTGGAGATGGGTGTAACCCGGCATGATTGTTTCAAGATGCCTCGTGGAAAGATCAAGTATGTTCTCCATCAAAATTGCAAGTAGCCGGCCTATCTCCCTGATTTCATCCATCAGATAGAGCCTGATATCCAATGCGACCTGGTCGTTGCGGCTGCGGGCGGTATGCAGTTTCTTGCCTACATCCCCGGTGCGTTCGGTTAGGAGCTGCTCCACGGCCATGTGCACATCTTCCGCATCCGGTGGCAATCTTATGTCGCCTCGTTCAAGTTGGGCCAACAACTCCTCAAGGCAGGCAATGATTTTTCCGGATTCGTCCCTTTCAATTATCCCGGCTTCGCCCAACATACGGGCATGGGCTATACTCCCTATAATATCGTACCTGTACAGGCGTCTGTCAAAGGGTAAAGAAGAATGAAAATCCAGAACCAACCTGTCAGTTTCCCCGGTAAAACGCCCGCCCCACATCTTTGACAATTGAACACACACCTCGCTTAAATTAACGGCATTATTTACCGATATTTCTTTTCATCAAGGCCCTGACCTTCAGAGGGAGACCAAATAGGTTTATAAAACCTTCCGCATCTCGCTGGCTGTAGATTTCATCCTCGCCAAAGGTTGCCAATTCCTCATTGTAAAGGGAATAGGGTGATTTCGTCCCGGCCGGGGTGCAATTCCCCTTGTAAAGCTTCATCCGAACTACCCCGGAAACAGTTTCCTGGGTTTTGTCCACAAACGCATCCAAGGACTCCCGGAGCTGACAAAACCACATGCCATTATAAACCAGCTCGGCGTACTTAGCGGAAATAATCTCCTTGAAATGGAGGGTATCGCGGTCTAATGTAAGTAATTCCAATTCTTTGTGGGCCTTCATTAAAACGGTTCCGCCCGGGGTTTCATAGACACCACGGGATTTCATGCCGACCAGGCGGTTTTCCACCATGTCGACAATACCCACCCCGTTTTGCCCCGCCACTACATTTAACTTTTCAATTAGTTCAACCGGTCCGTATACCTTCCCGTCCAACTTAACCGGGATGCCTTTATCAAATTCCAACTCCAGGTAAACCGGCTTGTCGGGTGCCTTTTCCGGCGGTACGGTGAGCATATAAACGTCTTCCCTGTGCTCATTCCATGGGTCTTCCAAATCCCCTCCCTCATGGCTCAAATGCCAGAGGTTACGATCCATACTGTAGGGCCTTTCCTTGGTTACCGGTATGGGAATTCCACGTGCCGCCGCGTAATCTATGGCATCGTCCCGGGAGCGGATATCCCATTCCCTCCAAGGCGCAATAATCTTTAAATCCGGGTTAAGTGCTTTCACCCCCAGCTCAAAACGAACCTGGTCATTGCCTTTTCCGGTTGCACCGTGGGCCACGGCATCGGCGCCTTCTTTTTCAGCAATTTCAACCAATCTTTTGGCAATGATGGGTCTGGCCATAGAAGTACCCAAAAGGTATTTCCCCTCATAGACCGCCCCGGCTTTTAAAGTCGGGAAAACATAATCCTTAACAAATTCTTCTTTCAGATCCTCAATGTAAAGCCTTGCCGCCCCGGTGGCCTTCGCCTTTTCATGTAAGGGTTCCAGTTCCTCACCCTGCCCCACATCGGCGGCCATGGCGATAACCTCCATTCCGTAATTTTCCTTTAGCCAGGGAATAATTATGGACGTATCCAAACCCCCGGAATAAGCCAATACAACTTTCTTTGCCATTTATGATTCCTCCAACTTATAAAATGAGATGCATAACAATGGAATGTCCTACATCAACAAAGCCATAACCGCCTTTTGTGCATGCAA
>CAZKPV010000134.1:0-5349 GCA_964554735.1 uncultured Clostridia bacterium
CAACCGCCAACCCGACTTCCCGCTGGGCGATGGCAAGCCTGGTAACCGTATCCATTAAGAACATCACGTTTTTACCCCGATCGCGAAAGTATTCGGCTATTGCCGAGGCCACATAGGCACCCTTGAGCCTGACCAGTGCCGGCTGATCGGAAGTGGCCGCAACCACCACGGAACGTTTCAGCCCCCTGTCTCCCAGATCCCTTTCGACAAATTCCCGGACCTCCCGGCCCCTCTCGCCGATTAAGGCAATAACATTTACATCGGCGGTACTGTAGCGGGAAATCATGCCCAGAAGAACACTTTTCCCCACACCGCTTCCGGCAAATATGCCCAAGCGCTGTCCCTGACCGCAGGTAATCAGTCCGTCAATGGCCTTCACTCCCGTAGCCAGGACCTCACGTATGCGCTTTCTTTTAAGAGGATTGGGCGGACTGTTGTTCACCGGATATTCGACAAAATCATCCGCGGCCGGCAAGGTACCCTGCAAGGGTTCCCCCAAACCATCCAAAACCGCACCCAAGAGATGGTTGCCCACTTTTACCGCAAAGGGTTTGCCGGTAGTGAATACCTGGCAGCCGGGCCGAATCCCTCGTAGGTGCCCAAGGGGCATTAAAAGTGACGTTTTGCCACGAAATCCGACAACCTCCGCCTTCACCGGCTCGGCCTCACCGGGTACGTGTATTTCACAGATTTCCCCGATTGAGGCGGTTATTCCCTGCACTTCAATGGTCAATCCCACCACGTTTACCACGCTTCCGATAAGTTTCAACGGATTGGTTGTCCGGATTGAACTGCGCACCGATTTTAAATTTCTGGAGAGGTTGTCGGTTAACATTTTTTGATCTTCCTTCGTGCAATTTTGGGCCGGGCCCTACGCTAGAAGCCTATGCAACCCTTGGCCTTGCCGTTTTCGGAGACTAAGGCCTTCGTTATTTCCTTCCACCGGGAATCCAGTGTTGCGTCGACCTGGCCGGTTTCCGTGAACACCTTGCAGCCGCCCTGTTTGATTTCCGGATCTGCCACTATACGTAGCTGGGCGTCCCGGGAAAGTTGGTTCATAAACTCGCCTTTTCTGGCTTGGAGCAGCTCATACTGTTTCGGGCTAACCGAAAGGACAACATTTTCCCGGTCCGCTACCATGTCGATTGCTTCCCGGGCTACGGCAAGGATTGATTCCCGGTCAATGCTAAGTTGGCTACAAACCAGTTTTTCGGCAATATCCACGGCGGTTTCCATTATTTCCGGCCCAAGGTCGTTGAAAACCTTGCGGCGGGTTTCGTTGGCCTGTTTTAATATCTCGAATGCCTCGGCCTTGATTTTTTCGGCTTCCAAGGCGGCTTTTTCCAGGCCCTCCCTATAGCCCTCTTCAAACCCTTCCAGGTGTCCTTTCCTTTTGTGCCGGTCCGCTTCCGCATAGGCACAGGCAATTATTTCCCGTGCCTTTTCCTTCGCGGCAGCTAGGTATTCCTCGGGAGGAACATTGTTTTCGTCAGCAATAACGTCCGCCTCGTTGTCAAGGTCGCATTCCTTTAAGATCAGATTGTGCGTTGCCTGCTCATCCAGTGCAGGACTTTTTAATATTCTAAAGTAAGACTGCATCGTCGCCACCTCTGAATACTACGATTTCGCCGGTTTCCTCCAGATTCCTGATTACCTTTATGATGCCGGTCTGGGCTTCCTCTACCCTGCTCAACCGTACCGGACCCATAAAGTCAATCTCATCTTTCAACATTTGTGATGCACGCTTGGACAGGTTCCTGTATATGGTGTCCTTAACTTCATCGTTGGAACCGCGCATTGCCAGGGCCAGGTCTTTGGCGTTAACCTCCCTCAGGATGCGCTGGATAGAAATGTCATCGAGTTTAACAATGTCTTCAAATATGAAGAGTCTGCTGCGTATTTCCTCGGTTAGGTCGCGGTCGACCTGTTCCAGTTCGGTTAAAATGTTCTTTTCCGTTGCCCGGCCGGCGTAGTTTAAAATTTCCACCAGTGTCGGGATGCCCCCGGCCGTGGTGTGTTCCTGGTTAATTATGTTTGATAGCTTTTGCTCCAAAACACTTTCAACTTCATGGACAACCTCGGGTGATGTACGCTCCATAATGGCGATACGCCGGGCTATTTCCACCTGCCGCTCCGGCTCCATGGTTGCCAAAACTGTGGCTGCCTGCTCGGGCTCGAGGTATGACAACACCAAGGCCACTGTCTGGGAACGTTCACTGCTAATGAAAGTAGCCAAATGCTTGGGGTCAGTCTTTCTGATAGCGCTAAAGGGTATGCTTTTCACCCGGTAGGTCAACTTTTTCAGAATCTCGGCAGCACGTTGCTTGCCCACGGTCTTCTGTAAAACCTCCTCACAATAGTCCACCCCACCGGAAACAAGATACTCCCTGGCCTGACGAAGATGTTTGAATTCCTCTAAAACGCTGTCCCGTATTGCCGATGGAATCCTTTCCATGGTGGTGATTGCATAGGACAAGCGTTCAATCTCCTCATCGCGGAAATTTTGTTTCAACACCTTGGAGGAAAGGTCCGAGCCCAACGCGATCAAAAGAATGGCTGATTTTTGGATGCCGGTTAATCTTCGCTGTGTTCTCTTGACTGTGTCCATTCTCACCCTCCTAGTCTTCTGCAAGCCATACCTTGATTATTTCCGCAACTTCTTCCGGTTTTTTCTTGGCCAGTGACCGTGCGTTTTCTTGAGCCACGTGGACATATTCCGGTTCTTCTTCCGGTTCTGGCTCCGGTATCACTTCTTTTCTTTCAATCTCTAAGTCTTTTACGGGAACCATTTCCTCCGGCATTTCTTCCTCTTCCCTCCGCCGTCTGACAATCACCAGAATAATCGCCAGCAATAACAAGAGGCCAAGTAGGGAAGCACCGATAATCACATAGGGTTTGAGTTTTTCCGGTATCAGTGACGGTACGGCAGTCTCCGGAGGTTCCTCCTCATCTATTTGTATTCTGGTAAACGGTATTCTGGAAACAACCACATCATCTCCCCGGTCCGCATTAAAACCAACGGCGGCGGCAATTATTGTCTCTATTTCATCGACTTGGTCAAGGGTTACGTCACCGTCAACCACAACGGCCGTTGAAAGCCGGATTATTCTTCCGGATGGTTGCACGACTGTTTCATGCCGCGAACTGGGCTGGTAATTCCTGCTTGTTTCCTCATGTTCGTATTCCTCCGTAAATCCGGTACCGGCGGCATAGGTCGGTATGCCGGGCAGGTTGCTGTCCGTGCCCGGCACCCCACCATCACTACCTATACCCGTGCGGCTTTCGCTCATTAGCTCTTCATTGATTAGCGCGCCGTCCTCATAGGTGGAGGTAGTAGATTCCGACTGGCTAAAATCCAACTCGGCGGTAACCATGGCCACCGCCCTTCCGGGGCCGAGAACGCGATTCAACATCTTCTGAACCCTATTTTCTAACTCTTGCTCAAATTCACGCTTGATCTGCTGCTGGGCATGGGCGTACTGGGTCGTGCCAGCTGATTTTACCGTTAGCGGTATTTCATCACTGAGAACTTCGCCTGTTGTAACGTCAATGATATGTACATTTTCCGTGTAAAGCCCTTCCACGCTTCCGATGACCAAGTCCATGATTCCCTGTACCTGTTCCGGTTTCAGCTTTATCCCGGGCTTGGTCTTAACTGCGATTGAGGCCGATGACGCCCCCTGTTCTTCTCTGAAAAGGCTTTTTTCCGGTATTACTAAATGTACCCGTGCTTGTTCAATCCCTTGGAACTGGACAATTGTACGCTGCAACTCACCCTGTAAGGCCCGCTGGTAGTCAACCTTTTGTTCGAAATCCGTCACGCCGAGGTTGCTTTGGTCGAACAACTCGAATCCGGGGCCCCCCTGAAGTGCACCGGAACTGGCCAGCTCCGCCCGCACCTCGTAAACATCATCCTCTGGCACCATGAGGGTTTCGCCGTTGTTTTCCAACTTGTAAGGCACCTTCATGGTTTTCAGTTGTTCCATGATGCCGCCGGCCTCTTGGGGCTGCAAGCCAGAAAACAGGGGCACATATTTGGTCTGCGAAATTCTTGTTGAAAAGAAGAATACAGTTGCCATGAGCAGTGCACAGATCAGTATTGCGATTATTTTTTGGGTCTGGCTAAGGGATAACCAGCGTTTCTGTACCGCGGCCAGCGGATTCATTTAACCACCTCAGTGTGTCTATTGGAAACAAAAAAAGCCTCCGTAAGGACGCTCTTTGTTTTCCCAGGCAACCGGCTGTCTTAGTTTCTGGCTTTAACCTTCCAGAAATGTTAGACCCATGGCTTTGCGTCCTTACCTTTCGATAAGTTTGCCTTTTTCTAGTTTGTCTATATTGCGTTGTTGTTGGCGAAGGTCAAAATAACTACCTACACCTGCATACGTGAAATTTCCTGGTATGCCTCTATTATTTTACTTCTTACCTCAACGGCCAACTGCATGGTCAGCCGTGCTTCCTGCATCGCGATCATCACTTGGTGTACGTCCTGTATCTCCCCCGCAAGGAACTGTTTTGTAACTTCGTTTGCCTGTACCTGCGAGGCATTAACCTTGTCCAGTGCGGTTTTTAACTGTTCGGCAAAGGTATCTACACCGCCGCCAACTGCTTTGCCGGAACCTAGGCTATCCTTGGCAGTCGTTAGGGAGCTTCCTGTAACCGGCAAGCTGTTTAGTTCAATCAACTTTGCTATCCCCCCTGTTCCCTGTGTGTGCCCATGTTACGCGGGCCGTGCGCCTTGCGCGGGCCGTGCGCCTTGCGCGAGCTGTGCGCGGGCCGTGCGCCTTGCGCGGGCTGTGCGCTTTGCGCGGGCTGTGCGCTTTGCGCGGGCTGTGCGCCTTGCGCGGGTCGTGCGCCTAGCGCGGGCTGTGCGCCTTGCGTTAGCTGCGCCCGATTTCGAGGGCCCTACCTATTATATCCTTTGCTGCATCTAAGGCGGTTACATTTGCCCCATAGGCTCTGACAGCTGTTATCATGTTAACCATTTCATCAGCCACTTCAATGTTCGGGTAGGCAACATAACCGTCCTCTCCGGCCTCCGGGTGGTCGGGGTCGTATACCATTTTTGGCTCTCGGCCATCTTCGACTATAGCTTTGACCTCCACCCCTTGCCCTTGGTTGGTGCGCTTGCCGCCCGTGCCCATTGTTTTTTGAAGTCGCTCGGCAAATATGGGCACCTGTTTGCGGTAAGGGCCGCCCCTACCGGTTCGCGTGCTGCTCATGTTGGCTATATTGTTGGATATCAGCTGTAGCCTTAGGCGCTCCGCGGTCAGACCCGACCCACTTATCTTAAATGAATCGTAGATCCCCACTTATTACCTCCCCCCTTTGATAACATAGCTCAAATCG
>CAZKPV010000135.1:0-5128 GCA_964554735.1 uncultured Clostridia bacterium
GTAGCGGTACCACCTCAAGTGATAAGGGTGCATGGTCAAACCTTCAAAACAGGCCAGGACCACTGTGCCGCCATCAACGGTAATGCGTAAGGCCGGGTCGATACTTTCGGGTTCCTGCCCGTGGTTATGTCTGATGAAGTTTTCCAAATCAGACCCTTGGGTACCATTACATCCTACTGCCAAAAAGACAATTAATAAAATGAATAACAAGACAGCCATGAGCCTTTTCCCTGCCTTAATTTCACTCACCTTTAAACCTCCTCTGTTTTGATATTAGTTAACTAAATGACACGCCACTAGGTGACGGTTGCCAACCTCCCTGAGAACAGGCTCCCTCTCCCTACACAAGTCCTTGGCGTAACAACACCTTGTCCTAAACCGGCAACCGGCAGGAGTGTTCAAGGGACTCGGCACATCACCTTCAAGCACTGATTTTTTTGTGTTTCCGGCCAGGCCGGGATCCGGCACTGGTGCCGATGAAAAAAGTGCATTTGTGTAGGGGTGTAAAGGATTTTCATATAACTGGCTGCTGCCCGCCAATTCCACAAGTTTTCCCAAATACATAACACCAATCCTATCGGATATGTATCTTGTTATTGTAAGGTCATGAGCAATAAATAAATAGGCTAGCCTCAACTCGTCCTGCAACTCCATGAGTAGATTTACAATCTGAGCCTGTATAGAAACATCCAGTGCGGAGATGGGTTCATCGCAGACAATGAATTCCGGCCGTACGGCTAGGGCCCTTGCTATTCCTATACGCTGCCGTTCCCCCCCGCTAAATTCATGGGGGTATCGGTTGGCATGTTTTGGGCTTAAACCCACCCTAACAAGCAATGTATTGATAATGTCCCCTTTTTTCCCGTTGGAAATCCTATGTATTTCTAAAGGCTCAGCTAAAATATCAAAAACCGACATACGTGCATCAAGGGAGGCATAGGGGTCTTGAAATACCATTTGCATACGCCTACGATAGGGAAACATTTGTCTGTCGGTCAGGTCGGTGATATCGTGGCCGTCAAATACGATTTTCCCCCCAGTAGCATTGTAAAGTTTTAAAACTGTTCTGCCCAGGGTGGTCTTGCCACAACCACTTTCACCAACCAAACCCACAGTTTCACCCTTGTTAATTGTTAGGGTTACACCGTCCAATGCCCTTAAAACCTGTCTCCTGGAGCCTAAAAAACCGTCCCTTGTTATAAAATGTTTTTTCAAATCTTCAACCTGCACTAAAATTTTGCCATTACCCACAGTTAGCCCTCCCCCCTATCCCCGGGGCATCAGGATGTAGGAGCCAACAAGCCGACTTGTGTCCGTTACCGACCCTGAAAAATGGCGGTTTTAACCTTGTGCATACTAGCATGGCTTTATCGCAACGCATACAAAAAGCACAACCCCCAGTCCCTACGGGGAGATTGGGCGGACATCCGCGAATTGCCCTTAACCTTCCGCCTTTCTTTTGGGAAACATCAGGTATGGCCCTTAACAAAGCCTGTGTGTAGGGGTGTTTGGGTCTATAAAAGATGTCTACAACCGGTCCTTCCTCGACGATATTGCCCGCATACATAACAAGGACCCTACTGCAAGTTTCCGCTATCAGGCTTAAATCATGGGTAATAAGTATGAATGATGTATCTGTTTCCCCCTTGAGATTATGCATGAGACCAATAATCTGCGCCTGAATAGTAACATCCAAGGCGGTGGTTGGTTCATCCGCAATTAAGAGCATCGGTTTGCAACAAAGGGCCATGGCAATCATCACCCTTTGCCTCATACCTCCGCTGAATTGGTGTGGATAATTGTTTATCCTCTTCCGGGGGTCGGGTATCCCAACCATACCAAGCATCTCAACTGCTATTTTCCTGGCCTGATGATAGCCAAGCCTCTGGTGGTGTACAAGGGTTTCAATAATCTGGCTTCCTATAGTTAAAACGGGATTCAAGGAGGTCATGGGTTCCTGAAAAACCATACCTATTTTGTTTCCCCTAATTTTTTGCATTTCTTTTTCCGGTAAATCAATCAGTTCCCGGCCGTCAAAGACCACCGAACCTCCCCGGACCACACTGGATAACGGTAGCAAATTCATAATTGACAAAGCAGTTACGCTTTTGCCGCTTCCGGATTCCCCTACGATACCAAGGGTTTCACGTGGTTTTACATAAAAGCTAATCCCATCAATAGCCCTAACCTCGCCGTCGGGTAAAGGAAAGGATATCTTTAAATCAGTTACCTCAAGTATGTTAGCCACGGTAAAAATCGCCTCTAAATACTGTATTTTGGGTCCAGGGCATCTCTCAAGCCGTCACCCAGGAAACTGAAAGCCATCATGGTAACCGATATGGCCGCCGCCGGAAAAAACAGAACATGGGGTAATGTTCTAATTGATACCAGGCCATTGGAGGCAAGAACCCCCCAACTAGCCATGGGTGCAGACACCCCCAAACCCAGAAAACTCAAAAACGCTTCCGTAAATATTGCCAAGGGAATATTCATTGATACTGTAACAATAATGGGTCCCATACAGTTGGGGATCAAGTGGCGAAAAAGGATTCTGCCGGTACTTGCACCTAGTGCACGCGCCGCCAAAATAAACTCCTGCTCCTTTAAAATTAGCACCTGTCCCCTCACAATTCGTGCCATTTCGACCCAATAGATTGCACCCAAAGCCACAAAAATACTTTTTAACCCGGGCCCCAGGGCCACCATCAACAGTACAACATACAAAATCAATGGAACCGAGTAAAAGATATCGACAACACGCATCATTACATTATCCGTTCTGCCACCGGACAGCCCCGCTATTCCGCCATACAAAACACCGATGGTAAGATTTATTATTGCGACCATAAACCCTACCGCAAGGGATATCCTTGCCCCACAAAGAGTCCTGACAAGCACATCACGGCCAAGTATATCAGTCCCAAACCAAAATTCCCTACAGGGACCCAAGCCCTGTTTATCTAAAAACTGATCAGAATAGGAATATGGCGAAATAAATGGTCCCACAACGGCCAACAAAATGATAACTATGATAGTGTAAAACCCAAACATAGCCCTTTTGTCCTGTCTTAGCCTCAACCAGGCATCCCGCCAATAGCCCGAAGTTTGATCTTCACGCACACGGGTATTTTCATTTAGGCCAACTGGCAAGGGTTCGAAACTGCCCGGAGGCAATTTCGGTACTTGACAACCCGGCATGACCTACCACCCTACCTTCCCAACCGAATACGGGGGTCAACAATACCGTATACTATGTCGACTACTAGGTTCATGGCCACCAAAAAGGCGGCATAGAAAACGGTCACACCCAAAATTGTCGTATAATCACGGTTTCCAATACTGGTAACAAAATGATAGCCCAACCCCGGTATGGCAAAAATTTTTTCGACAACAAATGATCCCGTTAGGACCCCGGCAGTTATCGGTCCCAGGTAAGTTATCACAGGTATTAAGGCATTTTTCAAGGCATGTTTATAAACCACAATACCTTCCGGCAAGCCCCTGGCCCTTGCGGCCCTGATATAGTCCTGTTGCAATACTTCTATCATGCTTGTCCTAGTCAGACGTGCAATGTAGGCGGTGAAGTAGCCGGAAAGGGCTATCGCCGGAAGGACTACACTTTTCCAGGATGTCCACCGGGAAGTAGGTAACCAAGCCAGCTTGACACCAACCACATAGATCAGCAATGTTGCCAAAACGAAATTTGGAAGGGCAATCCCTAGGGTTGTAAAAAACATGGCTAGGTGATCCGGCCATTTATTCTGTTTAAGGGCCGATATAACGCCCGCCGGTATGCCTATCAAAAGCATTATTGCCAAGGATACAAGACCAAGCCGCACGGAAACCGGAAAACCATTTGCAATTATTTTGTTAACGGTCAGGCCGGGATATTTATACGAAGGGCCTAAATCACCCTTGGCGAGATTTCTCAAATAATCGCAGTACTGCTTCCATAAGGGGTCATTTAAATGGTAGCGCTCCTCGATATTTGCCTTTATCGATGTCGGCAGCACTCTCTCCCGGGTAAAAGGTCCCCCAGGAATGGCGTGCATTAAAATAAAAGTTATTGTTATAACTAGCCATAGAGTCAAAACAGAAGTAAGTAAACGATTTAATAGATATCTACACATTCAAAATACCTCTTAGAAAAGCCCCCAAATACTACAGCTTTCTACAAAAGTACATTTTTTCCTTTATAATCCCTAAATTAGTCCAACATTTAAATCCAAAGGAAACAAATGGCCGCCGTTACACTAAAACTCCCCTTTTTATTCGGTCCGTACAAAGCATTAACTAAATATGTAAAATCTTCCTTGAAACAATTTTTTAACAATGCTATAATAGAAAAAAATTACATAAGGCCTATCCGACACATTTTAAAAACATAATACCTGGGGGCATAAATTTGAATTGGCATAAGATTCTCTTTAAATCGTATTTTGGTCTGATTGTAATTTCCGGAATTAGCATTTTGCTGTTTTCCTTGACTAAATTTAAACCCGATTCGTACTACCTGTATATCATCTCAATATTTTTATTTACAGCCATTGAGGTTCGCCCTGTTTCGCTAAACACAAAAGGACAAGTTTCCCTTTCATTTGCATTAAACTTGGCCGTTGTAATGATCTTTGGCACCTGGTTTAGCATAACCATAGCCGGCATTGGGAGTGCCCTTGCGGATTTAATAGGAAAACGCGGCTGGGACAAAATGACATTTAATACCGCCCAATATTCCATAACCCTTCTGGCCACAGGTCTAGTTTATAATTTTTTTAGTCCCCCGGGGATAGCAATTACATCAATAAATAATTATATAATCCCCTTTATATTAGCCGCCCTAACCTATATTCTGGTTAACTTTACACTTGTTTCCGTTATAGTTTCCTTATCTAGCCGAATACACTTGCTTGATGTTATAAAAATGGATCTGGGGATGATGGGGCTGTTTCTGGCTTCCCTTGCACCCATGGGTTTCCTCATGACAATACTGTACACAACCGAACCGTGGAGCGTAGTTTTAATATTGCCGCCGCTTGCACTGGCGCATAACGGGTTTAAAAATTATTTACAATTGCGAAGCCAAACCAAAACAACTATTGAATTACTTGCGGAAGTTGTGGACAACCGT